>PLXG01000042.1 GCA_003153195.1 Myxococcales bacterium
GGTCATCACCGTGCCTGCCTATTTCGATGATGCGCAACGGCAAGCGACCAAAGACGCCGGACGAATCGCCGGCTTGAATGTGTTGCGTCTGCTCAACGAGCCCACTGCGGCGGCGCTAGCGTACGGACTCGACAAAAAGTCGGAAGGGCTTTTCGCAGTCTACGATCTCGGCGGTGGCACCTTCGACATTTCGATTCTCAAGCTCACCGGCGGCGTATTCGAAGTGAAGTCGACTGGCGGTGACACCGCGCTCGGCGGTGACGATTTTGATCGCGCGCTCGCGGAGATGCTCATGCAGAAGCGAAAGCTCAGCGATCAAGATCTCGCCGATCCATCGCGATCGCGTGCGCTGCTCGACGAAGCGCGTTCGATCAAACATCAGCTCACCACCCAAGATCGGGCGGGCGACATCACCCTTACCGAATTCGAAGCGGCCATCGCGCCGATTTTGGTGCGAACCGGAGCGCCCTGTCGTCGCGCGCTCAAGGATGCGGGCATCGCCGCGAAAGATCTCGATGGCGTCATTCTAGTCGGCGGCTCGACCAGAACTCCGGCGGTACGAACCTTCGTCAAAGATCTGTTTGGCAAAGAGCCACTCGGCGACATCGACCCCGATCAAGTGGTCGCGCTCGGCGCGGCAGTGCAGGCCGATCTCTTGGCCGGTGAAGGTCCGCAAAAAGATGTGCTGCTCCTCGACGTGATTCCGCTCTCGCTCGGACTCGAGCTGATGGGCGGCGTGGTGGAAAAGATCATTCCGCGCAACTCCACCATTCCAGCCGGAGCGCGTCAGACGTTCACCACCTATGCCGACGGGCAAACCGGATTCAACTTGCACGTGGTGCAGGGCGAGCGCGAGACCGCGGGCGAATGTCGTTCGCTGGCGCGCTTCGATCTCAAAGGAATTCCGCCCATGCCGGCGGGACTGGCTCGACTGGAAGTGACTTTCATGGTCGACGCCGACGGCATTCTCAGCGTGGCCGCGCGCGAAGAGACCACCGGCATTGAAGCCAGCGTCCAGGTCAAGCCGTCGTACGGACTTACCGACGAGCAGATCGAACAGATGCTGCTCGATTCGTACGAATACGCCGAAGAAGACATGAAGACCCGGCTTCTAACCGAAGCACGCGTGGAGGCCGAGCGAATTTTGGGCGCGCTTGACGTGGCGCTCAAGGTGGACGGAAAGCTGCTGACTGCGGAGGAGCGTTCGATGGTCGATGCGCGCGCAATAGATTTGCGCTCCGCGGTTGTGGCCGGAGATCATCGCCGAATTCGCAATATGACCGAGGCGCTCGACTTGGCCACCAAGCCGTTCGCCGAGAAGCGAATGAATCAGAGCATCGCGCGCGCGGTCGCCGGCAAAAACGTCGACGACATCGAGAAAAAAGTCGAACACGCCAAAGGAACAGAAGGACACGGTCATGCCTAAGATCACGTTCACTCCCGATGGAAATACCATCGAAGTACCCGCCGGAACTTCGATCTTGAAGGCCGCGCAAAAAGCCGGCGCGCAAGTAGGCTTTGCTTGCGGCGGAGTTTGCGCCTGCTCGACCTGTCACGTGTACGTCAAAGAGGGCGGCGATTCGCTTTCTGAGCAGGAAGAAAAAGAGGAAGATATTCTCGATAAAGCGTTCGATGTGCGCGCAAGCTCACGGCTCGGTTGCCAAGCCAAAGTGTCTGACAAAGACATCGTCGTCGAAATCACGCGCGAAAGTCGCCAAGCGTGGATGGACGAGCATCCTGAAGAGCGCGCCAAGAAAAAGGTGGGCTGATCATGTCAGTTGCACAGCCACTTACCTGGAGCAGTGCTCGAGAGATCGCCATCGCCTTGGTTGAAGAGCATCCAGAGTTGAAACCACTCGAAGTGCGTTTCACCGATCTGCATCGCTTCGTCACCGAGCTCGACGGATTCGTCGACGATCCACAGAAGTCGAATGAGAAAGTTCTCGAGGCCATTCAAATGGCCTGGCTCGACGAGGTCGAGTAGGCAGCCTCCAGAATTCATGTTAAGTTCTTTCGCCACCGAGGGAATTTGAATGAGTGAGCGTGTCGTTTATCAGGTCGAAAGCGGCGTCTGCACCCTGACGCTTTGCGATCCGCCCGCCAACACCTACAGCTACGAGATGATGCAGGAGCTCGATCGGGCGATTTTACGTGCGCGCATGGACGAGACCGCGCATGTGATCGTGATTCGCGGCGCAGGAGATAAGTTTTTCTGTGCCGGCGCCGACATCAAGATGCTCAAGGACGCGCAGCCGACCTACAAATATTATTTCTGTCTTCACGCCAACGAGACCTTGCAGCGTCTCGAGCAAACTTCGAAGTTGGTGATCGCGGCGCTCAATGGTCACTGCGTGGGCGGCGGGCTGGAAGTGGCGTTGGCCGCCGATCTGCGCGTGGCCAAACGCGGCGGCGGCAAGATTGGTTTGCCTGAAGTGAACCTGGGTGTTCTTCCCGGTACCGGCGGAACGCAGAGGCTCGCCCGCGCGGTCGGACGATCGAAAGCGATCGAAATGATGGCGCTCGGAACCAACCTTTCGGTCGAGGAAGCCAAGACACTCGGCCTCATCAACGAAATTCTCGACGGAGATTTCGATGCCGCCGTAAAAGCCTACGCGCAAAAATTCGTACCGCCGGCCAAGGCGTCCAAGGCGGTGGGCGCCATCAAACGCGCGGTCGTAAGCGGAATCGACATGACTCTTTCAGACGGACTCACGCTCGAGCGCGAGCTTCAGCAGCAGCTCTTCATCAGCGATGACGCCAAAGAGGGCATCGGCGCCTACGTCGAAAAGAGAACCCCGGAATTCAAAGGACGATAACCATGCTCGAATCGATCAATCCGCGGCACCTTCGCGAAAAGTACCAAGAGTGGGTGGGCAAGAAAGTAAACGTTGGCCTCACCACCTTTCATTATATTTGCGGAACCTGGAGCTCTATCGATGGACACGACGCGGTGTTCAACGTAGGTGGACGCGAGATGCGGGTGAAGTTGCAAGAGGTCGACAACGTCGGCGAGGCGCCGGCGGCTCAGGCCGAGTTTTACAAGTAGGGGTCGGTCCACGCCCAAGACTGGGACCGAAAAGCCGATTCGCGTGGCTCGAGTGACCGTGTCGTAAATCGCAGACCTGGGGTCTGGAGACCCACACTGGACGCTCGTCATTCCAGACTCCGCCTAGGTAAGTAGCTGAAATACATGTTTCGTCGGCGGCATATCGCTTGCTCCCTTCCTTTGTATGGGCCGATTAGAGCTGGTGTTGTGTGCTGGGTTGGCGGGATCGATGGTCGGTTGCGACACCGCAAGCGACGGTGCACCGGCGGCAAGCGACGCCACCGGCGGCGACAAGTCGGATAGCCTCTTTAATAAAAACCGTCCCACCAACTTGGACGGATTCGAATACATCGTCGTTGGATCGGGCGCGGGCGGTGGGCCGCTTGCAGCCAACTTGGCCCGCGCGGGACACAAGACGCTGGTGCTGGAAGCCGGCGATGATCGCGGCGGACGACTCGACTACCAGGTTCCAGTTCAGCACACCAAGGCCACCGAAGACACCGACATCGCCTGGAGCTATTGGGTCAAGCACTACGATTCACCGCCGGCGGTGGACAGCAAAGACGGATCGTTTCATGCCGGGGTTCCCGGTGCGACTCCGGGCACGCTGCTCTATCCACGCGGCGGAACGGTCGGTGGATCGACCGCGGTGAACGCGATGATCACCGTCTATCCGCACGAACAAGATTGGAACGACATCGCCGATCTATCGGGCGACGATTCGTGGCGCGCCGAAAACATGCGAAAATATTTTGCGCGTCTGGAGCGCAATCAGTATCTGAAGACGACGCAAAGTCACGACGGACATGGATCGTCGGGATGGCTCGGTACCAGCTACGCAGACCTGAACGCGGGGCTTGGCGACCTCAAGATCTTGGCGACGCTTCAGGCCGCGGTGTCGGCTGCTTCGCAAAATGGGCTGCTGGGAAATCTCGCGCAGATTGCGTCGCTGCTCACCGGCGACATCAACAGCACCTCGGCCGGGCGCGACCAGACCGAGGGATTGTTTGGAATTCCACTGGCGACCACCGTCGGCAAACGCAACGGCACGCGCGAATATTTACTCGACACGGTGCAGAAGGGATTTCCGCTCACCGTGCTCACCAACGCCCTAGCGACGCGGGTAATTTTCGACGGCGTGGCTGGTGACGGCAATACACCCAAGGCGATCGGCGTCGAATTTCTCGATGGAGCGCACCTCTATCGCGCGGATCCGACCGCGCCGCGGAATGCCGATGGTGGAACGCTTCGTAGCGTTCTTCTCGACAATTCGAAGGTCCATCCCGAAGTTATCGTGTCGGCGGGCGCGTTCAATTCGCCGCAGCTGCTCAAGCTCTCCGGCGTCGGTCCGCCAGAGGAGCTGGACTCGCTGGGAATTTCGGTGCGTGTCGATTTACCGGGCGTAGGAACCAACTTGCAAGATCGTTACGAAGTCGGCGTGGTCACTTCGATCTCTAGCCCGTTTTCATCGGTGGCGAAGTGCACTTGGGCGGTGAACTCGCAAGATCCTTGTCTGATCGATTGGGCGTCGGGCAAAGGCGCCTACACCTCGAACGGCGCTATCGGCGGAATCGTGCACCGTTCTTCCGTCGACAAACTCTTGCCCGATCTGTTCATCTTCGGACTGTCCGGCTATTTCAAAGGTTATGAGCCCGGCTATGCCGCCAAAGCGATCGCCGACAAGCAGCATTTCACCTGGGCGATTCTGAAAGCGCACACCGGCAACACCGCCGGCACCGTGAAGCTGGTGAGCGGCAATCCGCGCGACGTGCCGGACATCAACTTTCACTACTTCGATGAGGGATCGACAGATTCCAATCCATTTGACGGCGTCTCGGCGGACAACAGCCCGGCGGTCAACGACGTGGAGGCGGTGGCCGCAGGCGTGGAGTTCGTACGCGGGATCAATCAGAAGAGCTCCGACCTTTTCGCTCTCGGTGGCGATTCGATCACCGAGGAAGTTCCTGGCGCCGATGTGCAGAGTCATGATGACGTGGTGAACTTCGTCAAGAAAGAGGCGTGGGGACATCACGCTTCGTGTACGTGCAAGATGGGCCGCGATGACGATCCGAACGCGGTGCTGGATTTCAACTTTCGCGTACGTGGTACCAGCAACTTGCGTGTGGTCGACGCCTCGGTGTTTCCGAAGATCCCGGGATTTTTTCTGGTGACGCCGACCTATATGGTGAGCGAAAAGGCCAGCGACCTGATCTTGGCCGATGCCACCGCCGCCAGTCCGACCACGAATTAACTCCCCGCTCTCAGGCGCAGGTGGATTGTGATCCAACACAAGCGAGCAACGCGAGGCCGCACGTTCGTGCGGCACTTGCTACGGGCACGGTTCACTGCGCTCACCGCTTGCTTCGCAAGCGCCCTTCGGGCGCGTCGGCGACGTCTGGCGGCGCCGTGAGGCCGCACCATGGATGCGGCACTTCCTGCGGGCACGGTTCGCTGCGCTCACCGCTTCGCGCCCTGCGGTCGCAGGTGGGACCCTCGAGGTTGTACCGAGAGGGGTGAGCGGAGCACCGCGTCTCAGCGGACTGTGACGCGAACCGGCACGCCCGTGTAGATCGACTAACAAGGACAATTTCCACGTTGATTCTTCATTTGATCCACACCAAATCTGTCCTTGTTAGTGCGACCGCGATGCGCGCGCAGATGGCGCCGACCAAACCTGCCGCTGGCAGCGTGATGATCCAGGCGATGAAGATGTTGAAGGAGAGGCCCCACTTCACCGCCGAGAGGCGCTGCGTCGCGCCGACGCCCATGATCGAAGCGGTGATGACGTGCGTGGTTGAAACCGGAAAACCCATGTGCGCGGTCGAAAGCAGCACTGCCGACGCCGAGGTCTCCGCTGCAAATCCTTGCACCGGTGTCAACTTCACCAATCGCATTCCAAGGGTGCGAATGATCTTTTTTCCACCGGTATAAGTGCCCGCGCCGATGGTGATGGCCGAAGCGAACTTGACCCAGGTCGGGACCTCGAGCGATGGAATGATCTTTCCGGTGAACAGCGCCAACGTGATGATGCCCATCGTTTTCTGGGCGTCGTTCGATCCGTGACTGAAGGCCACGATCGACGCGGAGACGGTTTGTGCCAAGCGGAAGCGGCGGTTGAGTAGGCCCGGTTGTGCGCGATGAAAAATCCACATCAACGCCAGCATAATGACGATCCCGACTGCGAATCCGATCAGCGGCGCCATCACCGTCGGAATGAGCACTTTTTCGCTGATGGCAGCCCATTTTACCGGGCCGGTTCCGTTGGTGGCGATCACTGCGCCCACCACGCCGCCAATGAGACAGTGCGATGAGCTGTTGGGAAGCGCCCACCACCAGGTGAGCAAGTTCCAAACGATCGCGCCGAGAAGGCCGCCTAAAATCACCGGCAAGGTTACCGCCGATGGATCGATGATTCCTTTGGCCAGCGTGGTTGCCACCGACGTCGAGATGAGCGCCCCGACGACGTTCAGCACTGCTGCGCCGGCGAGCGCGATGTTGGGTGGAATGGCGCGAGTGGAGATGGAGGTCGCGACCGCATTGGCCGCGTCGTGAAATCCGTTGGTGTAATCAAAAATCAGCGCGATCAGAATGACCGCCCCGAGAATGAAGGTCACGCATTCTCCAAGACAACACCCTCGATCACGTTGGCGACGTCTTCACATCGATCGGTGGCGTCCTCGATGTTTTCGTAGATCTCTTTCCATTTGATGATCATCACCGGGTCGCGCTCTTCCTTGAAGAGCCGGGCGGTGGCCAGACGGAGCAGCGTGTCGCATTCGTTTTCGAGGCGATTGATCTCGATGCACGAGGTGCGAATCAAATCGGGATTTTTCATGTTGTGCAATGCGTCGACGGTTTGCTTGACCGCCTCCGACGACAGCACCAGCACGCGCGCCATCTCTTTGGCCTCGGGCGTGACCTCTTTGATTTCGTAAAGCCAGAGTCGTTGCGACGCGGCTTCGATGTAATCGAGGATGTCATCGATGCGGCTGACGATGCGATGAATGTCGCCGCGATCGATGGGCGTGATGAACGATCGGTGAAGCATCTCCAGCGTCTGATGGGCGATGCGATCGGCGTCCGACTCGACCGCTTTGATTCGCTTCGCTTGCTCTTCGACGTGCGTGAGATCGGAGAGCAGCGCTTGAAGAAGTTGCGCTCCTTCGACCGTCAGCGCGGCGTGTCGGGAGAAGAGATCGAAGAACTCCAACTTTTTCGGCAGCAGCCTATCGAACATGCCGGCATCTTATCGAAAAAAATCCGAGCGCGCTCGTCATTCGCGTCGGCTCGGGACACCCTCTAATGGGGGGATTTTGCGCTGGGCCGAGGCAACAGCGCCAGCAGCAGCAGTGCGCCCGACAAAAGGGCGAGATCGCGCACGACGGTGAGGCTGGTGACTGGTCCGGAATTTCCACCGAAACAGCCGCAGCTCACGTTGATACCGCGCGCGACCACCTGCGCCACCGCGAAGGTGAGCATGGCCATGAGCAGCGCGCTGGCCAATGCGGCCGCCCGCGCCCACCGATTTCTCGACGGGATTACGATCAGCGCCAAGCCGACGACGATCTCGCACATCGGCAGCATGATCGCCACGTAGGGCGCCAGCGCTGGAAACAGTCGATAGTTGCTGACGTCGATAGCGAAGGCGGTGGCATCGCGCCACTTGGCCACGCCCGCCCAGACCAGTACGATGGCCAACCCGAGGCGCAACAGCAGGCTGAGCGCATTTTTCATTTGTGACCGCCGATGGCGCAGTCATCGCAAGGACCCGAAACGCACGCCAATCCCTGCGCGCTCCACGCCGGAAAGCCGCCGCGCAAAACCGCAATGCGCACTCCATGAAGTCGGCGACGCAGGCTGGCCGCCACCGGTCGCGCTTCGTCGGTGTCGTGACCGTAGACGATCACCGTCTTGGCCTCTTCCAAATGGGAGATCGCTTGACTGGCGACGCTGCCCGCTGCATCGCACGGCAGATGAACCGCGTCGGCCACGTGGCCTTCGGCAAAACTTTTAGGCGAGCGCGCATCGGCAATTACCACACCGGTCGATCCGCAAAGCTTTGAAACTTCGCTCGGCTCCATCTCGACCGAAACCCCGGCCGCTTCAGATTCGTCGCAGACAGTGGGACTCTCGAAGGATCCCACGCGCAATCCTTCCGGTCGAATAGCGTTTGCCGCCACCCCCAGCAGGGCGCCGCCAGCTAGCAGAATGAGGGCTCGGAGGAATAGCACCTGAGTAGACTAATCTGAGCCCACTGATTTGTCGAAAGCCCTATACTGATCAATTCATGCGTAAGCCGGTTGAGCCGGGATCCGAGCCCGAAGCGATCGTTCGCGATGAGCTCAAAGTCCTCGAACGGGTGCTGACCGCCGTGAGCGGCCAAGCGGCGGGGCCTGTCTCTCGTGGGCCGTCGCGGGCTGATTTCGAAGCCGATATGATTGCGCTACGCGATCAGATTGCCGACGAAAAGCTGGAAGATTTGCCATCGCTGGTGGAGCAGATGACCCGTTTGGCATCGCTCGCCGCCGGGCGCAGCGATCGCGTGCAGCTACCGATAGACGTGGGCGCGCCCTACTTTGCCCACATGCGCATCGAGCGTCAGCGCAGCGGTGGAAAGGTGGAAGACCAGGACATCTGCATCGGCCGCCGCGGCTTCATCGACCGGCAAAGTGGCGTCCAGGTGGTCGACTGGCGCGACGCCCCGGTTTCGCAAATCTACTATCGCTATGATGAGGGGGACGATTACGACGAGGAGCCGAGCAGCGCCAAAGTAGGCCGGCCGATGGCCGGGCTTCACGGCACTGTCTTGGTGCGTCGCAACGTCAGCATCTCCGGCGGTCGCTTGCGGCGAATCGGTTGCCCCGCGGGAACCTTCGTGTCGAACGTCGGCGGAGATTGGTTCGAGCTCGAGGGGCAGGGCGTCGCGCTGCTCGAAGGTGGTTCCGGAACCGCGGCACGTCCGCCCCGTCCTCAGCCGGTTCGTCCAGGAAAGCGCCGATTCGAAGTGGCGCAAGGCGCGCAGGCAAATAAGCAGCTCCCCGAAATCGCCGCGCTGATCGATCGCGCGCAGTTCGACACCATCACCGAGCCAGGTGCTGGACTGGTGGTGATCCAAGGTGGCGCCGGATCGGGTAAGACCACCGTCGCGTTACATCGCATCGCTTATTTGGTGTTTCACGAGCGGAATTTCTTTCGACCCTCCAAGTGTCTCTTCGTGGTGCCGTCGGACGCGCTGGTGAGATATGTATCCGGCGTTTTGCCTGCGCTGGGAGTGCAGGGCGTTCCAGTGGTGACGTTTCGCTCGTGGGCAACTACCTTGCGCCGCCGTCTGGTACCGCAAGCGCCGGACCGATATGCCGAGGAGACGCCAACCCAAGTTTCACGCATCAAGAAACATCCGGCCATGTTGGCGCTGCTCGTGAGCGCGGTGGCCGTCGAGCTCGAGGCGGGACGAGCCCTGCTCGCGTCGCGACTGGCTGGGGCCGAAGGCGCCGATCGGATTCTACTCGAATGGGATCAGCGTATGACCAGCTCGCAGCCGCCGATCGCGCGCGTGCGCGGAATGAAATCGGTGCTCGGACGGCTGTCCCTTTCCAGTCCCACCTTTCATCGCGCCGAACAGGCGATAAAGCAGACGATTTCGCGGCTCTCCGACGCGCGACGCATTCAGTCGGAGCTCATGACCGATCGCGCGCGCATGGCGGTGCTGGCACAGGCGGTGCTCGAGCCGGCCAGCGAATCGGATCTGATCGAGGTCGTCAAATGGCAGTCGGCGCAACTAGACGAAGTTCTGCCCGATGAGCTGGTGGGCGAGAGCGTCGACGAGGAGCGGCTGGCTCCGGTCGACGGTCGCCCGCTCGATGAAGCGGCGGTTTCGAGCGAGCTGGCGCGCGGATGCATCGATGAAGAGGACGACGCAATTTTATTGCGGCTCTATCAGATCATTCACGGACAGCTCACCCGAGTGGACGGCGAAAACCTCGACTACGATCACATCGCCGTCGACGAAGCGCAGGATCTTTCGGCAGTCGAAATCAAACTGCTTTATGATGCCACCAACGAGCGGCGATCGATGACCATCGCCGGCGACAGTGCACAACGCGTGATCTTCGATAACGCCTTTCGCGGTTTTGCTGCCCTGCTCGAGGATATCGGTGAACGCGCGATTCGCATTCGCCCGCTCACGCTCGCCTACCGATCGACCGCACCGGTGATGGCGTTTGCCAATGCGGTGCTCGGCCCGCTGGCGTCGGAGAAATCGGATTCGCAGGCGCGTGCTGGCGCCGAAGTGGGCTTTCACAAATTCGACGGCATGGGCGAAGCGGTGGCCATGGTGGGTGAATCGCTGCGTTCGCTGCTGGGTCGCGAACCGTCGGCATCGGTGGCGGTCATCTCGCGCCACGTCGGACAGGCCGACGCCTGGCACACCGCGCTCGCGCGCGCTGAGGTGCCGATGCTCCGTCGCGTGCGCCGCCAAGAGTTTTCGTTCGCGCCCGGGGTCGATGTCACCGACGCCAGCCAGGTCAAGGGGCTCGAGTTCGACTACGTCATTTTGGTCGACGTAAACGATTCGAGCTACCCCGATTCGGTCGAAGCGCGCCACCTGCTTCACATCGGCGCCACGCGCGCGACGCATCAGCTTTGGGTGATCGCCACCGGGCCGGTCTCGCCGCTCATCCTTGAAGCCGGCCTCAAAGAGGCGAGCGAGTAACCCAGCTACCGATCGATCGACGGCGACGGCGCAAAAACGCGCGTCGAGCTACTGTCCGCCGTCGGGCGTGCAGCTGAATCGACTGGCGCAGTGAAATCCCGGCGGGCACACGTCACCCGACGAATAGGCCAGCGCACAGTCACCGGGTCTCAGGCATACGGTCGTACACTCTTCGTACACCGGCACTCCGCCGTCTTCATTGTTCGACGGGCCAAGTGGACCGGCCGGAACTTTGGCCGCGCAACCGACAAAAACAAAGGCGAATGCGACCCAGATCTTGAACCCGAGTCGCATTCGCCTGAGAAACTACTTCTTCTTGCCCTTCTTCTTGGCTGCCTTCTTGGCCGCCTTCTTCGGGGCCGCCTTCTTGACTGCCTTCTTGGCCGCCTTCTTCGGGGCCGCCTTCAGCTTCGCCTTCTTCTTGCGCTTCTGGCCACCGACCAGGCGCTTCGCGCGCGAGACGTCACCGTTCGAGTCGAGGAAATAGAGATATCCCTCAGAACGGTTGAAGCCACCAGCCGCCACCTTTTCCGCTTTGCCGGCAGCCGACGGGCCGCCCGCTCGCTTCATCGGTGCTTTCCACACGTCCGTGCCGCGCAGAAAGTACAAGAATCCCGGTTCACGCTTAACTCCCAGCTTCGCAACCTTCTCAGCCATCCTCGTTCCTCCGGTAGTAAAAAAGAGATTCGTAGCCGTGGACACTAGTCAATCTCCGACGGTGTTGTCAATCGCTTTCCGATGGTTTTTTATTTTTTCCGACGGGAGCGTAAAACGCGGCAGATCAGCACCTGCTGCTCGCTCTCGGACGCGAGCGGCTTTTTCTCGAAATCTCCGTCGTGGCGAAGGATCTCGAAGCCACGGTAATGGAGCAGCGCTTCCAGCTCCAGCGGAAAAAAATATCGATGCGCCAAATGGATGACCTTTTCTTTGCGCGTCTTTTTCTCCGCGCTCTCATAATAGATGCGCATGAACGCGATCTGTAGCGGTCCGTCGTAGACCAGGCTGGTCGAATAGATCATCCGCTCCCCCGTCGACGGATGGCGAAAACGGGTTCTCGCCCAGCGCTTTTGCGGATCGCGAGAGAGCCAGGATAGATCCGGATTCATGAGATCGAAGACGAAGCGTCCATCAGACGTGAGGTGCCGGCGCACGACGTCGAGAAATCGCTCTACATCGCGACGAGTATAGAGATGTTGGAAGGCGTTGAACGGACAGATGATCAAGGGAAAGCGGCGACCGAGTGCGAGTGAGCGAAAATCGGCACGACGCAGCTCGGGAGGCTTTGGTGTTTTTACCGTGGCTAGACGCTGTCGGCAGCGTGCCAACATGCTGGCCGAGAGATCGATTCCCACCACCTGATGGCCGCGTTTGGCGAGCGGGATCAGTAGCCGCCCCGATCCACAACCGAGCTCGAGGATGGGCCCTTTTTCTTTCTCCGCCAACGCCAAATAGAAATTGAGATCTTCGCGTCGTCGACGGTATTCGTGATCGTACAGCGCCGCGTCACGGTAATGGTCGCTGGTTCCTCGTTCGAGCGCGCGCGAAAGAACCTGTTCAAATTGACGCTGCTCGCGTTTGACGTTGCTGCTCACGGCCCTCCAAGTATACGGTTTCCCGGATGAGCAAGCGAGCGGTGGTGCTTCTTTCCGGCGGTCTCGATTCGGCGACCGTTCTCGCGATCGCACGCACTCAAGGCTTCGAGTGTTTCGCGCTTTCGTTTCGTTACGGTCAACGGCACGTGGTCGAGCTCGACGCTGCGGCGCGCGTGGCTGCGGCGCTCGGCGCCCGCGAGCATCGCATCGCGCACGTCGATCTGGGCTGGATCGGCGGCTCGGCACTCACCGCCGACATCGCAGTGCCGAAAGATCGCCCACTCGAGAAAATGAGCGCGGAGATCCCCATCACCTACGTGCCGGCGAGAAATGCGCTGTTCCTCTGCTACGCGCTGGCCTGGGGCGAAGTGCTCGGCGCGCACGATCTCTACGCCGGAATGAACGCGCTCGACTATTCTGGCTATCCCGACTGTCGTCCTGAATTTCTACAGGCGTTCGAAAAAATGGCGGACATCGGTACCAAGGCGGGTGCCGAGGGCCATGGTTGGAAAGTTCGCGCACCGCTCATCGCCATGAGCAAGGCCGAGATCATCAAAACCGGCATCTCTCTGGGCGTCGACTACGGAATCACTCACTCCTGTTACGATCCGGTGGTGGCTGACAAGATCGCGCTGGCCTGCGGACGCTGCGACTCGTGCCTCCTGCGCAAGCAGGGATTCGTTACCGCTGGTGTCACTGATCCGACGCGTTACGTCTGACCGATGAGACTGCGAGCGATCAACTGTCTTCCGCGTTACGAAGAGGCGTCGGAAGGAAGCATTTTGTGTCGGCGTCTTCCGCCGCGCCGCCGGCGTTTGCGTCGATTGGGATCGACCACTTGGCCGGCGTTTTGTCCAGACGGCGATGGCGTTGCGCTTTCCACGCCCGAATGAAAGTTCGTGTCCGAGCTGGCGTTCTCTGCCAGTCGTCGCCAATGCTGCACCTCTTCTACGATCTCGTCCGACGGCTCGGGGTGCATCATTTCAAACAGCAACAGCGCTTCATCGAACCAGTCGCGCCGAACGAGCGCCATCGGCTTTCCGCGCCGGCGCTTGGAAGGAAGCAGTCGCCTTTGCGCTAGCAGAATCTGCTTGGTGCGCTCCACATCGCGCCGCGAAGCGCGCACGCTGTCGAGCATGGGTTGCATGCGCTCGTCGAGAAGCTGAAACAGTGGCGGCCCACCGCGGAAGTTTTCCTCGGGATCGTACAAAACGTCTGCCACGTACGGCGCCACCAGCACGCACAAGATCAGCGCGTTCGATGTCGGTACGCCCTCGCGCACCAGATCGTCGACCGAATCGAGGAGCGCGAACAGCTGTCCGGCGGCGGCGGTCGGCTGGGCCAGCCGGCGCGCCAGCTCGGGGATCAACATTTCGAGCACGCTGGTTTCGACCAGTAGCTCAAGCGAACGACGTCCCGCGCCGCCACGGAACAGGCGATAGATCTCTTCCAGGACGCGAGGTGGAGCGCACTTGGCGATCTCGCCGCGGTGCTCGAGAATCGCGCGGTACGACTCCGCTTCGATGTTGAAGTCGAGTCGCGCGGCGAACTTGATCGCGCGCAGAATTCGCACCGGATCTTCCCGAAACCGAATGTCGGGCTCGCCAATCGTCCGTACGGTGCGCTTCTCGAGATCGGGCAAACCGTCGACGTAGTCGATCACTTTGTCGGCGTCGAGATCGTAAAATAGACCGTTGATGGTGAAGTCGCGTCGACGGGCGTCCTCTTCGGCGCTTCCGAAAACGTTGTCGCGACGGATGAGAATCTCTTCGGCGACTCGCGCGGCATCGGTCGGGCTGGCTAGAAACGCAGTAGGCTCGCCTGCGTCCAGGCCGCCTAGACCGTCGGGGATCGCCCCTTCGAGGGGAACCTCCGCTTCGACCTCGCGCGGATTGGCGCGGAACGTCGACGTCTCGATGATCTTCGGTCCGAAGAAAATGTGCGCTAGCCGAAAACGACGCCCAATGATGCGACAATTTCGGAACAGCGACTTGAGCTCGGGCGGCGTGGCCGAGGTGGCGACGTCAAAATCTTTGGGCTTCCGGCCGAGCAACAGATCGCGAACGCAGCCACCCACCAGATAGGCGGAGAATCCGCTGCGGGCGAGTCGTCGTACGACCTTTTGTGCGTCGGAATCGATCTGGTCGTGCGGGATCATCATCGGGGCGCCCATTGTTTAACATATCGCCCCCGGGCCAGCAATCTCCCCGATAGTCCGAGTCTCCGACGGAAAAGCTGGCAAAATACGCCGAGTCGTCTGATTTTCGTTTGTAATTTCAGCGTATTGCGCTAAGCTCCGGCGCAGTGATTCGTAGTCTCTTCCTGACGCTGGCATTGGCCGCGTTCATCGGCTGTCCGCCCCCCTCTCTCCTTCCCGACGGTTGCGGCAAAGATACCGACTGCAAAGGTGCCCGGGTGTGCGTGCGGCAGGCGTGCGTCGATCCTCCTCCCAGAGCGGCGAGCAATAAACCGGTCTCGCCGCGCGAAGGAATCGCGGAGGGTGGAGATGGTGGAATGCCGACTTCGCCGCTGCCATTTCCGGCGCCGCTGGTGTTTTCTCCATCGGCACAATTTCACGGCGACGCGCACCATTCGGGATTGAGCGCGTTTCATGCGCCGACGAGCGCGCCGCACGAGATCGCCAAAGTCTCCGTGGGCGGAGTGATCTACTCATCGCCCGCCATTACTGCCGATGGAACCGCCATCTTCGGCTCGCATGACAAATCGATCTATGCCGCGCGCGAAGATCAAATTCAATGGAAGCGCGCCACCGGCGATCTGGTGTGGTCGTCGCCCGCGCTGGGCGCAAACGGAGTGGTCTACGTCGGTTCCGACGACGATCAGCTCTACGCCATCGATCTGAAATCGGGTGACGTGAATTGGAAGTTTCGCGCCGGACCGTGCCGCACTTCCGTCGGTGTGGGGCCGGAGGCGTCGCGCTGCGATGTAGATGGCGTGACGGTCGCGCCCGATGGAACCATCTACGCCGCAGCCGACGGGCTCTACGCGATTGGCACAAGCGGCGCACAGAAATGGAAATTTTGGCCCGGCAACACCCACTGCGCCACCCATCCCGCCGTCGCCGCCGACGGCACGGTGTACGTCGGTTGCCACGACGACGCACTTTACGCGGTCGATTCGAGCGGCAACAAGAAATGGGAGTTTCGCACCGCGGATGACGTCGACAGCTCCCCGGCTCTCGCCACCGACGGTACGATCTATTTCGGATCGGATGATCGCAAACTCTATGCAATTGGCGAAAATGGCGCGCTCAAATTCGCGGTCACTACCGGTGGCGCGGTGCGCTCTTCACCGGCCGTCGGACCGACTGGCACGGTGGTGGTAGGCTCCTTCGACGGCGTGGTCTATGCGGTTCATCCCGACGGAGTCGTCGCTTGGACCTTTCACGCCGCCGATCGCATTCTCTCCTCGCCCCTCATCGACGCCGATGGAGTGGTGCTCATCGGCTCGGAAGACGATCGGCTCTATGCCATCTCACCCGACGGGCGACTTTTATGGTCGGTGCTGCTCGGAGGCGATGTCGATTCGTCTCCGGTGCTGGCCGCCGACGGACTCATTTTGGTGGGCGCAGACGATCGCGCCCTACATGTACTCAAAGGAAAATAATTAATGGATCGAGAAGCACTTTTAAAAACGCTGCGGCAAGCGCCGCCGGCGGGCCTACGCATTGAAGAAATCGCAGAAAAAATGAACGCCGATCAAAAGGCGAAACATCGACTTGTTCCGCTGCTCGCCGAAGCCATCGACGAGGGCGTGGTGGAAAAGGCGCCGGGCAAGAAATATCGCCTAGTGGTGGCGCACATCGAACCGATTGTCGCCACCTCTGCTCAGGCAGGGAAGCCGGTGGTGTTGCCCAAAGGACAAATCGCCGGACGCATCATCGTTCATCCAGCTGGCTACGGATTCGTGGTGCGTGAAGACGGGGAAGAAGACGCGTTTGTCGCCGCTCGTTGGCGTGGCGCCGCCATGGACGGAGATCGCGTAGCGATCTCCACCTGGATGGGATTCAAAGGAGTGGAGGGGCGCGTCGAATCGATCATCGAGCGCGGGCGCGCCAAGTTGACCGGCATTCTGCAAGGTCGCGGCAAACATTTGCATCTAGTACCGGATGATCCGCGCATCGTCGCCACCACGCAGGGCGCGATCGTCAGCATCGAAGGAGGCGACGGAGGCGCCAAGGAGGGCGAAGTGGTAGTGGTGAGCATCACCCACTATCCAACGCGTCCGGAAGATCCAATGCAAGGGCGCGTCACGCACGTGCTCGGCAGTCCCGATGATCCGCGTACCGAGGTCGAGAAGGTCATCATCTGCGCCGACATTCCCGACGAGTTTCCGGCCGACGTCGCGGCCGAAGGCGCGCGCGCACCGTCCGAAGTGAGCGAAGCCGATTTGGCCGATCGCATGGATCTGCGCGAGCTCGAGTTTCTCACCATCGATCCCGAGACCGCGCGCGATTTCGACGACGCGATCTGCCTCGAAGCTCAGGGCAAGGTGAAGCGCTTGTGGGTGGCGGTGGCCGACGTTTCGCAGTACGTGCGTCCGGGCACGACCATCGATCGCGAAGCGGTCATTCGCGGTTGCTCTGTCTACTTGCCAAACCGCGCCATTCCCATGCTGCCGGAGCAGCTCTCGTCGGGAATCTGCTCGCTCAATCCGAACGTCGATCGCCTGGCGATGGTGGCGCGGGTGGACGTCGACGACACCGGCGCGGTAAGCGCACCCCTCTTTTGCGCGGCGGTGATTCGTTCGAAGGGCCGGCTCGATTACCCCGGCGTGGCGGCCGCGCTGGGCGGAGATTTTCGCGGACCGCGCGAGCGTTATCGTCCATTCTTGCCGACGTTGGAAAAGATGCTTTCGCTGTCGCGACTTCTGCGGGCGCGACGAACCGAACGCGGCGCCCTCGATTTCGAATTGCCGGAAGCGCGCGTGATTCTCGATGCCGACGATCCGCTGTTGGTTCGCGACGTGGTCCAGTCGCGCGCCAATCCAGAGGTGGTCAAGGCCTATCAACTCGTCGAAGATTGCATGCTGGCGGCCAATGAATCGGTGGCCCGCCATTTTCGCGACAACAAAATCGACACGTTGTGGCGCGTGCACGCGGTGCCCAAAGACGAGCGTCTGGAGGCGCTGGCCGAGCTGGCCGAAGCCTATGGCCTGCGCTTCTCACCTTCGGACGGAAAAGATCCGAAGAAGATGCGGAACTTTCTCTTGTCGCTCAAAACGCAGCCGACCGGCGCGCAGCGAGCGCTCAACTTCCTGGTGCTACGCACGCTCAAGCAGGCCGCCTACGACGTGGTAAATGTCGGACATTTTGGATTGGCTGCCACCGACTATGTTCACTTCACGTCGCCGATTCGGCGCTATCCCGACTTGATCGTGCATCGGCTGCTGAAGATTTCGCTCAAACGAGACGGACTTCCCGCCGGCGGAATCACCGACGCCGAAGCCGCGCCCAGTCGACCCGAGCTGCAGGCCATGGCGGTCTCCTGCTCACAGCACGAGCGTCGCGCCATGTTGGCCGAGCGTGAAGTGGTCGATCTCTACCGCGCGTTCCTGATGCGCGATCGCGTCGGCGAAGAGTTCACCGGAACCATCTCCGGCGTGACCAGCTTCGGCGTCTTCGTACAGATCGAAGCGCCGTTCGTCGAAGGATTGGTCAAGATCACTTCCCTCGGCGGAGACAGCTTCGAATTCGACGAGAAGGCGATGCGCATCGTCGGACGGCGTTCGGGACGGGTCTTTTCACTCGGCGACACCATCTCGGTCAAAGTCGAAAACGTTTCCATCGCTCGCCGCCAGCTCGATCTGTCGCTGGTGGGGGTGGTGGCCTCCGCGTTCCCGGATATCGAACCGCAGAAAAAGCATTGGGATCAAGTGCGCGCCAAGACCGGGTTCAAACGGCCTCCCGCCAAAGCCGATCGTTCGCGCGGCGGGAAAAGCTCCCGTAGCGATCGGTCGGGAGGTCGACCTTCGGGGAAAGCCGGTGGCCGTCCGCCCAAAGGCGCCGGTGGTGGTCGAGGCAAACGAAGATAAATTCGTCAAACCAGCTGGTTATCAACTTGCGCGCGCAATAGTGTCACCTGAACACTTGTTGCGTGATCGCTTTTGGGGCATCGTTAAAGCATGAGTATTCGTGAGCACATCGAAGAGCAGGAGCGAAAGACCCTTTCTCCCTTTGCGCAACTCTCCTCCAAATCGGCCGGCCGTGATCGGCCGGAGCCAGCGGATTCTCTTCGGCCGCTTTTCCAACACGATCGCGATCGCATTATTCATTCAAAAGCGTTTCGTCGGTTGGCGGGAAAGACGCAGGTATTTCTCGCGCCCGAAGGCGATCACTATCGTACGCGCATCACGCACACGCTCGAAGTGGCGCAGTTCGCGCGCTCGGTCACGCGCTTTCTCGATCTGAATGAGATGCTGACCGAAGCGATCGTGATGGGTCACGACCTCGGACACACGCCGTTCGGCCATGTGGGGGAGCAGGTGCTGGCCAAGCTTCTGCCGAACGGGTTTCACCACGTGAAGCAATCGATTCGCGTGGTCGAGAAGCTC
Source organism: Myxococcales bacterium (assembly GCA_003153195.1). GTDB lineage: Bacteria > Myxococcota_A > Polyangia > Palsa-1104 > Palsa-1104 > PALSA-1153. The sequence goes on from PLXG01000042.1 coordinate 18,923, forward strand.
GAGCGCGATGGTCAGGGGCTGAACCTGACGCCTGAAGTGCGCGACGGTATTCTCAAGCATTCAAAAGGGAAGGGCGCGATCTTCAGCGACAACCCGAATCTCACCGCCATGACGCTCGAAGGACAGATCGTGCGAATTGCCGACATTGCCGCCTACGTGAATCACGATCTCGACGACGCCATTCGCGCCGGCCTGGTCAGCGAAGACGACGTGCCCGAAGCAGTGAAGAAAACGCTCGGTACCCGTCACGCACAACGCATCGAAACGTTGGTGCGCGATCTGGTGGAGAGCTCGCGCTTCGAAGAGAAGCGCATGATTCGCATGAGCGAAGATCGCTTGAACGCGCTCTATGTGTTGCGCGATTTTCTCTATGAGCGCGTGTACGAATCGAAGGGCATTCGTGAAGAGTTCGCCAAAGCGCAGCGGATTCTCGAGGAGCTGTGGAACCATTTTCATGAGCACTCCGAAGAGTTCCAGGAGCGCTTTCGCATCAAAGGGGTAGGCGACTCCGAGAGCGCCAGCGAGAAGGACAATCTCGATCGCGCCATCGGTGATTTTTTGTGCGGAATGACCGATCGCTACGCCATGCGGCTTTATCAAGAGCTTCGCCTACCGAAGCCTTGGACCGTTTACTGAGCGCTCGCTTCCTTTATCGAGTTGGCGCCGATTTCGCATAATTCAATCGCATGGAAAAAGAAACTGGGCCGGTCGAAGCAGAGATCGAATCGGAGAAATATTTCGGAAGCGCATCGCCCGCACCCTCGGGCGCACCGGAAGCGGGCGGTTCGACGTCGCGCGGTTCGGTCTTCGGCGGGGGCGCGGTCGCCGCTCGAGTTTGGCGCTTTCTTGCACGCGTCGCGCGCGATGTAGAGGCCACCGCGTACCGAAAGCTTCGTGATCTCGAGCGTGGTGAGCTTCAGATCGGAATTCGTCCCGGAGCGCCGCGCCGAGTTCGCGACGCATTCGCGCATCCGCCGCTGCCCTAACTCCGCACTTGACTCGCTCGTCCCCGCATTGACCACGACCAAGCGCTCGTGCATGGTGCGGGCATGCTCGAGCTCGACGCCAGGCAGAAGTTGTTTCTCTATTTGGCAGCCATCTTCCTCACTGCGCTACTTATCGGAGACACCATCGGCTCGAAGCTGTTTACGCTCGATGTGCCGCTCGGAATCACCACGCTGCACGCCACGCTGTCCGTCGGTGCCATCTGGTTCCCCATCACCTTCCTTTTGACCGACGTGATCAACGAATTTTACGGGTCGAGCGGGGCGCGCACCGTGACCTATGTCGGTTTTTGGATGGCGGTATTCGCATTCCTGGTCATCTTCGCGGCGCGTTTCATTCCAGCGGCATCGTTTTCTCCGATTTCTCAATCGACCTTCGACAATGTATTCGGCAACGCCAACCGCATCTTCTTCGCGTCGCTGGTTGCCTACTTGATCGGTCAGATCGTCGACATCGCCATCTTTCAATATTTCAAACGCATGACGCAATCGCGACATATCTGGCTGCGCTCGACGGGGTCGACCCTGGTTTCGCAGCTGATCGACACGCTGGTGGTCACCTACATCGCGTTCTATGGAAAGCTCACGCCCGATCGCCTGCGACAAGCGGCGACGACCAGCTACGTGGTGAAGGTGCTTCTAGCGGTTGGATTGACGCCGGTGATCTACGCGCTTCACGGCGTCATTCATCGGGTTCTCAAGATCGAGGAGCATCCGGCGGGAGTAGAGCGCGTGCACGACATCGTCGCTTGAGCGATTACTTGGCGTACTTGGCGGGGTTCTTGTTGAAGTCCGGTGCGCAGTCTCCGCAGCAGAACGCGTAGCGTTTTCCGTTGTAGGCGACTTGGGGCGTCTTCTCTTTCACCGTGAATTTTTCACCCGTGACCGGACACACCGTGTTGGTGCCAACGGGGAGCATGGGGGGCTCACCGGGTGCCGGCGTGGCCGGAGCTGCGACCGCCGGAGTTACCTTGGGCGCCGGAGTGCTACTTGTCTGACATCCAGCCACCAGCGCGACGGCCAAGAAGAGCTTTTTCATGTCGCGCAGTTTAGCAACGCCTCACTCGAATGCAAAGCGCGAGCGCGTTTGGCCCGCACGCCTCACCTGCACACGGGCGCGCGCCAGAACGCCCCAATCGGTCGCAAAAATAGTTGGAATAGAAAACGAAAAACGGCTCTCGACGGACACTTGCGAGCGCGGCATGAGCGCTGCAATCCGAGTCTCTCCAACCAGGTCGCCACGGTGACCAATGAAAGAGGAGGCTCCCATGCGTCTCACCCTGTCTGCTTTGATGATCTCGACTCTGCTCTCGGCTTCGGCGTTTGCTTCGACGCACAAGAAAGGTGCGATCGCCGGCGATCAAAAAACTGCCGACGTGAAAACCGAAGAGGTAAAGTCGGACACCACCAAGACCGATGGCAAACACAAGTCGGCCAAAAAGCCCGCCGTCAAAAAGGTGGAGAGCAAGACCGACGCGGCGAAGACTGAAACGCCGCCGACCACTCCCGCCGCCAAGTAGCACCAACTCGTCTGCTAGATCGACGGCGACCATTCGTGTTAGTAGCGAGGCATGGACCTCAAACTTCTCGCCACCACCTTCGGTGCTGTTTTTCTCGCCGAGCTCGGAGACAAGACGCAGCTCGCCACCATGGCCCTGGCCTCGGGAAAATCGTCCAAGCTGAGTGTTTTTTTCGGTGCGGCGTTGGCGCTGACCGCCAGCTCATTTTTGGCAGTGGTGTTCGGCGAGGCGATCACGCGCTTCGTGCCCGCGTCCTATCTCCGACGGGGCGCAGGTGTCCTGTTCGTCGCGCTGGGCGCGCTCTATCTAATTCGACCGGAATGAAATTGGAGTTGGCGATTCGAGACGAAAACTAATCGTTTTCGTTTCCATCCCAGCGCCATTTTCCGCGCTCGAGATCCTCTTCCTTCGGACGACCGCCTTCGCCTTTCTTTTTCTCGCCACGTTTTTCTGGACGAGATTGGCGACGGCGTTGCTCTTCCTTGCTCACTTCCGCCGAGGCCATCGGCATGAAGCGTCCGCGTGGAGCGCCGCCAAATCCGCCTGGGCGAGGTGGACCGCCAGGTCCGCCGCCTGGTCCTCCAGGTCCGCCGAACGGTCGCGGTCTAGGCGCTGGGCGAGGTGCACCCGGCGCGCGCTCTTGCGCTTTTTCGACGAAGACGTTGCGTCCGTTCAGCATGGTGCCGTTCCACTCTTTGATAGCGGATTCGGCATCGGCGTCCGTGGCGACTTCAATGAATGCAAATCCACGGGGACGTTGCGTCTCTCGATCGACTGCGATGCGCACGCTCAGAACGGTGCGACCGTTTTGAGAGAACGCNNAAACAGCTTGGTACCCATACGGCTTCTTTCGCGCTCCTATTGATGTTTGTTTGATGAGAGGGTGTTTCGATTTGGTTTTCTTGAAAAGCGGTGTGCTCTACGTCTCTGACGATAAAGGCTCGTGCGGCCCCTGGCAAGCGGGAACATCGTGAATTCTCGTCTGAATAAAAGTATACTGCCAGCGTATCTGTGATGTGGGGAATCCCACATTCCATGAGAGGGGAACGCGATGCGCAAGTTATTATACTTGTTGGGAGTTTTCTTCTCGGTTCCGGCGCTGGCCCAAAATTATCCCGCCGGACAGCCACCGCAGCAACAATTCCCTCAACCCCAGTATCCGCAGCAACCCCCATATCCGCAGCAGCCTCAGTATCCACGGAATCCGCAGCAGTATCAGCAAGATCCACAGCAGTATCAGCAGGATCCACAGCAGCAGGTCCCGCAAGATCCGCAACAGCAATATACGGACACTCAGGATCCCTATCCCACTGGCGAAGGTGATCCGGACGACGACTCGGCGCAGCCACAGACGGATGAAGAGGCCGCAGCCGCTTACGACGAAGGCTACGACCCCGCAGCGTATCAGCAGTTTGAATCAGCCTTGTCTCCTTATGGACAGTGGATCGACGATCCCAATTATGGCCAAATCTGGGTGCCCGCGAGCGACTCGGTCGGTGCAGATTTCTCGCCGTATTCGAGTGGCGGCCATTGGGTCTACACCGATTGGGGCTGGACCTGGGCTTCCGACTGGGCCTGGGGATGGGCCCCCTTTCATTATGGACGTTGGATCTGGGGAATGGGCCGCGGCTGGTGCTGGCGCCCCGGAACTTTGTGGGGCCCGGGTTGGGTTCATTGGAGATCGGGCGGAGGTTATGTCGGCTGGGCACCGCTCGGACCTCATGGCGTAACCATCGCGCCACCGTCGGGGCGCGGTGGTACTTCCTGGAGATTTGTCGCGGCCGGTCAGTTGGGACAGGCGCACGCCACCTATGTGCCGTCCGCTTCGGCGCACGTAATCTATAATCAGACGCGACCGCTCGCGAACATACGAACGGTGAACGCCAACGGAACGCAAGTTCATCTCGCCGTCGGTCCTTCGGCGCACGCGATCTCGCAAGCGTCTGGCCATCCGATTCAAGCGGTTCCGCTACATGTCGCGGCCCCTCACGCGGTGCCGAAAGTCAACGTCACGCCTCGGCCGGCGATGATGCCTGCGCGCGTGCAGCCGCGATATCAGAATGGTGGAATTCCGATCACCCGGACGCCAGGTCAGAGCTCGTCGGGAGTTCGTGCACCGGTGCAGCACTACAATCCGCCGCCGACGCACAATGTACCATCGCAGACGTACAGCGCGCCGCAACGATACAGCCCGCCGGCGCAACAATACAATCCACCGGCGCAACGATACAATCCGCCGGTGCAACGCTACAACCCGCCGGCGCAACAGTACAGCCCGCCGCCGCAACGCTACAATCCGCCGCAGCAGACGTACAGTCCGCCTCCGGCTCGTTACACTCCACCACCGCAACCCGCCCGCCCGTCGGCACCTGTTCAGGCGCCCGCGCATCAGTCGAGCCCATCGGCGCCGACTCGCTTTGGCGGCGGTGGGCAAAATCATCACTGAGCGCGAGCTCTTCGGGCACGAGAAGGGATCGTTTACCGGTGCGATCAGCTCGTCGGAAGGAAAGTTCGGCGTGGCCAAGGGCGGTACTATTTTCCTCGATGAAATCTCCACCATGTCGGAGCGCGCGCAGGTCGACCTGTTGCGGGTGCTTGAGACGTTTCGCTACACCCGCGTCGGGGGCAAGGTCGAGCATGTGGCCGAGGTACGCGTGGTTTGCGCGATCAACTGCGATCTGCTGGAGATGTCACGCGAGGGAAAGTTTCGCGAGAACCTCTATTATCGGATCAATATTTTTCCCATCGTGCTGCCGCCGCTTCGGGATCGATTGGAGGACATCGGGCTGTTGGCCGATCGCTTCATGCGCGCGGCGGCCGAGCGTTTTGGAAGATCGATCAGAACCCTTTCGGCGGACACCGTCGAATGTCTGGCCGCGCATCGGTGGCCGGGAAATGTGCGCGAGCTGAGAAATTTGATCGAGCAGGCGGTGCTGCTGGCGCGCGGCGAGACCCTCGACGCGGAGCTGGTGAGCTCGCTGCTTTTCGATCGCGAAGCGCCGATGACGCAGATGGTTCCCATCGCGGTCGGCACCAAGGTCGCCGAAGCTGAGCGTCAGCTGGCGATGCGGACGCTGCAAGCGCTGAGCGGCGATCGGGTGGCCGCGGCGTCGGCGCTGGGGATCGACCTCGCGCGCCTCGATCAAATTCTCCAACCCACCTTCAACGTGTTTTCGAACGGGTAAGCTGCTCAGCGCGCCATCGACATTTCGACGATGCGGTCCATCGCGGCCTGATAGGGCCATTTGTGAAAACGATTTTTTTCCGCTCCGGCGGCGGCGCGGTAGTAGAGGTTGAGCGCGCGCGGTCGATCCGCATCGCGCACATGCTCCGCCAGAAAAAAATAGGCCGGCTCGGTCGCTCCGGGGACATCCTGTTCGGTTGCGCGTTCGAGTCGATCGATCGCGCCTGCTCGATCTTGCAGGAGATCGCAGGCACGCGCTGCGCCCACTAGCGCGGTGACTCGTTCTTGTGGCGAGGCTTTGGGGGAGTCGGCGATCGCATCGTATTGTTCGAGCGCGCGACGAGAATTGCCGCTCGCCATCGTTCGATCGGCCGCTTGAAGGAGCGCGTGTGGAGGCCCGGTCGCGCAGCCGACCAGCGCTACCAACGCCGCCGAAATCATCGCTCCGAGGAGACTGTTCCTTTTCATTCGCACGCCCGGGCATGCTACACGAAAGTGGTTCGTGGATGGAGTCCTGTTGCGGAGGTAGTCCGCCGGCGTCTCGCTAGATGTTCGCTAGGCGCGGTCGGTGCCCCAACGCTCGCGGACTCTCTGTTCCAATCGATCGAATACCAATACGTCGGTGAGTAGACCGAGGCCCACAATGGTCACCATCACTGCCAACACCCGCGACATGTCCCGGAGCTCGCGACCGGTGGCGAGTAATTGACCAAGGCCGCCCGACACGAAGAGGAGCTCCCCGGCCATGAGTGAGCGCCAGGCGAAGGTCCAACCGAGGCGCATGCCCGACAAAATTCCCGGGAGCGACGCTGGAAGAATGACGCGGAAGTAGAGTTGCGGGCCACGCGCGCCCATGGTTCGCGCGGCGCGTACCAGCAGCGGCGGCACGTTGCGCACTCCGGCCGTCGTGGCGATGGTGATCGAAAACAGCGAGCCGGCCACGACCACGAAAAGAATCGCCGTCTCCGAGAGTCCGAACCAGATGAGCGCGATCGGAAGCCAGCAGATGGACGGCAGCGCCTGCATTCCGGTGACGATGGTGCCGAGCGAATCTTCCAGCACCTTCGAGCGCGCCAGGCCGAGCCCGAGTGGAAGGCCCACGATCAGCGAAATCGAGTAACCAATGAACAGTCGACGCAACGAAACACCGACGCCGACCAAGATGGTCCCGTCGGAAAATCCCTCCCAGAGACTGCGAGCCACACCGATTGGAGACGGAAACAGCCACGACTCCCAAAGGTGAAGCCTAAATCCCGCCTCCCACGCCGCCAGTAGGACCAGAAGGAAGATCCCCCGGCGTAGGCTGCCACGCATCACCCATCTCCTCGCGCATGACCTTGTCTACTTCGACCTTCAACTCTTTCATGATTCGTCCGACATAATACGCCACGTCGCCTTCAGATTCGCGCGGGCGCGCCAGATCGATCTTCACATCGTGCTTGATGCGGCCCGGCCGAGTGGCCAGCATGATCACTCGATCACCGAGTCGCACCGCTTCGCGCACGTTGTGCGTGACGAACACCACCGTCTTTTGCGTGGCGCGCCAAATTTCCTGCAGCTCGACGTGCAGCACGTCGCGAGTCTGCGCGTCGAGCGAGGCGAACGGCTCGTCCATGAGCAGCACGCGCGGATCGGGCGCGAGCGAACGGGCCAGGGCCACGCGCTGACGCATTCCGCCGGAGAGCTCGTGCACGTAGGCATCGCGGAATCGCCACAGGTGTACCTTTTTGAGAAAGGTTTCGACGCGACCTTGCCACTCGCTGCGTGGAACGTTGGCCAGCTCGAGGCCGAACTCGACGTTCTTGCGAACGCTCAGCCAGGGAAAGAGCGCCGAGTCTTGGAACATCACCGAGCGATCGGGGCCGGGCGCGGTCACCGGTGTATCGAAGACGGTGACGCTGCCGCTGTCGGGCATCTCCAAGCCGGCGATGAGATTGAGCAGCGTCGATTTTCCGCAGCCCGAAGGGCCGACCAGACAGACGAACTGTCCGTCGGCAATGTCGAGGCTGACCGAGTCTAGCGCGTGGTGCGAGCCGGTGCGCGAGATGAAATGCTTGGAGACTTGGGAGATGCGAATCAAGGCGTGCCGGATCCTTTTACGAAACGCAGATCGAGAGCCTCTTCCGGCTTTCCGGCGGCCGGCATGTAGCCGAGCTTGCGCGCGTCGCTGGCGAGTTGCATGAGCGCAGCGGGCATCGGATCCGAGGTGAAGTCGATGCGTTTGAGCGCCTCGTCGATGATTTCGGGCGGGAGCGCCTTCTGGCCCAACTTGAGGAGAGCCTTGGGCAGAAGCGTGCGCACTTCGTCGGCGTGCGATGCCATCCAGGTCAGGTTCTCGACGTGGGCGCGCACCAGTTTTTCGACCAATTGTGGCTGTGCTTCGAGAAATTTTTGCGACACCACCAGCACCGTGATGGGAAACTTTCGGTCGGGCCACAGATCGCGCTCGTCGACGAGAATGCGACCGCCGGCTTCATGCAGAAGACGCGTCACCCACGGCTCCGGGACCCAGGCACCGTCGAGCTGTTTGGCGCGCATGAGCTGCAGCGTGTCGGCGTTGGCGATCGGAACGATCTGAACATCGCCGCCCTGCTCTTTGGTTTTCAGGCCGTTGCGCTCGAGGTAATGACGGAGCGCGAGATCTTGCGTGTTGCCTAGCTGCGGACTGGCCAGCTTCTTTCCGGCCAGATCTTTGGCACCGACGATAGGTGAGTCGGCCTGCACCACCAGCGCGGCTCCGCCCGAAGCGGCGCCGGCAACGATCTTGAGCGCGCGACCGTCGGAGCGAAGATAGCCGTTCAGCGCCGGAATCGGGCCGATGAAGCAGGCGTCGAGCGCACCGGCGTAGATCGCCTCCATGGCCTCGGGACCGGCGGAAAAGGCTTTGGTTTCGAGCTTCACCGACCCGAGCGCCTGGGTGAAGATGCCGCGCTCGAGCGCCACCAGCGCGGGCGCATGCGTCAGGTTGGGAAACAGGCCAAGCCGAACGGTATCGGCGCTTTGCGTGCTGCGTCGGCAAGCGCCGAACAGACACAGGCCCAGGAGCACGAGACGAAGGCGCATGGTGTCTATGCTTTGTCGGAAGTGCGCTCCGACGCAAGCAATATTCCGAATTCCAATATTTTCCCCGCAGAAACATGACGGAAATGTATTGGCGGTTAGAATCAAATCATGGGCAAAAGCGGACGCGCTTCGGTGTTTTCGCTGAAACCAAAACGGGCCCGTCCGTCGGGCGCACCGCGGGTTCACGCGCGCGGCGAAGTGCGACTCGATGCGGTGCTGGAGTTGGCGCAGATCGCGTCGCGGCCCGATCCTCTGGCCGAGGTGCTGGCGCCGATGTGCGAACGGATCGCGTCGCTGCTGGCGGTCGACGTGTGCAGTGTCTATTTGCGATCGGACGGCGAGCGCGGCGCCCATTCGGGACGCGAGCTGGTGCTGGCGGCGACCTTTGGCTATCCCGCCGATGCGGTCGGCCGCGTTCGCATGCAGGTGGGCGAGGGGCTCACTGGATTTGCGGTCGAATGTCTGCGGCCGATTTCGGTCGAGCGTGCGCTTTCGGATTCGCGCAACAAGGCCTTCGAAGAGCTAAACGAAGATCGTTTTCCGTCGCTGTGTGCGCTGCCGCTGGTGGAGTCGGGGCGGGCGCTCGGGGCGCTGGTCATTCAGCGCCGGGAGCCGCACGCGTTTGGTCAGCGCGAGATTGTGCTCGCCGCCGCGGTGGCCGCGCCGCTGGTGTTCGCCGTGGAGCGCGCGCGGCTGCGCGAAAAACAGGCGCGGGAAGAGGCTCGTCCGACGGTTTCGATCGAAGAGGACATCACCCGGCCGCACAATGTTCCGCTGCGCGGCACGGGATTGGCGCCAGGCGCAGCGCTGGGCACGGTGCGTACTCGACGGTACGTCGCGGGGCGGGCGTTGCAACAAGGTCCGACCGTTGCGACTGACGAAAGGGCCCGGGTCGCCGTGGCGCTGGCCGAGGTCGCCGAAGAAATCATCGCCCAAGAGAACAGCGCGCTGCGGATAGCGGGGCCGGGGCTGCGAAGTCTATTGGCGCCGGCTCGCTTTGTGCTCGATGACGCGCGCCTACGCGAGCGAATTTTCTTTTGCGTGGAAGAAGGCGCGCCGGCGGAGCTGGCGGTGGAGCGTGTGGCGCGGGAATATGCGCGAGTGCTCTTCTCATCGGGCGATGCGGCGCTGTGGGCGCGCGCGCTCGAAGTGGAGGCGCTCTGTCAGCGCGTGCTGTCGCGACTGGCGCCGGCGTCGCGTGCTCTGCGACCGCTCGGGCCGGGCACGGTGCTCGTGGCTTCGCGACTAACCGTGTGCGACGCCATCGAGCTTTCGGCGCGGTACGGCGTGGGCGTGATCCTGGCGCATGGCAAAGAGAGTTCGCTGGCCGGCATCGAGGTCGCCTNNGCGGCGCTCAAGCTGCCGGTGGTGGCCGGGGTGGAAGAGATCTATCGCTGGGCCGCCGACGGCGACCGCGCGCTCATCGACGGGGAAAAGGGCACGGTGGTGGTCAATCCGTCGCGCATCGACGTGATCGCGCATCGCGGTGCACGTCAGCCGCGCTGACTACTTCGATTCGCCGGGGCCACCGGCCTGGGCGCGCAGGAAGGTCATCAGCTTTTCGCGCGAGCCGTAGCCGCGATAGAAGATGGGTTGTTCGTTTTGATGCGCGATCACCAGGGTCGGATAGTTTTCGACTTCGTACTTTTTCATCAGCTCGCCGCCCTCACCTCGCACATTGCCGTCATCGATGTCCCCGCGGCTGAAGATCTGTGCGGCCACGAAGTGCTCGTTGATGAAAGCGGCGTCCTCCGGATCGGCGAAGACTTCGCGCGCCATCTGGCGACAGGGCGAGCACCAATCGGCGCTGAAGTCGTAGAAGATTGGGCGATTCAGGCGGGTCGACTCGGCCTCCACCTTCGCGAGCGCGGTCCACTTCACCAGCACCGGACGATTCGGGCGGCGGTGAAGAATCTTGAAGCCGACCAGCGCGACGAATAGGACGGTGAGCGCCAAATACTTTCGCACCCTCTGATAATAAGGGGTCACTCACTGCATATCTAGGCCATTGAAATTAAAGGGCGGATTTTCAAGACCGCGAAAACCCGTTTGGGAAATCGTAAAAGTACGCCTACGAGGCGTTTCCGTCGGAGCAAACTGGGTTTTCGCGGTGTGGAAAAAAACGCGATTGATTTCCGGAGGCTAGATATGAGTGGAGTGACCCCTACTCACATTCCGAATTTGGCGAGTTTTTTGTGCAGGCCTTCGCGGGTAATGCCGAGCGTCTCGGCGGTTTTGGTCTTGTTGCCGTTGTGGTCGCGCAGCGCTTCGGTGAGGAGCCAGCGCTCGACCTCTTCGATCATGTCTTTGAGCGTGCCCTTTTTCGGCGCGATGCGACCTACCAGACCTTCGACCTTGCGCACCATCGGCGCCAGCAGATCCGGCGTGATGAAACCTTCGGCGTCGCACTGAATGACCAGCCGTTGCACTTCGTTCTCGAGCTCGCGAATGTTTCCCGGCCAGGAATAGCTCGAAAGCTGCGCCATCGCGTCGGGCGTCACACCGGCCACCGGCTTGTTCATCTCAGCGGTGTACTTACGCAGAAAATGGTCCGCCAGGAGCGGGATGTCGTCGCGACGCTCGCGCAGCGGCGGCAGCCGCAGCGGAAATACGCGCAGGCGATAGAACAGATCTTGGCGAAAGGTATTCTTCTCCACCTCTTTTTCCAGCGATCGATTGGTGGCGGCGATGATGCGCACGTCGATCTTCTTCGACGCGGTCGCGCCCACCGGTCGAATCTCACTCTCCTGCAGTACGCGCAAAAGCTTGGCCTGAAGGCCGATCGACATCTCGCCGATCTCGTCGAGAAACAGCGTGCCGCCATCGGCAATGTCGAACAGTCCCTTCTTGTCCTGATCGGCGCCCGTAAACGCGCCGCGCTTGTGCCCGAACAGCTCCGACTCGAGCAGGTTCTCCGGCATAGCCGCGCAGTTTTGCGCCACGAACAATTTGTCCCGCCGCCGCCCTTGATAGTGAATCGCCGAGGCCACCACCTCTTTGCCAGTGCCGGTCTCGCCTTCGATGAGCACGGTGGCGTCGGTGGGGGCCACGCGCGAGACTGTCTTGTAGATTTCCACCATCCCGGCGGAACTGCCGATCATCTCGCTTTCGGGAATCTCTTCCGGCTCGGCTTCGTCTTCGGCAGGCTCGCGGGACGCGATGGCCCGCCGCACAGCTTCGAGCAGCGTGTCGAGTTCGAAAGGCTTGGCCAGATAATCGAACGCCCCGTTGCGGGTCGCCGCCATCACCGTTTCCATAGTGCCGCGCGCCGTCATCAGGATCACCGAGCAGTTCGGGTCCTGTTTGCGCGCCGCCATCAGGACATCGATGCCGGTGCGGTCGTCTATATAGATATCGGAAATCACCAGCGGGTAGCCGTTTTCCGAAAGCCGCTGGATAGCGTCCCGTGTATTGGAGACGGCTTCAATGGCGAAGCCCTCCATCTCGAGGAACGTCGAGATGGTGGTGCGGACGCTCGGATCGTCTTCGACCAGCAGAATCTGTTCGGTCATATTGCGCGTTTGAGGGTCATGGTGAACCGCGAGCCCTTGCCGGGTTCGGATTCCACCTGAATCCTGCCGCCATGCGTGGTCACAATCTGCTCGACAATAGACAGGCCAATGCCTGTACCCATTTCGCCCGATTGCTCAGCGCTTTTGGTGCGGTAGAAGCGTTCGAAAATGTGGCTGGCTTCGTTTTTGTCCATCCCGATCCCCTGATCCTCCACGGAGATGCGCACGCGCTCCCCCTTCTCATCTTCTCCGAAGACGGTCACGCGCGTCTCGGGGGG
>PLXG01000300.1 GCA_003153195.1 Myxococcales bacterium
TCATCAAGTTCACGACGCTCTTCGGTCTGCTCGCCGTCGAGCTCGCCAACGATCAGAAGAACCCGCTCCCGCACACGACGACGGCGCCGCTCGCCGCCATCTTCTTCGTCATCATGCTCGTGTTCGTCTACCGCTCGTTCTACGGCATGCGCATTCACTCGGATGACGCCAAGGAAGAGCTTCCGCCGGCGGCGAAAAATCCTCCGGAGTTTCACTCGGAGAAGAAGCCGGCCATCGAAGTTCGTCCGAACTAACGAGCTACTTCTTCACCAGCAGCACGCGACCGCTGTCCGGGTCTTGATTCCACCACCCAGTGAGCGGCGCGAGCGGAAAAAAGTATCCTGCCGGGTTGTGCTTGCCCGCCACAGCTCGCCAACTCGCCAGCTCGACAGAGCGGGGCTCTCGATTCGTTCAGCTCTTCATCGGTCACTCCGACGGCCTCGAGACGCTTCGCCATCGCTTCGAGCTCGGCATCGGTGAGCTTTTGCAAGGACGGGTTTACGGTGAAGTGACCGTCGACGTCGCTGTCGCTGTCGACCACTCCTTTGAGCTCGGCAAAGTTGGTTGTCTTTGGATCCTGTAACGAGACCTTCGAAATTCTGAACTTGGCGAAGCCCGGCATGTTGCCGAACCATTTCTCGAGGCCGCCCACCACGGCCTCACAAAACGGTTTGTACATGGGTCCTCCGTACACCAGGACCACCGCAACCCACATGCCGAGGACAAGTAACTGAATTGAGTCTGGTTTACTTCGATGAAGGGGTGACGAACCGTCACCTCGCGGAGGCTTCGATCACCAGCGGAGGGCTCGTGGAGATCTTTTCGACTCGAAGCGCGTATCACCCTCAATGAATCGTGCGCGAACAAACGAATTCGCTCGAATTACCGCGCTCGGGGCCTGTCTGATCGGCTCATTTGTCATTACCGCGGCCAGCGTTGCCTACTTCAATGGCGATGAGCTGCCCTCTTTCATGGTTGAGAAGCTGCCACTGCCGCACGAAGAGCTGTGGCTCTTCGCACTGCGCGCTCATGTGTTTTCCGCCGCGCTCGCGCTCCCGATTTGCGTTTTGCTCATGTCCAAAAACCTGTTGCGCCGAGCGTCGCGGCTTCACCGATGGATGGGGCGCGTCATCGGCATGGTGATTCTGCTCGCGCTGGTGCCGTCAGGATTATATCTGTCGCTGTTCGCCAAAGGGGGCGTGCCCTCGACGATCGGCTTTGCGCTGTCGGGCGCGATCGTTTTCGTCGCAATGGTGCAAGGAATTCGCGCGGCTCGCAGGCACGACCTGGTCGCGCATCGACGAGCGATGCTCCACGTCTTAGCTCAGCTGAGTGTGGCCGTGACTTCGCGCACCCTATTGGTGCTTTGCGACGCTGTGGGTGTAGACGCGGAGGTCGCCTATCTCGTCAGTCTATGGCTACCGGTCCTATGCAGCGTCGCGTTTGTGGAGCGAATCCACGCGTACCAAAGGAGATCCCATGAATCGGTTCAGCTCGACCCTTCTTCTCGCCACACTTTTTTCGCCGGCGTTGCACGCGACTGAAGACTCGCCCGAGTCGATGGTCCGAAAGCAGATCGCTGAGCCGCTTTCGCTGAAAGAGCGGACCAGGAGCAGCTTTTCACGTAAGGCGGCACCGGCGACAGCCCTTCGAGTGAAGGTGATTGAAGAGCCTCATACCGACGGCGCAGGCAACTCATATGTGAGTTTCACGGTCGATCGCTGTTTTCGAGGTCTGGCGGCGCTACTGGACGAGGGCCACGAAGACTCTTGCTCGAACGTCCTTTATACGGGCTGCGTGTATCCGGCGAGCGCGAGCGTATTCGTGAGCCGCAAAAGCGTCTATTTTCCGGCGGCGATCTTACTCGGAAAAAAGGCAGCTCCCGTCGAAGGAGTCTGTCGTCCGGCCGCCACCAGTTAGCGGTGGTGTCCGCCGTCTAATGGTGGTGTCCGCCTTCGCCGTCGTGTGAATGGCCGTGCGCCTGCTCTTCTTTGGTCGCTTCGCGCACGCCCTTGATGTTCACCTGAAAGAACAACGTCTCGCCGGCCAGCGGATGATTGGCATCGACGACCACTTCGTCCGGACGGACTTCGACGATGCGCACGGGGACCGAATCGCCCTCTTCACTCTCGCCGACAAACGCTTGCCCGGCGACAATCGACATATCGGGCGGAAATGAATTCCGTGGAACGGTGAAGGTGCCGTTGGGATCGCGCTCGCCGTAGCCTTCGGCCGGTGAGACTTCGACCTCTTTGGTGTCGCCGACTTTGAGCCCCTCGAGCTCTCGTTCGAGGCCAGGAACGATCTGCCCACCGCCATGGAGATAGCTGAGCGGCTCGCCGCCCACCGACGTGTCGAGCACTTCTCCCGACGAGTTACGCAACGTGTACTCGATTTGAACGATGGTATTGGAAGCGATGTTCATGCCTCGATAATTGTCGACCGTCCGCCTTGAAATCAAGCGCAAACGGCTGCTTGCGACCAGCCGCCGCCGTTGCTAGGTTCTTGCCGAGTGAAGCGACCTCGCATGCTTTCGTTTCTCGCCGGTCTCGGGCTGGTGCTCGGCACGTTCGGCGCGCTGTCATCGGTCGCCATCGTGCTGCCACTCGTCGACTCACGCGATTCGTTCGTCTCGATGTACCGCGAGATCGCCGAGAAACAGCGTGCGCTGCCGACCGAGCTCGGCGGGCCGGAGATCAAATCCGGGGAGCTGGTCAAAGAAGCTGAGCGCGAGGGCGACATCTATTACGGTCGACGCGGCACCGCGATTCCGCTGGCGATCGTCAACTTCGTTTTATCGGGAATGCTGTTCATCGGTTGCGGCGGCGCGCTGCGCGGCCTCAAGTCGGGTGTGCAGAACTGGCGGTTCGCGCTGTGGGTCAGCATTCTCTATCACGCTGTCGACACCGCGTTCGCGCTGGTGCAATCGAACGATCTGCGCGCCGCCGTCGATCCATCGACCACGCTCGGTCAATTCGTCGAAAAGACCATCGCGCTGCGCTCGTCGGTGCTGATGTTCAAAGGTGCCAGCGAAGTGATCTTCTTTTTGATCTGTCTGGTGTATCTACAGACGCGATTGGTCAACGAATTCGTCGCCGCGCACAAAGTCCGGCGATAGTCGGTCTGCTTACCCAGTCTTGAGCAGCCACACCGTCGGTCTCGCATAAAATGGCGGCGGTCCCGTCGACGTGCCGGCGAGCTCGAGCACTAGCTCGAGATAAATCCGGATGCGTCGCGATGCCTTCCGATGAATAGGGATCGCGAAAATCTTTCGGTAACTTTTGTCCGCGCTGCTACAAAACCGGCGAAGAACGTCGAAACGGGAACGCGACTGAAGTTAGCGCGAAAGATATCGAACGGTGGGACGCGCGAAAGGCATGAGCGCTAGTGCCAGCGCGCCCATTGCCAGGAGTCCGTACTCGTTGAGCACGAACAGCGACGAATAGTCGAGCGCGGTTACGTTCATCGTCGAGATTCCGACATTTTCTAGTGCCAACGCCGTGCCGATGAGCGACGTCGCAAAGGCCGCCAGTCCCCAACTGCGACCGCGAACGAGCCCGAATAGTCCGAGTCCAGTCACACCGGCGAGCGCCAGCGCGAACAGCGCGTGGCCCGACTGGCGAGGCGCCAGCGCAAACATGATCATCGCCGGCAGCGACGAAGCCGCGCGGGTGACCGATTTGCGAATGCGCACCACCCCGTCTTCGCTGATGCCGAATCGCGCGCGCCATTCGGGTTTCGCATCGTAGATGGCGGCCATTCGTTCGCCCCAAAGAGCAACCACGATGAGCCCGTGCATGGCACCAAATACGATCAATTGCGTCGGTAGCGCGCGCTGCGTGATGAGCGCCATCACGGTCATCGAGACACCGGAGTAGCCGAGGCCAGTCGCGAACCAGCGTCCCCAAAACCATTCGGCGGCCACCGACACGAACGCGGTCCCGTACACCAGCGCCATCGCAACGAACGCCGGGAACCATTCGGGCATCTGATCTTTGGCCGACAGCGCGATCAGAAAGAACAGCGTCGCGTGAAATCCGAGGCACACCAGCGCGATGGCGCGTCGCTCGCCGAGAAGACCGATGCGGGCCAGACGCTCGAAACTGGGGAGCTTCAACTTGGGCATTCGGGGTAGCCGGGGCAGTTTCATGGGCAGACTCCCAGCGATTAATATAGCATGGGTCGACCATGCAAGCCGTGGAAGAGTCGGTGAAGGTGCCTGGCGCGACGCTGTTTGGCGTCTTGGTTGGCGACCCGCAAACACGCGATGTTTGTGTACTTCTCCACGGCGGACCGGGTGCCTCCCACGATTACATGCGCCCGCAGATGGATGCGCTCTCGGGCCCGCGGCGCGCCCTCTATTATTATGACCAGCGAGGAAGCGGCCGCTCGGAGCTCGAGCCGGGCGTGGCTCCTGGCGGTTTTGAGGACCATATCGCCGATCTCGACCGCGTGCGCGAGCATCTCGGCCGCGAACGTCTGACCCTGGTGGGCTATTCCTGGGGTGCGATGTTGGCGCTGCTCTACACCACGCGCCATCCTGAACGCGTCGAGCGTTTGGCGCTGGTGTCGCCAGGTCCGCCGCGCGCCAAAGAGCGCGATCTCATGCGAGAAAGACTTCGTGCCGCCTCGTTACGACCGGAAGTCGATGCGCTCAAAGCCTCGATCGATCCTACCGATGCGCGTCAGCGATTCGCGGTGGTGGTGGCCGGATACTTTCTCGATCCCAAGCTCGCCCTCGGGCTCACGCCCTTCAAAGTGAAAGCGCGCGCCGAGCAAGCGGTATGGGCCAGCATGGGCGACTACGATCTCGAGCCGCAACTGATCTCGCTCTGGCAGGACGCGTCGATTCCCAAGCCGCCCTGCTTCATCGCTCACGGCATCGAAGATCCAGTTCCCATCGACGGCGCACGCCGCATCGCTCGCATCACGTCGGCGGAGCTGATCGAAATTCCGCACTGCGGTCATGTTCCCTATGTGGAAGCGCCGGAAATTTTCTTTCCGGCCATCAATCGTTTTTTAGATCAGACCGTTTCGGGATAGCTCGCCGTCAGCGCATGTAGCATGTCGCGCCGCGCCGCATAATCGCGCGCGCCGTCGGGAATCGTAAATCCGCGCAGCTCGTTGACCAGACAGCGCGGGCCGCCGCCGCCTTTGCCGAACAGCTCGGTGAGCGCCAGCTCCTCGATGCGAAATCCAAACGCGGAGAGCTGTCCGACCAATCGCGACGAAAGTCCCGTCGGCGCCAAGATGGTTCCGTTCACTGAGAGCGCGTTACAGGCGTAGCCGAGCGCGTCGGCTTGATCGACCGCCAGCACTTCGATGCGATCGCCGGCGAACTTTCGCAGATCGCCCAGGCTGCGATCCACCAGCGCGCCTTCGTGTGCCAGCAGTACCACGCGGCCGTTTGGCGTGACCAGCGGATCGAGACAGGTGTCGCCATGAAAATAGGGGTCGCGCAATTGCACTTCCAGCACACTCGCCTCGCGCGGCAGGCGCGCGCGCACCTCCGCCAGCGACTCCTTCACCGAGCGCACGCCCCAGGTCAAAAGAAACTGATGGGGAGAAAGGGTGCAGATATCGGCCTGCCCTTCCCAGGTGTTTTCGCAATCGACGACCGACGAGATCGACAGCTTGGTCATAAATTGTCTGACATATTCGTGCTCGGTCTGACGATGCGCGACCGACATCTTCGAGAGCATGAACGTCTCGGCCGCGCCGAATAGCGCCCCCGCGTTGGCGGTGTAGATCATTCCGGTCAACGGCGGATCGATCACCGGTGGCGAGATCGGCAGAATTCGCCCGCCCGCCCGCGTGATCGCGTCCGCCAGTTTGAGCCACTCTTTGAGCGCCGCCCGCGGGTTGGTGGGCGACTTTGTAAGTGACCGGAAGTTCTCGCCGCCTCGAATCCGCCATCCTGGCCCTGGGTAAGACATCAAGAAGGTCGCGCTCATAGCACCCAACTTTAGCATAGAAATGTGGTACGGTACCCCACCTGCAAAAAACGATGCCGCCCGTGTTACCAAACGCAAATCCCGAGCGTACTTCTGTTGAGGCTACAGACGAGACGCTCATGGAACGCTACTGCGCAGGAGACGAGAAGGCATTCGAGGCGCTGTTTTCGCGCCATGCGAACCAAGTGCACGCGTTTCTGCTCAGGCATACGAGAAACCGCGCGCTGGCCGACGATCTTCTGCAGATGACCTGGTTCAACATTCATCGCGCCCGCGAGACCTTCGACAAGACCGAGCGTTTCAAGCCGTGGCTCTACACCATCGCCAACAATCTGCGGCGTGACGAAGGCCGACGCGCTTCGCGGAGTTTGTCTGACCTGACCAAAGACGGATCGATTCCCGATCCTGCCGTCGACGTGTTCGAATCGACCGGCAACAGCGAAGAGGTCGAGAAAGTTCAGGCCGCGCTCGCCGCCATCTCCGAAAGCTATCGCGAAGTGATCATCCTCCATCGTTTTCACGATCTCGGGTTCGTCGAGATCGCCAAGATGCTGGGCACCACCGAGGGCGCAGTGAAGTTGCGCGCCCATCGCGGATATCTCGCCCTTCGTCAGGCGCTCGGAGAAAAGCGATGAGCGCTTCCTGCACGCAGCCGGAGCTGAACGATCGTTTGATCGAGCTTCTCGAGGGTCCCGGAGACGCGCCACTTTCGGCGCACGCCAAGAGCTGCGAACACTGCGCACACGAGCTTCAGTCGATGCGCGAAGGTTTTTCAGCGCTCGGCTCGCTGGCGGCGGTCGCGCCACCTCCATCGCAGGTCCTCGAGCGCGCTCGCCTGGCCGGGCTCGGTCAGGCCCCGGCGTTCGCCGCCGCGGTCGCGCAAACTAAGGTCGCCTGGTGGCCGGTCGCCGCCGGCTTGTTGATGGCCGGCTTGATGGTTCATTGGGCCGGGATTCAAGCGGGAATTCTCAATCAATTGGGCGCGGTCATCGCCATGCCGCTTTTGGTCGTCGCCTATGTGGTCGGCCTGCGTTCGGCGCTCAAGGGCCAAGGATTTACACCTACTTTTGCGGTGCTGACCGCGCTCGGCCTGGTGGCCGCGTCGACCGGTCAACCGGAAGGCGGCGGAACCCCATGGTGTCTGCCCATCGGCGCTGCCGTCGGCACGGTACCGGCGCTCATGACCGTGCTCGCGCTTCGGCGCAGCGGCAATTCATCAAGCGCCCTTCAAGGTGCGGTGGCCGGTGCCGCGTCGGGTCTACTCGGCCTGGCGGTCTTTAGACTTCACTGTTCGTTCGGCGGTCTGCCCCACGCACTCCTGCTTCATTTACCGATTGTTCCCTTGACGGCGGGCATCGGGTTTGGCCTCATGCGCATCATTAGGCCCAACCCAGCTCAAGCCGCCAAACGTTGAACCGCGAGAAAATCGAACATACCGCGCGCTACGTCGCGCTGACGCTTCTGGTCCTAGCAGTGGCCGTGCTGCTGGCGCTTCAGGGCATTCGCCATTTGCCGCGACCGAGCGAAATGCCGACGGAAGTTCGGCGTCTTCCCATCTACGCTGGTTGGTCGCTGTTTCGGATGCTGGTCGCCTACGTCTGCGCGCTCGGCTTCTCCATCACCTACGGCTATGTCGCGGCGGTCAACAAACGCGCCGAACGAATCATGATGCCGCTACTCGACATTTTACAGTCGGTGCCGGTGCTCGGATTTTTTCCCGCCGCCGTTTTCTTTTTCGTCAACCTCACCCACGGCGGCCGACTCGGCATGGAGATGGCGTCGATCTTTCTCATCTTCACCTCGCAGGCCTGGAACATCGCCTTCGGCTGTTACGAGGCGATCACCACCATTCCGCGCGATTCATTCGATGCGCTGGCCTCGCAAGGCGTGCGTGGCTGGCAGAAATTTCGTCAGCTCTATCTGCCGGCGTGCGTGCCCAAGCTGGTCTACAACTCGATCCTCTCCTGGGCGGGCGGCTGGTACTTTCTCATCGCTTGCGAGATCATCACCATCGGTCCCGCGACTGAAGTGCTTCCCGGCCTGGGCTCGTTTCTCAAGCGCGCATCGGCAGAAGGTAAGACTGGCCTCACCCTGGTCGGGGTGGGCGTGCTGGTGGCCATCGTGGTCTTCATGCACATCTTCATTTGGCGGCCGCTCGAGTCGTGGTCAGAAAAATTTCGCTACGAATTCTCCGCGTCCACTGTGGCCCCGTCGCGCATGCTGAAATTTTGGCAGACATTTGCGCCACTCATCTGGGTGCGCGTGGCATTGTCGCGAACCCTGCGCGCGGCACAAAACGCCTATCTGCGCCGATTCGCCTCGACCGAAATCGTCATCGCCGATCTGGAGGCGCCGCCGCCGGTGTGGAAGCGAGTGTTCGGAATATTGGTCGCGATCGCCGGAGCGCTCCTGTCGGTTTATATTTTGGTGCGCGCAACGCTGGGACTGATCGACGTGCTCAAGCCGCCGTGGCCGCAAGAGGCGCGAACGATTCCAGCCGCGCTCGGGCTTTCGTTTCTGCGGCTGCTGGTGGCCTACGTGATCACACTGGTGTGGACGATTCCAGTCGCGGTGTGGGCGGGCGGCCGCGAGCGCGTGATGCGCGTGGTCGGACCGTTTGCGCAGATCGCCTCGTCGGTACCTGCCACTTCGCTTTTTCCACTCATCGTCATCATGGTGATCAATCACCGCGGCGGGATCGATCTGGCGGCGGTGCTGCTCATCCTCACCGGCATGCAGTGGTACATCCTGTTCAACGTGCTGGCCGGCGTGCACGCCATTCCCGGCGATCTCAAAGAGGCGGCGGCATCACTCGGCATCACCGGCTGGAAGCGCTTTCGCGTTCTCACTTTTCCCGCCATGTTGCC
>PLXG01000066.1 GCA_003153195.1 Myxococcales bacterium
CACGTCGGGCCTGTTCCCGATTTCGTTTCGTAATCGAAGGTCTGCTGTTGGATGCCATGACAATCACCTCGTGCGAAGAAGGCGCTACACTAATACGTCCGCGGCCGAGATTCCACGGTTAGATTTTGATCGTCAACCCTTTTTTCGACGGCTGAGCGGCAATCCAAACCACAGTGCGATGAGCACAAATAAGACGACCAGCGTAGTGCACAGCGACACGAAGCGCCCAAAGAGAAAGTGGGTTACCAAAAAGACGGTGCCCAAGATCGACAGTCCCAAAAAGCCGCCCCCGATGAGCGCGAGAAAATTGAAGATCTGCAGCATCTCCTCTTTGTCTTGCACGTCACGACGCCAGTGCAGCCGGTGATAGACCGAAGGCGCGATCAAAAAAACGGTTGCGGCGGTGGTGGCCAAGAAGTTGGCGAAGAAGATGTGACGCTCGAGCGAAGAGATCTTCAAAAATCGTTCGGTGAACGGCACCGAGATCATGAACGCGAACAGCAGCTGAACACCGGCAGGATCACCCGCAACTCGTTCAGAAATTCGATCAGCTCTTGATTGAAGAGATGGGGCTGTTCTTCGCTCATACGCAGCTCGTATCTTAGCGCACTGGGCGGAAAAAGGTTTCTTCACGAGAGGAAGCGCCTGTTTGCTCGAGGAGGGGCTGCTCACCAACCAAAAGATGGAGCGCCCTCATGCCTGGCACGCGCCCTGCTCTGCTCCGTGGCTGGAGGATCCAATGAAAACCATTTTTAGCTTATTGAGCGCAACCGTTCTCATGTTCACGCTGTCGAGCTGTGGCGCTGTCGACGCCGTCGATTGTCACGGCATCTGCTCACGCTACGCCGACTGCTTCGATAAAAAGTATGACGTAGACAGCTGCACCAAACGCTGCACCGACTCGTCGCAGAAAGACTCGAACTACGAGAGCACGATGAAGCAGTGTAACGACTGCATCGACGACAAATCGTGCTCGTCGGCGACCTTCAGCTGCGGCGCGCAATGCGGTACGGTAGTTCCTTAAAACGCGCTGACCAGGCTGACGCCGGCGGTGGTGCTGGAGGCGTTGGGGACCAGGCGGGCATGGTGGACGAGCGGAACGCGATGAAGAGTGGGGATCACCAGGCCGAACGCGGTACCCACCGCCGATCCCACCAAAACGTCCGACACAAAATGTTCTCCTGAAAACACACGCAAAGTCGGTTCAACGGCGGCGATGGTGAGCGACGCGACCCACACCAATGGGGTCCAACGCGAGTGCGGATGGCGCAGCGTATAGGTGAGCGCAAAGGCAGTGCCGAGCGTGAACATCGACGACGCGTGTCCCGAATAAAACGAGGCGGTCGCCTCGAGCGTGTTGCGCTCGCTTTGATACGCACCCGGAATGTACAGGTAGGGTCGCGATCTTCGCACCGCGTGGCTGATCAGCTGCTGCGCCACGCCGTCCCAAGCGATCGCTTCGGCGACCACGCCGAAATCGGTCAGATAAGAGCGCCAATTTTTCGGGCCAGCGTCGACAATGTCGAACACCAAGAAGAGCGCCGAGCTGGCGAAGTAGGCATTGGCGGCAGTGCGCGCGGCGACGTAGTGCGGACCGAGCGCGGCGCGATCGAGCGCGTTCAGATCGTTCGGGTTGCACGGATCGCAGCTCGAGTGGCCACTGTCCTGCGGAATCAGCAGCGAAGGCGCCTCCCAAAGAAGGATGCCACCGCCCAGTAGCACACCGTCGAGCAGCGGATTGAATTTATAGGGCGAGTCGCCCGCCGGTTGCGCATTTGCCATTGATGACGCGCAGACCAGACCGATAACCAGCAGACTTGCATGCACGATCTCGTGGGTCTAAGCACCAACAATCGCCAAGCAGGTGGTGAGCGTCGAATGATCAAAACAATGGTATTGGTACTGCTTATCCCCACCTCAGCGCAGGCCTATACCCTCGCCTTTCCCGGTCAGCACGGCTGCCACGAGGAGATCACCTCGTCCGCGCTCCGAACCGTGCGCGCCAATTTCAACACCGCGCCCCCGATCGTGCCAACACGCAACGAGCGCGCGCTCATCGACGATCTGGAATGGGAGGCCGACAACGACATGCGCGATCTGGGTGCCATCTCCCTGCTGCTCGGCGTGCGCGACAACGATCTCAAGGGCTATGGCGCCGACGATACGCTGGAGATTGTGCAGCTGAACGGCGATCCAAATTTGCAGCACGAGCACTGCCTGCGCGCGCCGGACGAAGACGAGCCCGACGGCAGCATGCGCGCGATCGCCGATTGTCAGGCCTTCGTGCACGAGCGGGTGGGTGAAGCGCTGCAAGGCCTGGATGAAAACGGCGTGCCCGATCCGAACCTGCGCGTGCACCTACCCATCGATCTGGCGCTGCGCGGCTCGCGTACCGACTCGCTGCTGCCGCAGTTTTACGTGCGCATGGGGATGGCGCTGCACGCGGTCGAGGATGGATTCGCTCACAACTTTCGTACGCCCGACGCGATGCAAATCACTTCGGTGCTCAACTGGTCCGACTACGTCGAACAGCACGCGGTCGAGACCCGCGACGGGCCGCCGCACGAAACCAACATCGACGACTGTCACGGGTCCGATCCGCTGCGGGCCGAGCGGCTGCAGCTGGCCACCGCCGCCACCACCGAAATCCTGCAAGCCGCGCTCGATCCGTCACTCGACGTAAACGCAAAGCAGGCACAGATCGACACCACCTTCGCGCACTACTTCACCATCATGCCAGGCTGCGACATTCACAATCAGTACTGCGATCCAGCGGAGAACAAATTGCGCGACTGGTTCGGCTGTAGCTTTTCTCCCGCCAGATCATCGGGCGGCGTCGGCGCGCTGCTCGCGTTCTTCGGGCTCATGGCGTGGCGACGCTCGAGGCGGCGAGCATGGCTGCTCGCGCTCTTCATTTCAATTGCGAGCACCGTCGCACACGCCGATGAAGCGCCCAGCCCACCGTCGATTCCGGCACATCCAGTCACGCCCGCGGACGAGGAAAAAGTTCAGAACGGTCAAGAGCCGGGACGCGACATTAAAACGCCCACCGTCGACGAGATCAAAACATTACGACACGACAAGCGGCTCGGATCGCGCGTCGGGTTTTATGCCGCATTCGGCGGTTCGATCGATCGGCCGGCGATCGACGGAGTATTGGCATTGCGCGTGCGCCTGACCGAGCGCTGGGTGGTGGGCGTCGACACCGAGATGAATCCCTGGATCACCACGCCCGGACAAGTTCGACTGGGCGCGTTCAACATCTACGCCACGCTGATTCGGCGCTATCCGCTGGCCTGGTCGCGCGTGAATCTACGCACCACGCTGCATCTCGGTACGTCAGTGCAGCTACTCGATCTCTACGGCGCTGAACGCGGATCGGTCGGCCTCTTCGGAGGCGTGGCGCCACTCGGAATCGATGTCGATCTCGGACACCACTGGCGGTTCGTGCTCGATCCGCTGGGTGTCTACTTGCCGGTTCCGCATCTGCCCGGAGTGCCGCTCTTCTATCTGCAGTTTCGCTGCACGCTCGGATTTCAATTCGCGGCTTAGACCGCTTCCGTAGCCGCGGACGACGGCTCGACCGCAGCGCGAGCGCGCTCCGACACCAGCTCCAAGATCAGAAGGGCCAGATCCGCCGGGTCGACCGGCTTGGACAAAAGGGTTTGGAATCCAGCCTGCAGCGCGCGCGAGCGATCTTCCGGGCTGGAGTAACCGCTCAACGCCACCGATGGAATGCGTCCGCCCTGTTCGAGTGTACGCGCGCGAATTCGGCGCATGAGCGAGAAGCCGTCCTCGCCCGGCATGGCCAGATCGCTCACCAGCACGTCCGGATTGGCGGTGCCGAGGAGCGAAAGCGCATCTTCGACATTGGCGGCGCCCAGTGCCTCCGCGCCCACTTGCTCGAGCACCGTCATCAGCAGCACCCGCGCGTCTTCATCGTTGTCGACCACCAGCACGCGAATGCCGGTCAAGTGCTCGACGGGCGCGGGCATGGCGCGACGGCTCTCTAGGACGGCGGGCAAACTGAGATCTTCGTCGTGCATGATCTTGGCGACCAGACCTTCGTTGCCGAGATGCAGGCGCAGATAGCGATAGCTGATGGAGAGAATCGCCGTGACTGGAATGGCCAAAAAAAGTCCCAGCAGCCCACCCAGCGTCGCGCCGCTCAGCACCGCCAAAATCACCGCCAGCGGGTGGAGCTTGAGATGGCGCGCCATCAGCTTCGGATAGACAATGTAATCCTGCACGCCGCGCAAGAGCGCCAGCGCCAAGATGACGCCGCCGACCATAGTCAGCGACTGCGTGCTGGCCAGCACCACTGCCAACAAGAGCACGATGGTCGGACCAACGAACGGAACCAGCTCGAACAGACCCGCCACGCCGCCGAGGACCAGTCCGTACGGCAGATCCATGGCAACGAAGATGAGTGTGGACGCGACGCCCACGAACAGACTGGCCAAAAGCTGCGCGCGAATGAAAAAAGCCAGCGTCGAGTTTACCTCCTGCAAAAAATCTTCGCCGCGCCAGCGTGTGCGTCCCTGCGGCAGCGCCAACAGTGCCGACTTGCGAAACGCCGCCGCATCTTTGAGCAAGAAGAAGCCGATCACCGGGATGAGCACCAGCCAGGGAATGAAGCGGATCGCCGACGCCAGCTCGGCCACCGCGTCGCGGCCGCGCGTACGTGCGGTATCGATCAATCGCTGGCCGGCGGTTTCGAGCGCGTCTCGCACCGACGGCGGAAGGTTGAGCCGCTCGTACCAGCCGAGCAGACGGTCGACGTGCGCGCGCTCGACGGAGATCAGCCGCGGCGTCGCTTGGGCGATCTCACTCAGCTGCTCGCCCACCTTGGGCAAGAACAGATAGGCCGCGCCACCGATCCCGACGGCGAGCGTGCAGTACACCATCAAGATCGCGATTCCGCGTGGGATGCGAATCTTGCCCGCGCCAAAATTCCACGGCCGCAAAATGCACTCCACCACCGGTGCCAGCAGGTAGGCGAAGAACACCGATAGCGCGGTCAGCAGCACGATGCTGCGCAGGAGATAGATCACCCACAGAACGAAACTGACGGCGACGAAGGCCAGCGTCATGCGAAGCAGCGCTCGCGTCTGTCGCCAATCCTGACGCGGCCGCGTCAGATCGTCGCTGGGCTTTTTACTCGCGGTGGCCAAGGTCAGGCTGCTTTGCGGTGACGCCGGCGCGAAGCGTGCGCCTTGGTGGAATGAGCCGAGCGCTTGCTCGTGTGGCCCGCGCCGTCCAAGCTGGCCTTGAGCGCCTCACCAAACCGAATGTGATGGCGCCGCTCCAGAGCGATCTTTTCATGCACAGGTTGTAAGCGCCACGACCTCCTCGTCACCCTTAGGGGGTGGCATTTTCGCAAATGCTGCCTAGACCCATGGCGAGGAGAACCGAAATGAAGATCAGACCTTGGATTCTATCGGCGGCGCTCGCACTTCCCGCGAGCTTTGGCTATGCGCAGACCGGAGGCGCGAACCCCGGTCCGAGTGGAAACGGCGCACCGACCTCGGGAACTGCCGGCAATACCACCGAAACCACCAAACCGGGCGGCGCCGGCACGACCAGCGATTCGCCGGCGTCGAAGCCGACTTCGGGAAAGCGAACCAAGCGAAAGACGCAGTCGTCGACGGCCAAGAGCCCGACCGACCCACAACCGACGACCACGCCCGAGCCCGGCACGCATTAGCAGGATACTACCCTGCTAATGAGATCTACGAAGGGCTACGCCCTTCCCCCATCGTGCAAAGCCCGACGGGTCCCCTATTCTTTCCGCCGCGACTACGCGGCGACGCACGCTTTGCGTGCTTGATCGGTTCTCCAAACAATGAGCCCAAAGGCTCTGGCCTCGGAGCGCGCGGCACCTAAGCTCTGCTCAGGTCACTCACATGAACCTAGTCACCGTTTCGGTCTTCGCACACTTTACGAGATGCGCTGAGGTGTCTGCCTTAGGCCCGAAGCCGCCCCGTCCTCTTCGTGGTATTCGGCGTCTTGATTGACGCGCCACACGTCCCACCCCCGACTCCCCGAGACGATGTTCTCGACGGTGAGCATGGCCGTCATCATGGCGTGATCTTGGTTATTGTACTTGTGCATTCCGTTTCGTCCGACCACGTGCAAGGTCGGGAACTGAGTCTCGAGCGCGCTTCGCAGGAGCGCTACCGATTCCGCGTAGGTGTCGTCATAGACCGGGTACGCTTTTCGCTCGCGCACCACGCAGCCGTCCACCACGTCGGCCGCTTTGGCCAGACCGATCGCCTGGATCTCGCGCTTGGCTAGCGCCAGCAGATCCTCGTCGCTGCTGGTCCACATTCCGTCGCCTTCGAAGCAAAAGTATTCGAGGCCGTAGCAGCTCACTCCCGGCTCCGGCACCATCTCGGGCGACCACGATCGATAGTTCTGCACACGACCGACGCGAACGCCGGGATCGTGC
>PLXG01000486.1 GCA_003153195.1 Myxococcales bacterium
GAGGCCTCTAATGCGTCCTATCGTCGAGCAGAACATGACGACTTCGACGGTTCATCGGAAAACAGTGGCGGCCATTGTCGTTTCCGCTGTGGCGCTTGCGCTGACGGCCTCAACCTGGGCTGAAGCGACGTTCGTGGCGCTGCCGTCCAAGGAGAAGGCCAAGTCGGGGCAGACCGTGACCCTCAAATGGGCCGCGCCGGACGCGACCCGACTTTTTCTCTCCGGGATCGGAGAGGTAGATAAGAGCGGCATCAAGAGCGTGAAGGTGCAAAACCACGCCACCTACACATTGGTCTTTGAAACCAAGGAGGGTCTTGTTTCAACCGCGTTCGTTCGCGTCGCCGTTGACGACGCTCGAGGATTCGAAGATCAATTGCCGCATTTTGACGCCTTCACGTCGCCAGTAACGAAGACCGTCCAATCAGTTCCACTTACGAAGTTCCTCGATCACGTGCACGCGACGTTGCAGGACAAGCTCCGCTACAGCGTTTCATTTGAGCAGATCAGCAACGAATTCGTTTTCAGGACTCCGTACGTCGAACGAACCGACCTCGTTGCCCCTTCCGAGACTGCGATCGTAGGCCGTCGCCTTGCATATCTCGTTGAGGTAGACAAGCCAGTTGCCGCGACTGCGGCGCTGAGCTATAGCGTCAAGACAGCACTCCAGTACCGCAGGCGCCTCGAGCGCGTCTGGCGACCGGATAGCGACTCGACGCGCGCTCGCGGGCAGGTCGACGCGCTCGTGACATTGCTCCAAATGCTTCAGTGACGATGTCGGCGTCCCGTGCGAGATTTGCGCTCACCTTGCTCTGGCACGTGGCCTTTGCGGTCGGACTGGCCATCGCAGTACACCTGTATCTGACAGACTGGGTCGAGGCGGACAACCTTGAGGCGTGTCTCAAGCAGTTGAATTCGCTCTACGTCCCGTACGTGGGCGTGATGGCAACCTTCTATTTCACACGGTCTGTCGCTGACGACATCGGAGCCGCGCCCTCCCGTTTCGCCCTTGCGATTGCGACTTCTCTGGCCTGGAACGTCTTCGTCCTGCTGTTTCTGGTTCGACTGGAGTTCGGCAGGGGAACGATCGAGGAGGCGATTGAACAGATGGCAAGCACTGGGCGTCTCCTTTCGTGGCTCGTCGCGCCCGCCGTCGGGTACTACTTCGCTCAACCTGCCAAGAAATGAAATCCGCTCGCGGTGCGAACTGGCTCTTCCCTTTCTTTGCAGAACCTCGTGCAGCTAAACCAGAGGCGAGAATCCATCGAGGTGAACTGCGGGAGGTGCGGTAAGTCGTTGACCGTGTGCCTTGAGGATATCCGAGAGAGGCGTACGGTCGACTGTGACGAGTGTGAGAGCTCTCGCAGAAGCGGGCAGGCTGCATCGATGAGAGGCGTGGCGTGTACGATCGCTTCCGCCCGGTGGCGAAACCTGTTTAATAACAGATCAGACGTGATCGTCCATGTGTCCAAACAAGTTACCATCTCATTTGATGACCTGCAGAAGGCGCAGCATTACTACAACCTCAGAAACAAACTAATCCATGAACGCGCCACTGTCGAGATCACTGACGTAGACGTCGAGATCTATCAAGCGACGGTCCAGCGAGTTCTTAAAAAGCTATTCGGACTGCGGTTCTGATTCGATAGCGCGAAGCAGCGAGCCAGCCCCCGAATCCGTTCAGGACAAAGATGCCCGACCTTGTTGACGAATTGGCGACCACGGTTTCAGCGCGTCTTCGCAGACTCGGATTCGCTGAACCTCGTCGTGCTGTGGTCGCCTCTCTTTTGCGTATGGCGTATCTTGCGAGTCTAAAGACAGAGGAAGGGCGGTTCGTTCGCGGGAGCCTCACCTATGCGAGTCCCAAAGATCCAGAAGACCCGCCATTGATGAAAAGAGCGGACTATCCTGATTTCACTCAATTCGAGGAACCCGAGGTTCTTACTGTGGACACTCTCGTGAAGCTCGCACGAGCCATCGATCGCTGGTCAGGCTCCCTTGCGATTCACACACGCAGAGGCGAGGTGGTGGCTTGGGGCGTTGTTGACCAGCTAGTTGGTGAGAGCGTGAGGATGCATCGAGAGTCCGAAAATGGATTTGAGAATCCCGGCCGTCTGACAGTAGCGATGGACGGTCTCGGCGAGGTCTCGGCCTATCACGGTGGCATGTTCCTCGGCAGTATCAGGGCGCAAACCCTCGTGACGCGAGAGGATGACGCGTTCCGATCGAAGATGTTGTTCGACTACGGGGCGGACGCTATTCTTCCGTTCTCTTTCGCGATCACTCATGTGCTCGGAAAGACACACAAGGATAAGGACATTCCCTTCGCTCTAATGACACATTGGTCGGCTACCGTCGCCAGATTGTGTATCGGACTCCGCCGCCTCGGCACAGGAGGGGCATTCCTTTTAACGCCAAAGCCGCTCGTGGGGCAGCTGAGGTTCCATCATGTTTTCCCATACCGGCGACTCGAGCAGGCTCTCGTCCTCAGCGTCTTAGACAAACAGTACGCGTCTGGACTGATGGACCAGTTGGTAGACCATCGACCCTCAGGGTCGATCCCTTTCGAAACGGCGTGGGAAGCCATGCTAGCTGACACGGACGCTGACGACCGTGAAGATGAAATGACGGGTGCAGTCAAGCTCGTTACTTCGCTTGCGGCGCTCGACGGCCTAGTCTTGATGACGCCGTCACTTGCCGTTCGCGGTTTTGGGGTGAAGATTGCGTCTGCGCGCGAAGTATCGACTGTATACGACGCCGCTGACTTTACGCGGCGTGGCTCCCAAGCAAGGAAGATCGATCCCACGCAATTCGGCACACGACACGGCTCGATGCTGAGATACTGCGCTCAAGACCGTCGCGCGCTTGGCCTCGTTGTATCCCAAGACGGCCACGTGCGATTCATCATGTCATCGGGCCGGAGTCTCGTGCTCTGGGACAATCCGAAACTCCTGAACCACGGTGACTTTTCAGCGGCTTCCGTCCGTAGCCGAAGGACTTTTCGAAACAGGCAACAGAAGCTGCGCGGCCGAAGGCGGCAGAAGCTGGGATACACTGACACGCCCAAGACCCTCGATGCGCTGATGAAGGAGGCCGATAGACTGGCGTCGAAACGGCCCAAACGCGTCCCAGAACGTGCAGGAAGCACTGGTCGAATCGTCGAATGATTCGACCAGCGCGTCGTGAATGTGTTCGGGAAGTCGACGTCTGATCAAGTGTGATCGGGGCTGGCGTTCCGTTTTAAGTCCTGTGCGTCTGCCAGTTCCGCCACCCCGGCTCAGCTGTGTCGGGGGGGCTGGGTCTGAGAAGGTGTGTTTCGTAGACTTCGGGAGGCGTCTAATGCGTCCTATCGTCTCCGCGCCAGCCTCAGGTCTACGAATACGCGTGCCACGAGGGGAACTACGCGATGTTCAACATTCTCTCGGGCGCCCGCGCCGACGAGAAAGCGGCCTCACGCGCGCGGTAGGGTAATCGTCACGCGCGCGCCGCCTTCCGGCCGGTTCTCCGCCCGGACCGTGCCTCCGTGGAGCTCGACGAGGTGCTTGACGATGGCGAGGCCGAGGCCGGTGCCGCCCGGGTCGCGCGCGCGTGATTTGTCCACGCGATAAAACCGCTCGAACACGCGCGAGAGATCTTCGTCGGGAATCCCCGGACCCTCATCCGACACCGACACCGCCACCGACCCGGCTTCGCGCGATGCGTCCACGCGGATGGCGGTGTGCTCGGGTGAGTACGTGATCGCGTTGGCGACGAGGTTCCGCAGCGCGTCGTGCAGCTTCGCGGGATCGCCCCGCAGCGTCTCGGCGCCGGCGGCGATGGCGACCTCGATCCGCTGATCGCGCGGCAGAAGCGCCGGCGTCACGTCCGCGATCACGCCTTGGACGAGGTTGTGCGTGTCGCACGCGATGATGTCGAGCGTTTCCTGCCCCGCATCGAGACGCGCCAGCCGCAGCAGGTCTTTGACGAGCCGCTCCATCCGCTCGGAATGCCGCGCGATGATGTCGAGAAACATCCGGCTTTCCTCGGCGCTCGCGTCGCCTTCCGACAGCGCTTCGACGTAGCCGCGGATGGCCGTCAGCGGCGTCCGCAGCTCGTGCGACACGTTGGCGACGAAATCGCGCCGGATCTGATCGGC
>PLXG01000033.1 GCA_003153195.1 Myxococcales bacterium
ATGACGGTGGCGTTGGCGCCGGTCTGCTTGATCGCGTCGGCGACGGTGTCGAATACCGGTGTGCCTTCGAAGACGGTGCCGCCTTTTCCCGGTGTGACGCCGGCGACGACATTGGTGCCGTATTCCTTGGCGCCTTTGGTGTGAAATGCGCCGGTCTTGCCACTGATGCCCTGAACGAGCAGCCGCGTATTCTTGTCGACTAAGACGCTCATCGGCTGACTCCGTCCGCCATGAGCGGAGATTCATTGTTGATCGCAATTTCTTCGAAATTGCTCATCGCGCGAGCTCCACAATCTTTTTAGCGCCGTCGGCCATATCGGCTGCGGCAACGACGTTGAGTTTCGAATCTTGCAGGATCTTGCGGCCCAACTCGACGTTGGTTCCTTCCAAGCGAACCACCAGCGGCACTTTCAATCCGACCTCTTTCACCGCGGTGACGATTCCATCCGCGATGGTGTCGCACTTCATGATNNTGCCACCGAAGATGTTGACGAAGATTCCCTTCACCTTGGGATCTTGGGTGATGATCTTGAACGCGGCGGTTACCTTCTCGGCGGTCGCGCCACCACCGACATCGAGGAAGTTGGCCGGAGATCCTCCCGCCGACTTGATGATATCCATGGTGGCCATCGCCAAGCCCGCACCGTTCACCATGCAGCCGATGTTGCCGTCGAGCGCAATGAATGACAGGTCGTATTCTTTGGCTTTGGTCTCCGACGGATCTTCTTCGTCTAGATCGCGCAGCTCGTTCAATTCCGGATGGCGGAAGAGGGCGTTGTCGTCGAAGTTGATCTTGNNTCATCTTGGCGTCGAGCGCGATGACCTCGCCCTGCTTGGTCACCACCAGCGGATTGATCTCGGCGAGCGAGCAGTCGAGATCGACGAACGCGCGCACCAGCGCATCGAGAAACTTCACCGTGTTTCTGACTTCGTCACCCTTGAGCCCGAGCCCGTAGGCGATCGAGCGTGCCTGCCACGGACGAAATCCCGCCGCCGGATCGATCGACTGCTTCAGAATCTTTTCTGGATGTTTCTCGGCGACCTCTTCGATTTCCATGCCGCCTTCGGTCGAGGCCATCAAAACGACCCGACCCGATCCGCGATCGACTACCAGTCCGATATAGAGCTCACGCGCGATGTCCACGCCCTGCTCGACGAGAAGTCGATTGACCTTTTTGCCCTCAGGCCCGGTCTGATGCGTGACCAGCTGCATGCCGAAGATTTTCTTCGCTGCTTCGGCCGCGCCACTCGCGCCTTTGGCCACTTTGACGCCGCCGCCTTTGCCGCGACCGCCGGCGTGAATCTGCGCCTTGACGACGACAATCTCTTTTCCGGTTTCCTGCATGATCGCCGCGGCCGCTTCATCGGCCTCTTTCAGCGAGAACGCGACTTTGCCCTTAGGCACCGGCACGCCGTAACGTTTGAGAAGCTCTTTGCCTTGATACTCGTGAATCTTCAAAGGGACTCCTTCGCGCTAGAAGACAGCGAAAGAGCTTACAACGAGCGGGGCGACTTAGTCGATGGCGAAGCTGGCGGTGACTACGGCGATGACGTCTTTGTAGAGTGAGGCGGTGTCGTTATTGCCTTCGCTCGACGTCTCCGTCGAGTCGGCGGGATTAATCTGCATGACGCCCATGTGCGCATCTTTTAAAATGCCCAAGCGCGCGCCGGTTGAAGTGGCGATCTGCTCGGCGCGAACTTTGGAATCTTTCGACGCCTCGGCCAGCATCTGAATCTTCAGATCGGCCAGTTTGGTGTAGTGATATTCGGGCGCCTCCGACTCGAGGTTGACTCCTTGCTCGATGAGCTCGGTGGCCTCGCGCGAAACCTGCTCGACCTTGTCGACTTCGTTCGAGCGCACCGAAATGGTCTGTGTGAGCTCGTAGCCGCTGATGGTCTCCTCGAGCGTATGGCCTTGCGAATCGGTCGGATGAAACGGGCGCGTGGCGATCGCCGAGACCACCACCTGCGCCGGCTGAATTCCCTTTTTGGTGAGGAACGCCGTGATCTGCGGCGTGGATTGTTTGAGCTGCCGCATCGCCGCGGCCAGCGTGCCGGCGCGCGTAGAAACCTTGGCGCTCCAGGTGATCAGGTCCGACTCGATGCGTCGCTTGGCGCTGCCGGTCACGGTGATGGTCTGACTTTCCTGCTTGAACTTCACCGCCGTGCGCGTCAAAAGCGCGGTCGAAACCACCAGCGCTCCGCCGAGCGCCAGTCCTGCGAGAAAACGCCCGCTCGATTCCATGTTTGCCTCCGCTTTCCTTATACGTTGGAGGCGGCCAAAAGTGTTCCTCGTCGTTGCGGCGGTCGACTCCGTGAAAGACCAATCATTCCGTGCTAAAAGAGCCGTGTGATTGCGGCGGTAGAGCTATCCAAGCGGTTTTTAGCGCGCTCGGTGCTGGAGGCGGTTAGCTTCGAGGCCAGCGCGGGCGGCGTACTCGGATTTTTGGGTCCGAACGGCGCCGGCAAGACCACCACCATGCGCATTCTCACCACCTATTTGCCGCCCAGCTCCGGGCGGGTGACGGTGTGTGGTCTCGACGCGGCCGAATATCCGCGAGAGGCACGCGCCAAGATCGGTTATCTGCCCGAGAGCGTTCCGCTCTATCCCGAGATGCGGGTCCTCGAATATCTGCAGCATCGTGCTGCACTCAAAGGCGTGTCTTCAGCAAATCGCAGGCAGTTCATCGACGAAGCGATGGCGCACACCGGAATCACGAGCGAGAGCCGTCGGCTAATCGGTCAACTTTCGAAGGGCTACCGGCAGCGAGTGGGTTTGGCCGACGCGCTTTCGCATCGGCCGGAAGTGCTGATTCTCGACGAGCNNGACGAGCCGACCGACGGCCTCGATCCCAATCAGCGCGCCGACGTGCTGGCGCTCATTCGTGAGCTGGGAAAAACGCGCACGGTCATTCTTTCAACACACATCCTGTCCGAGGTCGAAGCGGTCTGCAGCCGCGTGATCATTTTGAATCACGGCAAGATCATCGCGCAGGGTGAGACCTCCGCGCTTTGTCGTCGAGGCGACGTGTCGGTGATCGCGCGCGGCGACGCCAAGAAGATCGAAGATGCGCTCGCCAAAGTCGAAGGCGTCGAGCGAGTCGATTGCGTCGCGCAGGTGAACGACGGGTGGGCTTTCACGGTGCTGTCGAGCGTCGACTCGCGCGAGCAGATCGCGCGCGCGGTGATCGAAGTCGGCGAGCTGCGCGAGCTCAAGCCCACCGGGCTGGCCGGAGTGTTCGAGCGACTCACTCGATCGGAAGGCGTTTCGTGAGAGCTTTCACCATCGCGCGACGAGAGCTCTTCGCCTATTTCACCTCGCCCGTCTCCTATATCGTGCTGACGCTCTTTTTGGCCATCGAGGGCTACTCGTTTTGGGTACTCACCGAGCTCCTCAACCAAAGCCAAAACTCGCACGGCGCGGTGCTGCAATATTTCTTCGGCGGAACGTTTCTCTTCTGGCTCATCGAGCTCTTCTTGGTTTCGGTCATCACCATGCGACTCATCGCCGAGGAGCGGCGGCTCGGCACCCTCGAGCCTCTGCTCACCGCGCCGGTCGACGAATGGGAAGTCATCGTAGGGAAATACCTGGGGGCGCTCGGCTTCTACGTTTGCCTGTGGATCCCCACCTTACTCTACGTGGCCATGCTGCAGGCCTATTCACCGGTCGGGGTCAGGCTCGATCTAGGTCCGGTGGCGAGCGGGTACGGCGGCGCGCTGCTGATCGGCGCCAGCACGATTTCAGTCGGACTCTTTTGCTCCACGCTCACGCGAAATCAGATCGTGAGCGCGGTGCTGGCCTTCGTGGGGCTCACGCTGCTCTTGCTGGTCGGCGCGCTGGGCGACGCCATGCTCCGCTCGGGGCCGTGGGCGCCGCTCTTTTCGTATATCAACATTCGTCAGCACGCGGAAGATTTCGGGCGCGGCATCGTCGACTCGCGGCCCATCGTGTTTCATCTCGGCATCGTGATCTTTTCGCTGTTCGCCTCCGCCCGCATGCTCGAGTGGAGACGGGGCCGGTGAGCGCCTCTCGCGCGACAAGCGGCGGCTTGGGCGCCGGGCGCGTGGCGCTCGAGCTCGCTCTTTTGGCGGCGGTGCTGCTCGGTATCAACTATCTGGCGTCGCGCCATTATCTGCGCGGCGATCTCACGCGCGGACAGACCTTCAGTTTGTCAGACAAGACGATTTCCATCTTGCGAGGGCTCACCGCGCCGGTGGAGGTCATCGTGTTCATGATTCCCTCCGGACCTGGCGCGAACGATTTGTACAGCGACACCCACGAGCTCCTGGAGAGGGCCGCGCGTTATACGCCCTATCTCAAGGTCGATTACGTCGACATCGATCGCGATCCCGAACGACTGCGCGCTGCCGCCAAGCGCTACAAGCTCGATCGCGACGATATCGAGAACGGCGTGATGGTGGTCGAGTCCGGCAGTCAGTCGAAGTTTGTCGTGCGCAGTGAGCTCGCCGACTACGACAGCGGCGATGAGGGTCCGCCGCGGTTGATCGCTTGGAAGGGAGAGCAGGCGCTGATGAGCGCGATCCTGACCGTAACCGAAGCGCACGCGCCGGTTCTCTGTTTCACCCAAGGCCATGGCGAGCCGGCCATCGATTCGCTCGAGCCGGGCGCGTTCGGCGATTTCGCCGAGATGCTCAGGCGTGATCACAATCGAGTGCAGGCGATCGAGCTTTCGATCGACATCCCCACCGATTGCAATCTGGTGGTGATGTCCAGTCCCGAACAGCCCTATGCGCCGGCAGAGACCAAGCGACTCGACGCGCTCCTCGATCGCGGCGGACGTCTTTGGGCGCTGCTCGGCCCCAGCGTGGACGCGAAGATCGAGCACTTCGCACCGACCGGACTGGAAGATTTTTTTTCGCACCACGGCGTCGCCCTGGGAGAGAACGTGGTGGTCGACACGCCCAATCTTCCAGGAAGTCCCACCGATTTTTTCGTCTCTGAAGGATACGGCGAACATCCCATCACCTCGCGGCTCATGCACCACCGCACGCTTTGGACGCTCTCCCGTCAAGTTCGCGCAGTCCCGCTGCCGGGAGGGGAGGCGCTCGAGATCGTGCATTCTAGCGACGACGGTTGGGGGGAGACCGATTTGGCGCTGCTGCGAATTCCGCCGTCGCTGTCGTTCGACTCGAAGCGCGACGTGAAGGGGCCCATCTCGCTGGCGGTGGCGGCTCGAAAAAAGCTGGGCGAGAGCCGTAAACACTCGGACGAAGCGCGCTGGGTGGTTCTAGGATCGAGCGAGATGGCGGCGAGTCGGGTGGCGCTTTCATATAATCGCGATCTTTTGCTCGGCACGGTGGCTTGGCTGTGCGACGTCGGACCGAAGATCGCGATGGGACCGCGCGAGCCGGAAGACTTTCGTCTCTCGCTAGATGCGACCCAGACTCGACGGATCTTCTTGGTGTGCGTGCTGGCGCTGCCACTGTTCGCGCTCTTCTTCGGGCTGGGAATCTATTGGGTGCGGCGCAGTTGAAGGGTCGCACGCTCATTCTGCTGGCGCTGGCAGCGGCGGTGGTCGGCGGATTGATTCGACTCGATCGCGCCCGTCCCTCCACCGATCAGGCGCGCCAGGCGGAGAGGCGACTGTTCGATCATTTCGAGCGCGACGACCTGCGGCGAATCGAAATCCTCCGATCCGACGGCGCGATCGTTCTCGAACAAGACGAGAAATCCGAACGCGAACAGCGATGGACTTCGGGCTGGTGGCTCATCGATCCGCGCCGGCGCGCCGAGCAGGCGGAGGTGGAGGCGCTGCTGAGCGCGCTCGAATTTGCGCCGGTGGATCGTCACCTCCCTTCGTCGAATACGGAGGAGCGGAAGCGGTTCGGATTGAGTGCGCCGCGCGTGACCTTGGTGCTCGCTGGAAAGCGACTCCTCTTCGGCGCCGACGAGGCCGAGGGCCGCGGTGTCTATGTCGCGTGCCAGGACAAGGCCGCCGATGTGTTGGTGATTCCCCATTCGGTTTTCGAGAAACTGGATCGCCCTCGCGCGAAATGGATTTCGAACAAGATCATCTTCGATCCCATCGATGCGGCGCAGAAGATCGAAGTTGGATCGCTCGAGTTCGAAAAGAGCGCGTTCGGATTCGTGCTAATTTCTCCGCGCGGCCTGGCCGATGCGGCCGCCGTGGCGACGCTCGACAAAGCGCTCACCGATGAGCCGGGCACGCTCACCGATGAGCCAATCCCGCCCGGTCAGCCCGAGCAAAAGATTCGCGTGGACGAGAGGACCGTGGCCACGTTCGTAGTCGACGACGCCCACGTCCTGCTCTCTCGATCCGACGGCGCCCACCTCAGGTTCGCTCGCGATCGCCTTCCGTTCTCGCTTCCGCCGGAGAGGTGGCTCTCTACCCAGCCTTTTCCGATGAGCCCGTTCGAGGTGCAAGCGCTCGACCTCGAAGGCGCGTTCTCGCTGGCGCGCGAAGCCCAACAATGGAAGATCCTCACGCCCCGCGCCCCCCACGCGGAAAACGGCGGTTTGGCCGAAGACAAAGCAGTGTCCGCTGCGATCTCCAATCTGGTGAGTGCGCGTGCCATCTCCGTTGCCACCAGCGACCGAGGATTCTCATCGGCTGGCGCGCTCACCCTCAAGAGCGCCGAGGGGACGATGGCGGTCGAATTCGATCACGCGCGAACGCGGGTCCGTCGTCGCGGCGAACAGGTCGTGCTGACCCTCGCACGTCCGCTCTTCGATTCGCTCTCGCTCGCGTCGCTGCGCAGTCTGCAAGTCTCGTCGTTTTCGCCACAGTCGATTGACCGCGTCGAGATGACACGCGCAGGGAGCACCCGGCGCTTCAGCCAGTCGGCCAGCGACTTCCCGCTCGATCTAGTGAAGACCCTTTCGAACCTGCATGCCGCTAAATTCGTGGAGCAAAAACCGTCCGCGCCCGATGAGACCATCGCGCTCTTCGCCACCGGCCAAAACGCACCGGCTTTTTCCCTCACGCTACAATCATGCATAGGCTCGCTCGGCGAGCGCAGCTTCGAGCTGTCGCAAGAGACCTGCGAAAAAGTACGCCGCTGATTCTGCGAGCGATCGAGTATTTTTAAACGGCGACGGAGTCGTTGAAGTCGGTGGCGCGATCTGGCTCGCTGACTTCGCTGGGCTCGAGCTTGCCGGCCAGCTGATCTTTGAGCGTCTGAATCACCGCGCGCGAATGCTCGATGAGCGACGGCAGATCTTTGAGGGTGAGCCCTTTGGTCGGGATCACCTCGCCCACCAGCAGCTTCATGTCCGACCGCTTCTCCGGCACCAGCCAGGTGTTCTTGGGCAGCGCGTCCTCGGTGTTGATCATCGCCATCGGCAAGATGTCGCAGCCGCTATCGATCGCCAATCGAAATGCGCCGCGCTTGAACGGCCTCAGCTCTCCGTCCTCGGTGCGCGTGCCCTCGGGAAACAGCAGCACCGAGATCCCGTGATCGAGATACCAGCGCGCGCGCTCCATGCATTTCACGATCGAATCGCGATTGCCGCGCCTGAGCCGAATGTAGCCGGAGTGCGACATGAACCAGCCCAGCATCGGCACCTTGAAGATGATCTCCTTGGCGATCCACTTGAATTGATGGTCGAGACAGAACGCCATCAAGATGTCTGCCATTCCAGTGTGGTTGGAGATCAAAATGAGCGGCCGATCTTTGGGAATGCGCTCGGTCCCCTCGAGCGTGAAGCTCCAGTTGCTGTTTAGCTTGGTGAGCGCGCGTCCCCAGCGGCAGCTGTACCAGTGCTGCGCTTTGCGGGTGGGATCGAACGGCAGAGCGATTAGGTGCACCAGCAGTCCGATCGGATACATCACGCCGGTAACGACGACGACACCGAGCCAAATGGAGAGGGAACGGATGGCTTGCATGTTATTTCTTCTTTGAAATCTTTTTCAGTTGTGCCGCTTCGGCGGCTTCGCCTGCTGCGGCTTTGTCTTCCAGCTGCTTGGCCGGCGACACGAACACTTTGCCGGCATCGTCGGTCAGCTGATCGAACAAGAGGAGCCCATCGGAGGACGCGAAACCGGTGGGAGAGTTGATGCTGAAGGTGCCATCGATCACGTACTGCTTTCCAATGGTCAGCTTGGGCGCCACCTCTTTGGGAGCGAGGTAGTCGACCACCATTAGCGCTTTTTCCTTCTTGGTGTCCGGCTTGTCGCCGAGGAAGAAGTGCGGCTGTTCGCAAAGCTTGCAGGTCTGGCCTTTCGGGCAAACCGGGCACTGATAAATCTCGAGCAGCGTGGCCTTCACTTTGGCCGGCTTTCCCAGCATCGCCGCCTGCTGCTTGCGCAGACCGCGAATGGTGAGCGAGCCGTCGTCGTACTTGAGCGGAATGTCCGAAGCTGCAAACGACGGGGGATTGGGAAGGTCCACCTTCATCGCCGGCATCGCCGTCGCTTCAGGCTCCGATCCCATCGATGCGCCCGAGCCGCCTTGGTCGCAGCCGCACACGAGCGAAAGCGCCAGTCCTGAAAAAAAAACAAGAGGGCTCAAACGAAAACGATTCATGGTTGTCTCCTCGCGCGTCTTTGGTAACACGCGGGAACTTTTTTTGCCAAGAATTCTGGGGCAGTACAAGGACCTATTATTCCTCGGGTTCTCGGGCGTCGATCGGTCCATTCGGCAGCGTCATCCCTTCTCGCAGAAGCGCGGCTGGACCATCGGGAAGAGTCAGCTCGCTCAAGGCGTCATCGACGGTCAGTCGAACCATTCGATGGGTGTCGGGCTCTGTGAGCTCCGAGAGCTCAGGCCATTCGGTGATGAGAGTGCGGGGACGCATATGGAAGAGATGCAAAGCAACCCTCGTGCCTCAATCAATTAGCGAGAATGACTGAGTTCCATTCGGGCGCGAAGTCAAGATAGCCGGCGGATCGAATCGCCACCGTGTTATCGCTGCGCACGTAGGCGGCGGCGAAATTGAAGACGCGCCAGCACGCCGATCAAACAGAGCACAGGAAAGGTCGTGTCCTTGTCGGTCGGGTTCAGTTGGCATCCGGCGCTCGCTTGCGTGGCAGCGGTTAGCGGGGGACCACAGGCCGATGCGGTCAGCGGATAGATCGCGCAGATTCCGGCGACGTCATCTGCTTTAGGATATCGTTTGTCGATGTCGCTCGGCGACGCGATGGCGAACATGGTGGTGGCGGCGACGACCGGATCGCTGTGCTCACAGTCGGGCAGCGGCTGACCATTTTCGTCGAGTGGGATCGGATCGCCCTCGATGTAACAGGTGTGAGCCAGCCCTTGGGCGTGACCCATCTCGTGCGTCAGCGTGTTCTCCAGATCGGACTCGTTCGGGAACATGGAGTCGCTCGGCAGAATCACGAACTGATAGTCGGTGGCGTTGAGCTCGATGTCGGCGTCTAAGATGGTGCCGTCGTTCGGAACGCCCTTCTTGTCGATGAAGGAGACGGTGGTGATCGCTTTGGTCGCCGAATCGAAAGAGGCGCCGGTGGCGGTGTCTCCGTGCGTCCAGAATTGCGTGTTGAACTTGATGACACTCAGATTGTCGTGCAGCACCAGCACTGGCTGAGGATCGAGCCGGGACATTTCGAAGTTGGAGCAAGGCGAAGTCGCCACGCGCCAATTGGCCATTGCCTGATCGATGGTCGCGGTGAAGGTTGCTAGATCGATGCCGGTGGGCAGCGCAGAGCTCGAGGGAACGAACGTGAGGCAGCTCGAGGGCCAGCTGATCGGGGTGTGATTCTCGGTGGTGGTGCGAACGTAGGCGTGGGCGGCGCTGGTCGTCGTGACGGCAAGAATTACCGTCGCGGTGAGCCCCGCTAACTTCACGCGCGCGCGCGTCGCAGGCGGGTCAGCCACAAAAATCCACCGACGACGGACAGAAATATCGCCAGCCCAATCGGCGCGCGACCATCGGTGGCGACGAAGCTGCAACCTGCGGTCTTGGTCACGGTGGTGAGGTTGACCGCGGCGCAGGTCTTTGGATCTTTGGCGGTCGGGTAGATGGCGCAGATTCCGTTCTTGTCGTCGGTCTCGATCGATCGCTTGGAGGTGTCGCCCGGAACCGCGGAGTTGTACATGGTCGCGGTTTCGATCTTCATGCGCGCGTCGGCGGAGAGTGAATCGAGATTGTCGCACGGCGGCGGTGCGTTTCCGGTGTCGTCGGTTTCGTTGGCCGGCGTGGCCGCATCGGCGCAAGTGTGATCGAGCCCCTGCAGATGGCCGAGCTCGTGGGTGAGCGTGTTCTCGAGATCGGCCACCGAGGTGCCGGCCCGCGGCGCGGTTGCGCTCGGATTCAAGATCTCGAAGGTGAAGTTGATGTCGTTGAGCTCGATGTCGGCGTCGAGGAGCTCACCGTCATTCTTGTCGCCCGCCTTGTCGATGAAGTAGGCGGTGGTGATGGCGGCCGCGTTCGGGCTGTAGCATTGATCGTGGCTCATGGTGTCGTCGGGATGACACCAGCGGTCGGAGCGAAACTTCACGGTGTTGATTCCGTCGTAATGCGCTTCGAGCGCCACGGCGGTTTCGAGCGTGAGCTTAAGGTACGAGCAGCTCGCCGTCGGCGTCTGCCAGTTGGCCAATGATTTTTGAATGGTGGCGGTGACCATGTCGCCGGGGAGGTCGGCCGTTCCACCCGAATCGGGCGTGACGAATACGCATCCGCTCGCCCAAAAAACCGGCGTTCCGGTGGACGTGCGTGAACGGACGAAAGCCGATGCGGACGACGACGAAAGGGTAGACACCATCAAGGCGGCCAGTCCCACGCCGATTGCGCGCACCCGGATCAATGACCGCTCCGTGCCGGAGTTTTTTTCTGTGCGTCGACGGTCTTCACGATCTCTTGCTCCATCTCTTCGAGCGTGCGTGCGGCGCCTGCGTCCTTGGTCGGCGCCTGCGTGAAATGAATCTCAGCCAAGTTGGGCGCGACCATTCGCTTGCCGTCGGCACGCGCCTCGACGTGGAGCTTGCCCTGCGCCATTCCGACCACGTAGCTGGGCAGGCCGCGATGCTCGACGAAAACCACCGACTCTTCGCCGATCTTGAAACTGGCCGCGCCATAGACGCGCATGCCGATTCCGTCAACGCTGCCGCCTTCGCTGCGCACCACCACCGTGTCACCCGTCTTGAGCGCACCTTTGTAGCTGCGCTCTACGCGGAGCGTGATCTCGGTGTAGATGGTCTGATGGTCGTCGGACCACCTGGCGCTCTGCGATTCCGCTTTGGCGAGCACGATTCTATCGGCGCGCTCGCAAAGGCCATTGGTGTCGAGCGGCAACATGGTCGTGGCCATCGCCGCAGACGAGAGCCCGAGCAGCGAAGACAAGATAAGAGAAGGAAGGACTCGTTTCATCGGGACATCTTAACACAGCCGTGAAATGTCGTCCTGCCAGCGCCGGCGTTGACTCCATTAAAGAGGTGCTGTACCTCACTGTCAGAATGTCCAAGCCCGTTCGCGTTCGAATCGCCCCATCACCCACTGGCGACCCGCATGTTGGGACCGCCTACATTGCGCTTTTTAATTACGCATTTGCCAAGAAGTCCGGCGGCAAATTCGTGCTTCGAATCGAGGATACCGATCGAACGCGTTCGACGCCGGAGAGCGAAGCGGCCATCTTGCGCGCGCTCAGTTGGGTGGGATTGAAATGGGACGAAGGTCCCGATGTGGGCGGTCCGTACGGTCCGTACCGGCAGTCGGAGCGCGCGGCAATTTATGCCGAGCACGCGAAAATGCTGGTCGACAAGGGCGCGGCCTATGCCTGTTTCTGCACCGAGGGGCGCCTCGAAGCATTGCGTGCAGCGCAGCGCGCGGAGAAAAAGCCGCCGGGATACGACGGGCTCTGTCGCAAGATCGAAAAGGCCGAAGCCGCCAAGAAGATCGCCGCCGGCGAAAAGCACGTGCTGCGCTTGGCGATGCCCAAAGAGGGCGACACCGTTTTCAAAGATGGTTTACGTGGCGATGTCTCATTTCAAAATGCGCTCATCGATGATCAGGTGCTGCTCAAGTCGGACGGATTTCCCACCTACCATCTGGCCAACGTGGTCGATGACCATTTGATGGAGATCACGCACGTGGTGCGCGCCGAGGAGTGGATCTCGTCGACGCCTAAACACGTCCAGCTCTATCGCGCCTTCGGTTGGGAGCCGCCCGAGTTTTTGCACATGCCACTTTTGCGCAACGCGGACAAATCGAAAATCTCCAAGCGTAAGAATCCAGTCTCGCTCGACTACTATCGCGACGCCGGCTATTTGCCGGAGGCGCTGCTCAACTTTCTCGGCCTGATGGGGTTTTCGTTCGGCGGCGATCGCGAGAAGTTCACGCTGCCGGAGATGATCGAAGCGTTCGACTGGGCTAAAGTTTCACTCGGCGGTCCGGTGTTCGATCTGGAAAAACTTTCGTGGCTGAACGGACTCTACATTCGCGAGCTCACACCGGCTCAACTCATCGATCGGTTACGCGCC
This sequence comes from Myxococcales bacterium, assembly GCA_003153195.1. GTDB lineage: Bacteria > Myxococcota_A > Polyangia > Palsa-1104 > Palsa-1104 > PALSA-1153. The sequence goes on from PLXG01000033.1 coordinate 12,421, forward strand.
TGGCGTTTTTCCGATCAGGCGATGGCGCAGATGGTGCCGCTGGTGCACGAGCGCATTCGTCGGCTCGACGAGTTCATTCCCAATACCGACTTCTTCTTCGCCGGCGATCTCGACTACAAGCACGCGATGAAAGATCTCATTCCGAAAGAGCGCTCCGCTGCCGACACCGCCAAGGCGCTCTCTGAGCTGGCCGATGCGCTCGATCCGCTGCAGACCTGGACGCCGGTGGCGCTCGAGCCGGTGGTGCGCGCGTTCTCGGAACAGATCAAATGGCAGACAAAAGAATTGTTCATGGCCATTCGCGTGGCGCTCACCGCCCGCACCGCCGCGCCGCCACTGTTCGACACCATGCAGGTGGTGGGCAAAGAGCTGAGCCGTCGTCGCCTGCGCATGTGCGCGGTGGCGCTCAAAGCCTATCGCCCACAGCCGTAGAGCTGCTGGGGGGGCGCGTTTCAAGCGCGGTTGATCCATCCGACTATTGAGGAGGCTGATACCAACAGGTCTGATGAGAAGACTTGGCGGGATCGGTGGCGACAATCTCCAACCCCAAACCAGTGAAAGAACCTCTAACGTAGACCGTCTCGCCGGGCGCTGCGTCGCCCGACCGTGGCTCAATGGGTGACGTGCGGATTGTTTCCCAGTGAATCGACGTTTGCGATCCGTAGGTGAACGGCATCAGGCGAATGAGCGAGTCGTAGCCGCAAGAATCTTGAACTGGTGATGGATCGACCGCGACGCCAAAATAGGGTTCGGCTGGCGCAGGCACACATGGATCGAGATTCCCAGCGGCGGCTGCGGCGCGCGAAAACCACCGTTGTGCGGCGTAGGCTGTTCCACCGTCGCCTGGCTGGGTGATCGCGATGTCGTGATCAGCTAAATCTTCGCACAGATCTGCGATCTCTTTGCCGAGCGGAAGGTACCAACCATTGGTGGCGGCTTCGACCGCTTCGTGGCTGAGTACCGACGTGGTCTCGTCGAGCGTGTTCTGCTCAGCGACAGCAACGAACGCGACAGCACTGAGATCATGATAGCCCAGCGCCCCTGGAAGGGGAGCGCATCCCTCGGGGCTGTTCGGATCTTTCAGCAGTGTGCCTGACGGAAAAAGGAACACCAGCGCGGTGTTCGAGTTGGGCGAAGAAACTTGGTTGCCGAGGATGCCTTGGATGACGTCGCTAATCTGACAAGTGTCTGTCGGCGGCGATCCGGGAAGCACGATCACGCCTTTGTTCATACCTGAGCCGACGCCGTAATCGGCGAGGCCCTGCCAGTAACTGCTCGTGAGCAACACCGACAAGAATTTATCGATCTGCGCGCCCAGCGCTTCGTCGCCTGCCCACACGATAGTCCACGCTTCCATGGCATGAATCACCTTTTCCCCGTTCCAAAACTCGAGCGGCGGAAAGGTCGGATGCTCGCTGACAGGACGTATCTCGCCCATCGCATCCGGTGCTGGACATGGTGCAAGATCTCTCACGTATTCAGCGACGCTCTGGTCTGCGACGCTCAGGTCTGGCTCGTCATCCGAGACGGGCGCGGATGAGTCGCATCCGGCGCAAGCGACGAGAGCGAGAATGAATTGGCGCAAGGTCGAACCTCCTCCGTTGGGATAGAATGGGCGGAGGGCGTTCGAATTATTCTCATTTTAGTGCGAAGATTTCAGACGTGATAGCGGAGCCACTATGCGACATTGCTTCGTCCGATTGCGATATCGCAATGCCGGAGTGCAACCTTGCAATGCCGGAGTGCGACCTTGCGGAGTCGCGCCGCGATAGAGCTAGTCGCCGCCGCCATCATCGTAATCGGAAGGGCGACACCCAGCCGCAAGGAAAAGCAAGCAACTGTCAACCTCGCGGGCGACGCTGCATTCGTTGCAATCTCGCGAGCAGATCACGGCGTCCGGCAAAACCTTGCTTTGAGATCGTTCGAAGTGCTTGCCTGGCGGTGGAAAGATCGTCCACATGCGACTAGCTTGTGGATGAGCAATTCTGCATCGGCATCGCTCTCGACCGCCACTGCAACATCCACGTCCGCCGTCATCCGAGGACGAGCGCGAGCGGAGACCGCGAGACCTCCGACGACAGCGTACTCAGCGCCTATCGCTTGGAGGATTTTCGTGATCTGGCGGAGCGCATCTTCAACGCGGTTGGCCACTTTGCGTCATTCCTCCGATAGAGCTCCGCAACGTAGAGCGTCTCGATCTTCGCCTCGGTCGCCTTTGGATGCTGTCGTTTGAGGCGCTCTCGGGAAAGCTTCTCGGCGAGTTCGCACAGATCAAGCGCGACTCGCAAGCGTGCACTATCGCGCTTTGATGCCCTCATTCAGGGGAAGTATACGCTCGGAACGTCGAATCCTGCGACAGAGATTAGTCGTCGTCGTAGTTGTCGGGCGTGAACGCGCCCATCACTGGATCATTGGTGATCGATCCGCCGTTGCCGAATCCAGAATCCGCGCCCCAACCGAGTGTGGTCGGATCGTTGTTTCCGGGCGTGAAGACGTTCATCCAGGTCTCGGTGCCGTCGTTGGAGATGCCGTAGCTCGAGCCGATGTTGGTGATGCCCAAAATCGTTCGCGAAGCAGCCGCGGCGGCGGCGTCGTCGGGAAGTGAACCGGTCAAACCGAACACATATTGATTTTGCGTGCTGAGCAATTGGAACGGCATGGCGGACGCGTTGGTCGATGTAACTGGCGTCGGAACGTAGCCGGTGTAGTCGATTGGGTTCAGCACCGGGATGTTGTTGACCGTGGTGAGGCCACCCGCGCCGTCGGCGAACGACAGCGACGCCGGCTCGAGATTGAACCAGTCCTGCCCGATGGTTCCAGTGCCGTTTCCTGAAGGCAGAACCGATCCGGTCGCGCTCGCTTGGTTCATGGCGCCAATGATAGAGGAGGTGTCGAGCGACTGAATCGGATCGTTGAGCATGATCTGACCGATGAAATCGGTGGGCGTTGTGCCCGACGAAACGAAACCGAGTCCGCCGGCAGTTTGGTAGCTCGCCAGCCATGGAATCGAGCTGTTGCCACCGAAGGCCGACATGCCGGTGAATGGATTTCCCGGCGTGGCGGAGAAGGGCAATCCGTCGAGGCCGGTCGAATAGGTGGTCGGGTAGTAGGCGCCAAAGGGCGAGTTGATCATATAGAACGACGGAATCGGCTGCGACGCGCCGTCGTCGAGCGGAAACAGAGTCTCGACGAAATCATGTCCGGCGGCGATGATGTCGTTGGCAACCGCTTGTCGTTTGTCCGCGGTGAAACCGACGGCAGACATGATGCCGTCAAAGACGAACGACTGAATGCTGGGACCGCCGAGTGGATTGGTGAGACTGGCGCCACCGGTGTTGATGCCATCGGCCGCGAGCGAGGTGAAGCTGTCGACGGTAAAGCTGGCCCAGCTGTTGAGACCAAAGTTGATCGAATCGTCGAGGCTCATGTTGCCGTAGTGCGATCCGATGAAGGTCGAGCCGATGAGAAGCCCGCCGTTGAGCACCACTTGGGCGACCAGGTTTGCCTTGCCGGCCATCTCCAGACCGTCGGAAAGCGTGCCCAAGTTGGACATGAATCCGCTGGTTGCAGCGGTGGTGTCGGCGGTGACAGCGGCGGCTTCGATCACCGGCGGCACGGCGCTGACCGCGGCGGTGGTCTGCTGCGCGCCCGCAATGGCGGCGAGCTCGACGATTTCGGGCGCGGTGACCGTCTCCGATGCCGCAGCGTTCGCCAGTGGCTGCATGACGCCGACAAACTCCTCGCCATTTTCAAACTGATTGATCACGACGTTGTTGGGTCGCCAAGCTTGGGTCGCGGCGAGCGCCAAATCGGAATCACTCGTGAGCGCGAAGTTTGCCCAAAATTCGTCGAGCGATTCCTGCACTGCGGTACTCGCCGAACCGAGCGGGCCCGAAGCGCCTCCTACACCGTCGAAGAATGCGAAGTCCGCATTTCCGGCGAGAAATTGTCGGCCAACGATCATGTGTCCGGCTTCATGATCGAACAGTGTGAGCACGCCGCCATTCAGATCATCCGCCGCGTTGCCGACCGAGAGTTTCATCACCAGCGCATCCTGCGCGCCGACATCGTCAACAAGGGTCACGGTCGAGTCGATGGTGTCTCGCACATAAACCCACTCGCCATCGAGATCTTTGATCGGGATCGAGTAGGTCTCACCGCTTTTGAACACCGCAATCTGTGTGTCGTACCCTGCGGTGCCTCCAACGCGGCCCTGCCAGATGGTATCGAGTCGATATTGATCCATGGTAGTGAGCTCGCCGGCAGCGTCGCGCGTGCGCAGATCGGTGATGATCTGATCGATGCCGCTTTGGATGGCCGCGACTTCACCTGGATCTCGCCCCATGTTCTGCATGGCGGTCGCCAGATAGTCGATCTTGGCCGCGGTCGATACGCTGTTATCGAGCTGAAGTCCGTTCAGCAGCTGCTGCTCGAGCTGCGCATTGATCACGGTGTTGCCTTGCGCGTGCGAAATCGCCGGCGCGATCAACAGCGCGACAAAAACTCCGACGATGACTCGAAGATCGCGCATTATTGACCTCCACCCGAATTCAAAACCGCGGCGGCGGGTTTGTTCGCCAAAAATTGTGCAAGCAGCGCCGGATGTCTCGTCACCAGCTCCTGAATGAGCGGCGCCTTGTCTTGCGTCGATAGATTGCGACTCAAGATTTGGCTCGCCAGCGGAAGCGCCTCGGTTTCCAAATCGGGATTGGTGGCGAAGTAGGTGTGAAAGAGAGCAGCGCGATAAATTCGTTTGCCGTTCGAGTCGAGACTTGTCGTCGCGCCAGGTGAATCATTTGACAGCTCGCTGGTGAGGTAGCTCTTGAGCGTGCTCAGCGCATTGGGAATCGACATGTATACGTTGAGTAGGAAGGTCCGCTGAAATCCGTCCGTATCGGGCGCCAGCGATGGATTTGCGAAATAGTAGGAGATGACCGAACGAAGCGTATTCGCTGCCGCCGTTCGATTGACCGAAGTTCCGCCCAACGTAGCGAGCAGCGTCGCGAGATGCGCCGCCGCACCTTTGGAAAAGGGCGAACGATTCATCGCCTGCATGATCTGTTGTAGCTGCGTGCCTTGCGGCTTTCCCGCAAAGAGCGAATTCAACGTTCGTTCGAGCGGCGTCGTGATCAGCCTCGACGTATTGGCGACGAATTTGTCCTCGGTATCCCAGGTCGCGAGCATTGCGAGCTGCGGTCCCCACGTGGCACTGATCTGGTCTTGCACCGCTTGCGTCGCCGGATCCACCGGCGCGGTCGGTGCCGTTGGTGCGGTTGTGCAGTTGGTCGGGATGACCGCCGCGGCTTTGTAGAAACGAGACGACGCGGTCGTTGGATCGAGGTACTGCGCAGTGCCGAGCCAATCGGCGGTGACGGTGGCGATGACGCCCCAGCTTCGGAGATCGCTCGAAGCCGAGATTTGGTAGATCGCGCGCGGACTGCCAATGACCGCAAGGTGCATTCCTTGAGCGGTGTACTGATAACTCGAGATCTGCGCCGGCGCTGGATTACATGGATCGATTACCATCTTGGTGGTCGCGAGCGCTGGTGTGACGACGTTGGCGGCGAGGAAAGCCGCGGAAGAACAGATCCAAATTGACCGCGCAGTCATGATCGGCGGAGATAGAGCAAGACGTATGCCGCGTATTGAATTTAGGGACTTAACTGAAAAATGCGCCGGCTTTTTGGGGGGATAACTCCACACATGCGACGATTTGTCGCAAGTCGAAATAGCTCACGACGCTTTGCGTTTGCTCTTGTTGCGCACTCGGTCGCGCACCAGTTTGTCGACGTTGTCTTCGAGTGCACCGACGCGGCCCTGCAGGTTCTTCAGCTCGTCGGGCATCGCAAAATCGAACGCATTTCGCAGGCGATCGACGACTCCTTTCCACACGCTTTTGAGCTGTCCGGGAAGTTCATCGAAGGACCCTAAGGTGTGCTTGAGACGAGTCTCAACCGTGGCCATGGAAACCTCCTAACGCAATGCGTCGTGAAACTAGCTTGCGCACCGCGTCATCAAGTGTCAAGTTCTGGCTTAACCGACTAGATCTCATGGTGAATCAGCGCTCCTGGTGCGACAAGTAATTACATATGATTACAAGTTTGTGACAACTGCCAGGAGCGAACCCTCTAGTACTAGGCGTCGAAGAGGAGCCGCCGAACATGTTTAGCTTCACCTTGGCCCACGTCCTTCTAGGTACCTATTTGGCAGTTCTGTTGGTGCTGGCGATGTACGGATTTCATCGTACGACGCTGGTCTATCTCTACTATCGCAATCGCAAGAACGTCCCCAAGGAGATGGCGGAGTTCACGGCGCTGCCGTACGTGACGGTGCAGCTTCCACTCTTCAACGAGATGTACGTTGCCGCGCGTCTGCTCGAATCGATCGCACGCATCGACTACCCGCAAGAGCTGCTCGAGATTCAGGTGCTCGACGACTCCACCGATGAGACGCAGGAGATTTGTAAAAAGAAAGTCGCCGAGCTCGCGGCCACTGGCGTCAACATCGTCTACTTGCATCGCACCGATCGCTCAGGCTTCAAAGCCGGCGCGCTGGCCGAAGGTCTGAAGACTTCGAAGGGCGAGTTCGTGATGGTGTTCGACGCGGACTTCTTGCCCGAGACCGACGTCGTCAAGAAGACCATTCACTACTTCACCGACCCGAAAGTCGGCATGGTTCAAGTTCGCTGGGACCACGTGAATCGCGACTACTCGATGCTCACCGAGATGGAAGCGCTCATGCTCGACGGGCACTTCGTCATCGAGCACACCGCGCGCCATCGCTCGGGACGCTTCTTCAACTTCAACGGTACCGCCGGCATTTGGCGTCGCTCCACCATCGACGACGCGGGCGGCTGGTCGCACGACACGCTCACCGAGGACATGGACCTCAGCTATCGCGCGCAGCTCAAGGGCTGGCAGTTCATTTATCTCAAGGACGTGGTCTCACCGGCGGAGCTCCCTGTCGAGATGAACGCGTTCAAGTCGCAGCAGTTCCGCTGGGCCAAGGGATCGATTCAGGTTGCCAAGAAACTTTTGCCGACCATTTTCCGCGCCGACATTCCCTTTCGCGTGAAGATGGAAGCGTTTTTTCATCTCACCAACAACTTCGCCTATCCGCTGCTCATGCTGCTGTCGGTGCTGCTCTTGCCGAACTTGATGGTGCGTCCGCGTCACGGTTGGCGTGAAGTGGTGCTCATCGATCTGCCGCTCTTCTTCGGCACTACCGTTTCGATCGCGTCGTTCTACATCACGTCGCAAAAAGAAATTTCACGCGGCTGGCGCACTACCATCAAGCGACTGCCGCTCATGATGTCGCTCGGCATCGGCCTCTGCATCAATCAGAGTCGCGCGGTCTTCGAAGCGGTGCTCGGCTCGACCTCCGGCGAGTTCGTGCGCACGCCCAAGCACGGCGTCGTTCGCCGTTTCGAAGGTTGGACGGCGAAACGTTATCGCGCCACCAAGACCGTCATTCCCTACGTCGAAGTCTTGTTCGCCATCTACTTTGCCGTCGCTGTTGTGCTGGCCATGACGTTCGGACATTACATGTCGGTGCCGTTCTTGGTTCTCTTCTTCATGGGATTCGCCTACGTCGGCGTGCTATCGCTGCACCAATCTCGCTAATTCGACTTGCGGCCTAAGAACCAATCGCGCCGGTTTTACCGTTACGCTAGCCCTATCTTCGTCCTGTTCGCCGCCGTCGCGGTCTCGTGCAGCCCCCCTTTCGGCGAGACGCTGGTGGTGGTCAACACCAACGCCACCGTCGGCAAATTCGTATCGAACCTTCGCGTCGATCTCTATTCCGCGGACGGTACGTGGTTCGATTCGCGCGAGCTGAACGCGTCCGATCCGCAAGCGTGGCCGCTCAGCTTCAGTGTCTATTCCGCCGAGCGCGGTCCATCGCGCGTACGCGTTCGTCTTCGCGGGTATCCGCAGAGTGCCACGCGCGACTATCAGGGCGAGCGATTTCTGACGCGGTCTCCGCTGGTACTTCCACACGCTCCGCAAACCCTGCAGGAGATGTGCGACACCGCTCCGACGCTGCCGCCCAATCAGGAGCTGACCTTGCGTCGCGGTGCAGTGCCGTTCACCGAGTTTTTCAATCAAGACGATTGTCAGTTCGCGACGGCGGTGGGATCGGTTGCGGTGAAGTTCACCATTGCGACAGCGGGGCAGTACCGGTTCGAAGTGGTGCGCACGCTGCCCGATGGATCGAGTGGCAATCCCGGCGGTGACACGACGCTGTGGATACGGCGAGACTGTCTCGATCGCGGATCTCAAATTGTCTGCAACGACGACATCGTCGCGCACGTCGATCTTTTATCGCGCATCGAGACCGCGCTCGATCCCGGGGACTACACGCTCATCACCGGAGGTAGCAATCCGCAGTCTCCCGCCGACATTACGCTGCTGTGGGCGGCCGTCGCCGACTTTACTCCGCCGATTCAGCCCGGTACTACGGAGATCGGGCAGGCGCTGCCGCGGCTGATGAAGAACGGCATCGACGCGACGCCAAGCGACGAGCCGCAGCCGAATCTCAGCATCGATCGTTTGATCGATGTAATGGTGCAGTACGGGGATCGCAAGACTGCCGGTGTCGACCTCGATGCGCGCTGTTTCGGTACGCAGGCGAATTTGGCCGGCGGCGAAAGTTGTATTGCGCAAGCGGGAAAATTGGAGCCCGTTGCGGCGGCGCCGCTCGAGGACGGGATCAATCGTGCCGCGGTGCCGAAAGGTACCTGGACCGACGAGGCGCGCGCGCTCTGTCAGACCGATCCTCGCATGGCCACGACGCTGGCCGATGGCACCCCGCTGTTCGATGACGAAGTGTGCATTCCGGGCGGCGCGTTCATTCTCGGGGACGAGAACCTGGTGGGTCTGGGACGGTTGGATGCCGTTCCGCGGCAAGTGGTGGTGGTCGAACCATTTCTGCTCGACGCCTACGAGATGACCGTGGGCCGCTATCGCAAGGCGTTGAACGACGGCTTTGTACCGGTGGATTCGTCTCCGCGTCTGAACAACGGAGCGTTGACCGGAAGAACGGAGCAGACTTCGTGTACGTTCAGCGGCGACGCCGACGGCCCGGAGAGCGGAATCGATCGCGAGCGTTTTCCGGTGAGCTGCATCAGCTGGTACAACGCCCGCGCGCTCTGCCAATTCTTCGGCGGAGATTTGCCGACGCATGCAGAGTGGGAATACGCCGCGACCGTTGGATCCGGCGATCTCAAGACGGAATATCCATGGGGCGATGACGATCCAACCTGCGACCGCGTCGTCTTCAGCCGCGCCGACGATCACCTTTGCAAAAATGGTGTCGGACCTTCGGCGGTCAACGCCAAACCCTGGGTCGATGGCGATGTGACTCCCCTCGGGGTTCACGGTCTCGGCGGCAACCTGCGCGAATGGACCCTCGACTCCATGCGACCCTACAGCGATTCATGCTGGCAGCAGCAGATTCTCGATGGAGTCGGTTGTTTCGAGGACGACGCACCGCTGCGCTCTTCTCGCGGAGGCACCTGGGCCACCAGTGCAATCACGGTGCGTTCGGCGCTGGTCGATGGCGAAGGGCCAGGCGTGATTCAACCCGACAAAGGATTCCGCTGTGCACGCAAGGGAGCGGGGCCGTGATGCGCAGAGTGATCGCGGCGGTCGCACTTTTGTCGGCGGCCTGCACACCTTCCGCGAGCCAGATCATTCTTTACGTCGACACCGACGCGCCCGTTCCGCCATCGCCCGGCGCGCTGCCCGACCCAAATCGTCCGCCGGCACTCTTCGATCGCTTGCGCCTGGAAGTTTTGCGGGACGGCGCAGCGATCGATTCGAACACGCGCCGTGACTTCTCGGTAGATGAGGGAATGTTCTCGTCACGCGCTGTTTCGATTGGAATTGTCCCTCCTGCCTTTGCCAGCAACTATTCCGTTCGCGCGCGTCTCTATCGCTTTTCTGCGCTGGTAACCGACGAGCCGAACCCCAGCAGCACTTTGGACGCGACGATCCCTTTGCCTCCACTCGATGGCTCTTCGGTCCAGCGGGTCATGCTCCACCTGAACACCGAAGAGGTGGGCCAGTCGCTCACGAAAACGTCGGAAGGTGCACCCAACGGTTCTTCGTCAGTTGGCTCGTGGACAGGCGCGCAGATCGTACCATGCGCCGGCGCGCCCAACGACGACGAAGCCTGTGTTCCAGGTGGCGCCTTTTGGATCGGTGACCCGCATCTCGGTCTGGTGGTCGGCCAAGCGATCATCGCCGAGCGCCTGACGGTGGTGTCGCCCTATTTCATCGATCTGCACGAGGTCACGGTGGCGCAGCTGCGCGCCAGCATTCCGGCAATGATCAAGGCTGCGCCGCCTGGTCAAGATGTCTACTTGCCACTCAAGCACGACACCGACGTCACCACGGCCAACGCATGGTGCAACTGGACCACTCAGCCGGACGCATTCGAGAGCTTTCCGGTCAATTGCATCGATTGGGCGACGGCGCAGCTCTACTGTCAGACAAAAGGGGGAGACCTCCCGAGCGAAGCGCAATTCGAGTACGTGGCGAGCGGACGAGGGCTCGAAGACGACTACGTATGGGGGCACGACGAGCCATCGTGCGACGACGCGATTTGGGGTCGGGGTGGCGGCGGTGGCGACGACAGTTGGGTACATAGTTATCCTTCCGATTGCCGCGACCCGGCTTCGATCGGCGGTGCACTGGTATCTTCGTCGACGCGGCGCGATCGGATCGTGCTTTCGACGTCGGGCGGAGATCCTCGCGTGATTGTCGATCTCGCCGGCAATCTGGCCGAATTTGCTCGGGACGCTTGGAATCGCGCCGACGAACCGTTCTGGATGCAAAATGGCGTTCTCATTGATCCAGTGGCCACTCAGCCGAGTCAGGAGGATCCCGGCTTCTCGCATCCGTCTCGCGGTGGCGGCTGGTACTCGTTCGCGCTCGCCTTGCGCGCGGCCTACCGCGACGGGGTGGTCACCGACAGCGTGAGTGAGGCGGTCGGATTTCGCTGCATACGCACCGCACGCTAGCGCACGATCCCTTCGGCCTGATCACGAATGACTCGCGCTCTTCATTTGCTCAATGCAATTGAATCATCCCGGTAAAACGATCTACGGAGCGGCGGGAGCTGGCTCTGACTTGGTTTTGTTGCTCTGAAACCGCCATGCTGCCCCGCCAAACTCCGAGTGCCCATTTGAATATCCATCGCGAACCGACTCGTGCTCGACGATGAGCTGCCTTAGCCCCGGGTGAGCACGCGAGTACGCGTTGTCGGTGATTTGAACCTTCACTCGCTCTTCGCTTCCATTGAAGGGGTTGTACTTCCGACCGGTTCCGGTCCAACCGAGCTGCGTGGGAGCATTGCGTCCGCCCGAGCTCATCATCGGTTTCAAGGTCACCTTCATTCCATGCAGAACATTGCTCTCATTTCCGGTGAATTCCATTTCGTTACCGTTGATCTTGAAGTGGGTATCGTTGTCGCGTTGCTTCAAAATCTTTCCGCTCAGGTGCGCGTGGCTGTTGTCGCTGGTCATCCGGTAAGAACCTGGCCGGAGGGGCGTAGCCTGTGCGACGGCCGAAATCGAAACCAGGTTGAACAGCAGCAGTTGGACTGTCGTGGCGGTTCTCATGCCGTCGAACAAAGCAATTCACGTGCCGCCGCCAGGGTGCCATACTGGACGACAGACCTCCATTGAATCTCATTACTTAAGTTCGTTGTATGGAGACCTAAACGACCCGGGTAGCCGGACAGGAGAGACATCTGTCCCCAGGCGGCTACTTGCTCGCTTTTTGCGCGCCGGTGAATCCCCATCGATAGGTATTGGCGTCGGCGCCGATTCCGAAGCTGAAGATGGAGGCCATGGCGCGATTGGCGCTGGTGCTCGGATCGTCGATGTCGAGCGAGATGAGCGCGGTCGAGGTGTTCACCACGCCGCTGTTACCGAAGCAGACGGTTCCATTCGACGAATAGACGCGCACCACGCCCGGATCCCAAGTCACCGCGTAGATCGGACGCGTTTGCCACGACACACAATTGTTGTAGCTGTCGCGTTGCGAACAATAGGTTTCGACGCCGGTCTGCTGACGATGCGCGACCAATCCGTCGTGCGCCGCCACTTTTGCGTCGCCGGTTACGCGCGCGGATTCCGTCCCGTCGTCGTTCTTGGGCGTCGACAGCTTGAACTTCAAATGGCGCACATCGATCGGCTCGAGCGAATGCAGCGCGACCTTGAAACAAACTTGGCTTTCGCTCGCGCTGGTCAGGCTCACTTCATTGGCGAGCGATCCCATCGGCAGGCCGTTTTGCCGCTCGGCGCCGCCGCGCTCCTTCACAATCTTGTTGGTGTCGAGTGCACCTTGAATCAACGGATGATGAATGGTGACGTCGGCGGTCTCGGCGCATCCGACCAGACCGACAGAGAGTAGCAAGGCGATCTTCATTTTTGACATGGGGCGCTCCATTAAAAGTGACTAGCTGTCCCCCTCTCATACGGACTTCGTCGGCAAAATTGTTAAAGCGGTTGTGAATTTGTAATCCCTCGATATGATGAGCCGAAATATGCGATCCATCGTCTTATTCGCCCTCCTATGTGGGGCTTGCGACACCAAGTCGTCGTCGCTCGGTATCGATGAAATTCCTCTCAAAATCGCGCAGCGCTGTCCGGGGGATCCATCCTGTCCCGACTCGGGCGACGGCAAGCTCTACGTGGGCGCCTCCAAGCGCAAGACCACGCCGGCGCTCGAGCCGTTCACCGATACCAATGGAAACGGATTTTGGGATCCAGGCGAAGCGTTCACTGACGAAAACGGCAACGGCACCTACGACGCCTATTGGTTAGCCGGTCGCGACAACGCGCTCCTCGCCACTGCCGTTCACGACGATCTGTGGGCGCGCGGCTGGGTTGTCAGACAAAATCAAACCACCATCGCATTCGTCAGCGTCGACCTGATCGGCTATTTCGTCGACGATGTGAAAGCGACACGCGTGCTGCTCGATCCGAGCTGGGGCATCGATCTATTGGTGGTCTCGGCCACGCACGATCACCATGCGCCCGATCCGATCGGCCAGTGGGGCCCGGACGACTCGACCCGCGGCGTGAACGACAACTACATGGCATTTTTGCATCAGCAGATCGCCGGCGTGGTCGGCGAATGCGTGGCGGCGCTCAAGCCTGCCAAGATGACGGCGGGCTCCATTCTCACCGCAGACGGAAAAGATCTCACCAAGTACATCGGCGACGGTCGCGATCCGACCGTGATCGATCCGCGCATGCACGTGCTTCAGTTCGACGGCGCCGACGATGGCAAGCCCATCGTCACGGTCGTCAACTGGGCTTCGCATCCCGATTCACTCGGCTCCCAGCACCGCATGGTCACCTCCGACTACGTGAACTACATGCGCGAGGAGGCAGAGCTCGGCACCGGCGATGACGTGGTGTTCGTGAACGCCGCAGTGGGCGGCCAGATCGGCCCCAGCAACGTGGTGGTTACCGACGCAAACGGCATGACTCACACCGACGGCGAGCACGCCTATTCCTTCGTCGAGCCGTGGGGACGCGGCGTGGGAGATTTTGTGGCGCGCGCGCTCGATCCCACCCAAGGCGACGTCATCACCGACGCGGCGCCGAAGATCAGCTTTCGCACTACGGCGTTTAAGATTCACGTCGACAACACGCGCTTTCAAGCGGCAGAGCAGATCGGCGTGTTCTCTAGGCCGTTCCAGGATTTCGACAAACACAAGCCGCTCATCGGCAATAACGCGCCGCAGACCGACACCGAGATGAGCTACATCCAGCTCGGCGATCAAGTTTCGCTCATCACCATGCCGGGCGAAATTCACCCCGAGCTCTGGATCGGCGGCTACGACAGCTCCGATACCTACAACTACCCGTTCATCGATTCGACCAAACCGAATCCGATCAACTTGGCGGTCGCGCCCAAGGCACCCTATTTACGCGACATCATGGACGGCAATCCCAATCATCGAATGGTGTTCGGCCTGTCGAGCGACTTCCTCGGATACATCGTCGCCGATTGCAACTTCGTGCTCGATCCCAGCCTTCCTTATATTGATGATGCGCCCGGCGACCATTACGAAGAGACCAATTCAGTGGGAGCGCGCGCACAGCCGGAGATTGTGGGCACCGCCCGACAACTCGTGCTCGACGGAAGACCGAACGTTGCACGGTAGCGGCGAACGTCGCTCGTGAGGGGAGAAGATGATGCGAAATAGCTTAGTATTCGCTTTGTTGGCGGTTGGTTGCGGTGGAAGCAGCAACGGTGGACTTTCGCCCGTCGTAGGACAGCCGGCGGTGTTTCTGCAATCGAACGAAAAAGATCCCAGTACCATCACCGCGCCCAACCTCACCTGTCTAGGCGAAAGCAGCGATCCGGCGGCGCCGACAGCGCCGACTCCGCTCGATCTGACCGTGCTCGATTTTCAGGATTCGGACCCAGTCAAAGGCGCGACGGTCGAGGTCTACACCTCGCTCGATAAAGTGAACGCCATGACCCCCGACGCGACCTCGACGCCGACTGATGACATGGGCAAGACCAGCCTGACGGTGCCGCCCGGATCGTATCGCGTCATCTTTCGCACCTACGGTGGAGTGATCGTAAAGGTCGGACAAGATCCGATCACCACGCTCGACACCTACGAGTTCAATCGCACCTACAACGATCCCAATCGATTGAGCGTGTCACAGAAAACCAAAAACGCGCTGCCGGCGCTGGTCAACGTGTTCGCCGACGATACTCAGGGAGTGGTGGCCGGAAGTCTGCACGACTGTGACGACAAAGAGGTGGGCGGCACGCTCATCAGCCTCAAGTCGACCGGCGGCGCGGTGGATCCGGCGAACAACTTCTACTTCAACGCCGATGTCGATCTGCCGTCGCGCGAGCAGCTGTGGGCGTCGGCCGACGGATTGTTCGTTGGACTGAACCTACCGCCGGGCAATGTCACCTTGGATGTTTACGGTCGCATGAGTGCCAATGCTGGGCTCACCCATCTTGGCAGCGACGTGCTTCCGGTTCGTGCGAACGCCATCACCATCGTGCAAGTCGAACTGCTCACCACCAAATAGCGCAGCGCGTAACGCACGCGAAAACCACCACATTTCAGCCGCTTATCAAATTCACTGAAGGTATCCACCAGTCTCCTACATCTCCTCGCAGGAGGGGATCATGAAGACCATCATCGCCGCGCTACTGGTTTCACTGTGTGTAAATGCAGCTCGTGCCGACGAGCAGCCGAGCTTCGCGTGGCGCCAGGGGACGGCCGATCGAGAAGCGCTCGACTCCTATCGCAGTCTCACCATGGCCGGTGGAATCATCTTCGGCGGCACTTACGTCGCCAACATCGCGGTGGCCAAAGAGTCCGGCGAGTGGCGATTTGCAGTTCCGGTGTTTGGGCCGTTCATGGCGCTTGCTCAAACGCACGGAACCAACCCGATCCTGGCGTTCGCCGGAATCGGCGCGGTGCTCGACGGTGTGATTCAGACCGGTGGACTGGCGATGATGATCGCCGGCGCGGTCAAATACAGCGCGAAAAAGTCGAGCCTGCGGCGAATCGCGTTTGCACCCTCTGGACTCGGCCTAATGGCCGCTGGACAGTTCTAAAAAAGAAACGGCGCGATCCTTCGGTTAAGAGGGATGCGCCGCTTCGAACATCAAAACCAACCGCTAGGCCGATGGAGTAGAAGTTTGAACCCCTACATTTAGTAGGTGGGTTCGGCTTAAAAATTAACCGATCTGGGCTTCCCGTCTAGCGGGCTTGCACGCCTCGGTCAGCGGCCGATCCCGGGCTCATGAGAGTAGGGAAAAAACAATCCCTCCTGTCGCACCCCGCAGTTTGGTTCCTCTTCAATTATAAGGAGGCCGAGCGGCTGCGTCAACGCACGCGTGACTTCTTCTCGATCTGTTTTTTCCGTCGGAGACGGGGACAATCGACCCGATCAAATTAGGTAAACATGTGAAAACGTTTCGATCAATTCGGCTCATTAGATGGCGCGCGAATTGCTCTGATACTGATCGAATGAGACGATTCTCTTTGATCTTAGGACTTGCGATTTCGAGTGTAGCTGCGATTCCCAGCGCGGCATTCGCCGGCATTGACGCTCGCTCGAGTCGATTCGAAGCGCAAGTGCGCGCTCACTACGCGGCCCTCGGACGCAAGGTCGAATTGGTCACTGCACGCGCGGACGGATACGGAGCAGGCGCGAACGAGGTGGTCGGTTACGTCCGCGTGGCAAACCAACCCGAAATTCGCGAAGTGGCCGTGCGCGCAGATCGCGTGCGCGAGATTCGACGTCACTCGAATTAATCAAATCGACGATCGAAGGGGTCTAGAGCTTCGTGGATTTGCGGTAGCGATACAGAACATGGCGACTGAGCGGATGTCCCGGCGGCACGCTGGGATGATCGAAGTCGTCAGCGGGATTGCGTGACATCCCGATGCGCTCCATCACCCGCCGCGATCGTTTGTTTTGCTCGCTGGTGAATGCGACGATCTCGGGAAAGCGCAGTCGGTCGATGCCCACGTCGCGCGCTGCGTAAGCCGCTTCGGTGGCGAAACCGGATCCCCAGTGAGCGCGGGCGAGCCGCCAGAAAAGCTCCACGCACGGAGTGAAGTGTGCCTCGAATCGGCTATGAAAAATTCCCACCGCGCCCACGAATGCGTGAGTGTCGCGATGCTCCACTGCCCAAACGCCGTAGCCGAACTTTTCGAAGTGCGTGGCGATGCGCTCGAGCTGCACCACCGACTCTTCGCGCGTCATGGTTTTCGGATAGTGTGCCATCACTTCGGGATCGGCGTTCATGGCCACGAACGGCTCGAGGTCGCTGTCGCGAAATCGGCGCAGAATTAATCGCGGCGTAGTGAGCTCGTCGATGTGCATTCTGAAGACTGATTACGGAGTCTTGTTGGTGTCGCGCCAGGCGGGGACGCCGCCCTGAATCGCGGTCGAGTGCGGATCTTTGTCGTTGAGCGTGGCGTTCTTGAGCAGATCGATCTTGTTCAAGATGGCGTTGGCGCGATTCTCCGACGGGTGCGCGTGCGCTCCGGTGTCCATGCGAATGGCGTCACACGGGCAAGCCTCGACACAGAGGCCGCACACGATGCAGCGCAGCTCATCGATTTCAAAAACTGCCGGACGCTTCTCGTTTCCGTTGCCGGTCTCTTCCGGAATGATGGTGATGCAGTGCGCCGGGCACGCGGTCGGGCAGCACATGCAAGCCACGCAACGAACCGCGCCGTCCTCGCGATGCATGAGGCGATGAAGGCCACGGTAACGTGGAGGATAGGGAAATTTCTCCTCGGGGTACTGTACCGTGACCGCTTCGGAACGCTCTCCGCCGGCGACGTTGTTGAAGAAGTGGCGCAGCGTCACGCCGAGACCCTTCACCACCGCCGGAAGCATCATACTCTGCTCGAACGAATTCTTACGCTGCAGCTTGAGGATGGTCGCCTTCGAAACGCGCTTCTTGAACACCGGCTCCATTATTTCGACTCCAGCCACAGGACAACTGCCGCGGTGAGAACGATGTTGAAGAGCGACGCCGGCAGAAGCTGCTTCCAGCCGAGCCGCATGAGTTGATCGGGACGGAATCGGGGCAGCGTCCAGCGGATCATGAGCTGGAACCAGCAGAAGAACATGATCTTCATGCCCCAGAACGCGGTCTGAAGGAACAGCACCAGACCGTGCGCCATATTGTAGTTGCCGAAGATGTGGAATCCGTCGGCATAAAGTCCCGGCACCTGCCAGCCACCAAAGAAGATGGTGGTCATGATCGCGGCCAGGAAGATCACTTCCATGAACTCAGCCAGGAAGAACACGCCGAAACGCATTCCGGAATACTCGACGAAGTAGCCGATGACCTCCGATTCACCCTCGGGAAGATCGAACGGTGTGCGCTTGGTTTCTGCGACCGCGGCGGTGAAAAACAGAATCGCGCCGAGCGGCTGGCTGACGATGCCCCAATGAATTGGGTTTGGACCTTGCGCGACCACGATGGCGCTCGGCTCGAGCGTTCCGAAGACGAGAAAGGCGCCCAAGATCGCCAACCCCATTGTCACTTCGTACGACATCATCTGCGACGAGGCGCGTAAGCCACCGAGCAGCGACCACTTGTTATAGGACGCCCAGCCGGCCAGCGTGGTGCCATAGACGGCAAGCGACGCGATGGCGAAGTAGAAGAGTAGACCGACGTCGAGTCGCGCGACTTGAAATGGAATCGTCTCGCCGCAGGCCGCAGTGTCGGTGACCACTTTGAACAACTGACCGGTGCAGGCGTCCGAACCAAACGGAATGATGGCGAAGGTGACCAGTACCGGTACGACGGCGAGCAGCGGCGCAATTGAGAAGAGGAACTTGTTCGCCTTGGCGGGAACGAAATCTTCTTTCATGATCATCTTCACCGCATCGGCGATGAAGTGCGGAATGCCCCACATGGTGGCGCCCAAGATCGCAGCGCGGTTGGGACCGATGCGATCTTGCATCTTGGCCGACTGCTTGCGCTCCATCCAGGTCAGCAGCGATGCTATCGGCAAAACGATGCCGAGTAGAAGCAGCGCCATCTTGATGAGCGCGGTGAACCAAATCGACATCGCCCAGGTGCCCCAGCTGTGTGTGGCGATCCAGGGCAGACCAATGCCGAAGAGAAAAACCAACCCGGCCGACAGCGCCGAGAACGCGATCGCTGGAACCAAGAATAAGTAGAGGATTCCCATCTCTCAGCCCCTCGACCCGGCGAAACGAAGTTGAATCGGCGGCGCCTCTCGTCCGAAGCTCGCGTGGCCAAATGCCGGCACCGTCTTCGACATCTCGAAGAAGATCGACTTGGTGTTCGGATATTCGATCGCGACTCCGAGTTCAGCGGCCACCATGGCGATCAGCTCATGATGCGGACGCGCTTCGCCAGGCGGCTCAACCGACGCGCGCAGACGCTGAGTGATGCCTTTGAAGTTGGTGACGGTGCCGTCAATCTCGGCCCAGCCCGATGCGGGCAGCAGCACCGAGACGTGCTCGGAGATGAAGTTCTCGTGCGGCGACTGGTAAATTGCCACTTCCAGCCGATCGAGCGCGCCCACTGCCCTCTCGTCGAGCGCGATGTGATCGCCGAGCATCCACAATGCCTTGAGTGCGCCGCGATTCAGATCGTCGGCGAGTTGCGCGGTGGTCTTCGGCTTGCCCATCCATTCGCCGATCGCACGCGCACCAAACGTGTTGGGATTGCGGTCGCTCTTGCGCAGGATGTCGTCGGCAAAGTCCGGCTGATCCGGCCGGCCGGCGAGATAGACGTTTTCGATTCCAAGCGCACGCGCCACTTTGGCGAGGACGTAGTTGTCTTCGTTTGATGCCTGCGCGTTGAGCACGATGCCAGCCAGCTGCATCTGCTTGGCGTCGATGAGCGACAGCAGACCCTTGGCCGCGGTGCTGATAGCGCTCTTGAATGAGGCGACCTGGCCTTTGAGCTGCGAAACCGCGACGCGGCGAACACGCACCTCTTTATAGGTGAAGCGTCCCTCATCGCACATCCAGAACTTGTTCACGTCCGGATTCTCTCGCGGCACCAGCCGATGAATCTCACCCTTGGCGTGGTGAATCTCGTCCGAGCATCCAGTTGCACAGCCGGTGCAAACCGACGGTGTGGTGTAGAGCTCCCAGGCGCGCATCGAGAAGCGGAAATCTTTCGAAGTGAGCGCACCGACGGGGCAGACGTCGACGGTATTGATCGAGTAGGGATTGTCGAGCTGCTCGCCCGGCGAGGTAGTGAGCTGCTCGCGATCGCCGCGCCACGCCATAGTCAGCTGCGGATCTTTGGCGACTTCGTTGCAAACGCGAATGCAGCGCGTGCACAGAATGCAGCGCTCGGCGTCGAGGACAATGTGCGGCCCGAGATCTTTCACCTTGGGCTTGTGCTTCTTGTCCATGTCGATGCGCGAGTGCGACCCGTCCCACTCCGAATACATCTTCTGCAGCGTGCACTCACCGGCCTTGTCGCAAATCGGACAATCGACCGGATGATTGGCCAGCGTGAACTCGAGCATCTGCTGACGCGCGGTGAGAACTTTTTCACTCTGCGTGAGCACTTCCATGTTTTCCGCGACCGGCGTGTAGCAGGAGGGTACCAGCTTCGGTTGGCCCTTCACTTCTACCAGACACTGGCGACACACCGCCGGCGACGAAAGTCCCGGGTGGTAGCAGAAATAGCTGATGGGCGCGCCGATCTGCTTGGCGGCTTCGAGGACGTTGACGCCTTTTTCGCACGTCAGCTCTTGTCCATCGATCTTGAGTCTTATTAGATCGCTCATTTGAAGTTCACAGTCGACAGTTGACGGTCGACGGCTAAGAAGAGGGATTTCTTTTCACTGTCGACCGTAGACCGTCGACTGTCGACGATCTTAACGATCACATTCGCCTCCGATCATGTTCAGCATTCCGAACGTCGGGACGATGTCGGCCAGGTTTCGATCTTTGATCATGGTGGACAGCGCCTGAACGATGGTGAAGCAGGGCGGTCGCACGCGACATTTGTAGGGACGGCCGGTTCCGTCGGACACGATGTAGAATCCGAGCTCGCCGTTTCCGCCTTCGGTATAGGAGTAGACTTCACCCGGCGGAACCTTGATGCCGTCGACGATGATCTTGAAGTGCGAGATCATTCCTTCGATGGTGTTGTAGACCTCTTTTTTCGGCGGCAAGATGATGCGCGGATCGTCGATGACCACCGGGCCCGGCGGAATTTGCTGCAGCGCCTGCTGGAGAATCTTCATCGACTGGCGAATCTCCGCCATCCGCACGCTGAAGCGCACGAAGTTGTCGCCCTTTTCTCCGATGGGAACTTCCCATTCGAAGCGGTCGTAAACCAGATAGGGATGATCTTTGCGGACATCGTAGGGCACGCCGGTCGAGCGCAAGGTCGGGCCGGTCCATCCGTAGGCCAGCGCCTGCTCGGCGGTGAACGTGCCGACATCGTCCATACGATCGCGGAAGATTCGGTTTTCGAGCAGCTCGGCTTCGATGTCCTTAATCGCCTGTTCGATCTTCGGATAGAGCGCGAGCAGCTTCTCGCCGAAGTTCGGCGTGAGATCGTAGGCGACGCCGCCGACGCGAACATACGAATGGGTGAGGCGCGCGCCCGACAGCTCTTCGAGCAACTCCCAAAGCCACTCGCGCGCTTTGATCGCCCAGAAGAAAATGGTCATCGCCCCCAGCTCCATCGCCGATGCGGCGTTGCAAGTCAGGTGATCGGTGATGCGCGAAATCTCGCCGACGATGACGCGGATGTATTGTGCGCGCTCGGGCACCTTTTCGACGATGCCAAGCAGCTTCTCGACCGCCAGCGCATAGCCGACGTTGTTGAGCATCGGCGAGACGTAGTTTAGTCGATCGGTGTAGGGAAAAACTTGAGTGTAAGTGGCGTGCTCCGCCTCTTTTTCGAAGCAGCGGTGAAGATAGCCGACTTGCACGTCTGCATTCCTGACGGTTTCCCCTTCGATAGTGAGCACAATGCGAACGGTACCGTGCGTAGCCGGATGCGACGGGCCCATATTGATGGTCATCGGCTCGGTCGGAAGCTCGTCGGCTTCGTCGTCGCGCACGTAATCCTCGAGGTCTTTCACCCCAAGGATCATTGTTTTTTGATTAACCATTCTTTAGTCCACAGTCCATAGTTGACGGTCTACAGTTTTCGAGAATCAGAAGCATTTCACCGTCGACCGTTGACCGTCGACTGTCGACCCGCTCAGTACTCATTGATCTCTCGACGAACCAGCGGTTGTCGTTTCTCTTTGGGATAGTCCTTGCGCAGCGGGTGCCCCTTGAACTGTTCGTACATGAGGATGCGGCGCAGGTCGGGGTGTCCGACAAAATTGATTCCGTACAGATCGTACACTTCGCGCTCGAGCCAGTTGGCGCCGACCCAAAGCGGAACGATGGTGTCGATGTTCGGATTGGTTCCGTCGATGGGATCTTCCAGCGGCGCTTTCACGCGCAGACGATCGCCGTGCGCCATCGAGCGCAGGTGATAGACCATCTCGAAACGCGGCTCGCGCCCGAGATAATCGGTGCAGGTGACGTCGACCAGAAAGTCGAGCTCGACCTCGCTGCGCAATTTCGAAAGCACTTCGACGATTCGCGTGGCGTCGACGACGATGGTCTCATCGCCGCGATACGAATGCGACCCGGTGACCGCATCACCGAGCGTCTCTTTAGCGCGTTCCAGCGCTCTAACCGACATCTGCAAACCCTCGACCCTCGACCCTCAGCCCTCGACTCACGTGATCACCTTGAGCTTGCCCGGCGCAATCAGCGCGTCGTGCTCACGCTTTTCGCGCAGCTGCACGAATCCGCGGCCTTCTTGGATCTTGTTCTGCAGCATGATAAGTCCGTCGAGAACTTGCTCGGGACGAGGTGGACAGCCGGGAATGTAGACGTCGATCGGAATGCACTGATCGGCGCCCGGCATGGTCGAGTAATTTTGATAGAAGCCGCCGGTCGACGCGCAGACGCCGAAGGCCATGGTCCACTTCGGTTCGCACATCTGCTCGTAAACGCGGCGAAGAACCGGACCTTGTCGTTCGGTGATGGTACCAACCACGACCAGTAGATCGGCCTGGCGCGGCGAGAAGCGCGGAAACTCGGCGCCGAATCGGGCCACATCGTACTTCGGACCCCAAAGCGCCATGAACTCCATGCCGCAGCAGGCAGTCACGAACGGATATTGAAAGAGCGAATACTTACGTGCCCAATTGACCGCGTCGGCGAGACGCGACGTATAGAATTCTAACCCCATCCGATGGCCTTTTTTCGCCAGACATAGGCGAGTGCGACTAGGAGGACCGAGAGAAATACGAGCATTTCAGTGAACCCGAAGAAGGTGATTCCGCCCGAACATCCGGCCAGCGCCGTGTAGGTGCCGGCGCACGAGAGCTTCCGATACAAAACCGCCCACGGATAGAGGAACGCGGTCTCGATGTCGAACACCAAAAAGAGGATCGCGACCTGGTAAAATTTGACCGAAAAGCGCACGCGCGGCGAGCCGATCGGCTCCGAGCCACATTCGAACGGCGCCAGCTTCTCCGCAGTCTCATGTTTGGGGCCCATGAAGATGGCGAAACCCATGAACATGAGGCCGATGAGCACGCCCAATAAAAGCGCGATCAAAACGGGTGTGTAGGTAACCGCCATGAGCCCTCTCGAGTTGCGCGGAAGTATAGGGAGGGGAGCGCGGTTATGTCAACGAAGAGATAGGCAAATTTCTATCCCCGCCCAGGCCTGCGAGGGGGCCTGTTTTTGAGCAGCCACACGGTCGGTTTAGTGTGCAAGACCGGCGCGTGCGAAAGGCCGCCCGTGAGCTCGAGAACAATCTCGAAATAGAGCGGGTGCTCGACGATTCCATCAGACGAATAGGGATCGCGAAAATCGGCCGGCAGCTTTTCGCCACGCTGCCGCGCGTGGTGGGCGTAATTGCCACGGCCTTTTTATTGATGATGCTTCGGGACGCTGGCGCTTCGAACGGCCTCGGGGACGCGCAAAGCGCCGTTTGAGATCCGGATTCGGATCCGGATCCAGAAAAAAAACCGGCGAAGAACGTCGAAGGCAGCGGGGCAAATCTGTGGGCAGGGACGCTCGAAATTACTTTCGAAAGCTGCGCGAAACCTGTCCCGACGCTGTCCATAGATTTAGAGCTGTGCTTAGTTGTGCTCGTCCCCGAGGCCGTTTCGCACCGCCGCCCCGAAACATCACGACAATTTCCGGCAACTGGCCACCCGCCTGCATCTGTTCTATAACCACCCCGTATGGCAGCGCTTCCCATCCAGCCTTTCAGCGCACCGGCGGTCTCGGTGCAAGCGTATGGATTTGCGGCGACCTTCAATCTGAAAGAGCTGCTCTCGTGCTTCAAAGAGGTCGATGCGCGGGTGGAAAAAGATCGACTGCTGGCTAACTTCGGCCCCGGTCGGTTTGCGCTGGCGTACGACTTCGGCGCGATTGTGTTCATTGGTACCGAGCCGGCGGAAAAGCAGGCGGTGCTCGATCGGCTCATCACGCGCTTTCATGAATCGCATCTGCCGCTCGAAGAATCGTTTCTGATCGAAGCCCACTCCACCGGACAGACCGAAGTTCGTTTCGATCGCGTCATGGTTCCGGAGGTCACGCTGCCGGTCGTCGAGATCGTTGGCGAAATGCTGGCGCAGTCGGTGTCGATGGACTACTACGCGTCCGACGTGCTCGAGCTCGAAGGCGAGACCGATCGGATTACCGAAGAGCTGATTCAAAAAGGTCGCGTACCCCGTGACACGCGCGCGCTGGTCAAGTTCATCGGCCAATGTATCGCCACCCGCAACGATGTCATCTCGACGCTGGCTCTCTTCGACAAACCCGATGCGGCTTGGGAAAACGAGCAGCTCGACCGACTTTGGAACGGTCTCTACAAAATGCTCGAGCTCGACGATCGCTATCGCGCGCTCGAGGCGAAGCTGCGTATCTTTCAGGACAACATGGAAGTGCTGGTCGATCTCACGCGCCAAGGACAGACCCTGCGTCTCGAAGTGGCAGTGGTGGTTTTGATTGTGTTTGAAATCGCGGTGATGATGTGGCAGCTCCTATTTCAAGGACGGCATGGCTGAGTCGAAACCTCAACCGATTATCGATCTGGTCATTCCGGCGCTGAACGCGCAGGCGACCTTGCCGCTGGTGCTCGACGCGATTCCTCGCTCGCTGGCGCGCGACATTTATGTAGTAGACTGCGGATCGACCGACGCCACCAGCGAACGTGCGATACGCGGCGGCGCCAAGCTCCTGTCACAATCGGAGCGGGGATACGGCGCGGCCTGTCAGCGCGGACTTCGCCATCTGACCTCTCTGGAGAAGCCGCCTGAGATCGTGGTTTTTCTCGACGCAGACTACGCTGACGATCCGGCTGACCTGCCCGCACTTCTCGAACCGATCCGCGCCAACAACGCCGATCTGGTCATTGGATCGCGTGCGCTCGGTCGACGTCAGCCGGGCTCGATTCGTCTGCCCGAGCGCGTGGGAAATCATCTGGCGGTGTCACTCATTCGCGTGATCTACGGTCAGTGCTACACCGACCTCGGACACTTTCGCGCCATTCGACTTCCCGCGCTGGTCGCGCTCGGAATGAACGACACCGGCGACGGCTGGTCGGTGGAGATGCAGGTCAAAGCGGCGAAGATGGGTCTGCGCATCGCCGAGGTTCCGGTGAGCTATCGTCATTCGGGCGCGAGCAGGAAGAAAATCTCGCAGCGCATGAAAGGCGGCGCCTTCGCTAGCTACAGAGTTCTCTTCACCATCTTCAGGCACGCGACCGCACGATGAGCGCTTGGTGGGCACGATCGAAAGATCAGAAATCGGACGCGCACGCCAAGCGGTCGGTGCCGAGCGGACTGTTTCAAAAGTGCGATGGCTGCGGTCAGACGGTCGACTCCGAAAGCGTGCGGCTCCAGCTCTGGTGCTGCCCGAAATGTAATTTTCATTTCGCCATGCCCACCGAAGAGCGGATTCGTCTGCTGGTCGATGAAGGAACGTTCGTCGAAGAAGATCAAAACGTGCAGCCGCTCGATCCGCTCAACTTTCGCGACTCGAAGAAATATTCCGATCGACTGCGCTCGAGTCAGAAATCGACCGGGCTCGCCGACGCGTTTCGCGAAGGCATGGCCAAGATGGATGGGCGTGACGTTTCATTGGGTCTGTTCGCCTTCGAATTTATGGGCGGCTCGATGGGCAGCGTGGTGGGCGAGAAGATCACCCGTATGTACGAACGCGCGCTCGACAGGCGTGTGCCGGCGGTGCTGATGTCGGCATCGGGTGGTGCGCGCATGCAAGAGGGTATTCTTTCGCTCATGCAGATGGCCAAGANNCGCGTGATCGAGCAGACCATTCGGCAGACCTTGCCGGAAGGATTTCAGCGCTCCGAATTCTTGCTCGAGCACGGAATGGTCGACGTGATCGTGAAGCGCAGCGATCTGAGGCAGCGTCTCATCGATCTGATCGCGCTGCTCATGCCGAAACAACCATCCGTCCCGTTGGCAAAAACTTCGCGTCCGTAAAATGAGCTATTCGAAAGCGCTCGAGCGGCTCTACTCGCTGCGGCGATTTGGAATGAGCCCCGGCCTGGATGGAATCTCACGGCTGCTCGATGGTCTCGGCCATCCGGAGCGCGCGTTTCGTGCCATTCACATCGCCGGATCGAACGGCAAAGGATCGACCGCGGCGTTGATCGAATCGATCTTACGCGCGAGCGGACATCGCACCGGGCTCTATACCTCGCCGCACCTGTGCCGGTTCACTGAGCGAATTCGGATCGCCGGCGAGGAGATCGATCGTGACACTTTGGCAAGTTGGGTCGAGCGAGTGGTGCCAGCCGACAGCGACCCCACGTTCTTCGACGCTACCACCGCCATTGCGTTCGCGGCGTTCGCGGCGGCGGGCGTGGAAATCGCGGTGATCGAGACCGGGCTGGGCGGACGTCTCGATTCGACCAACGTCTTTGAAAGACCGCTCGCGACCGTTGTGACTGGAATCGCGCTCGAGCATACCGAAGTGCTCGGCGGCACGCTCAGCGAGATCGCACGCGAGAAGGGCGGCATCTTCAAACGCGGCGTTCCGGCGGTGATCGCCTGTGATGATGAAGAAGCGCGAAAGACGCTGCTCGAGCTCGCCCAAAGCCTGTCGGCACCGGCGCGAGTTTTCGATCGAGATTTTTCCGCGGTCCGACATCTTCCGATCGGGCTTTGCGGTGAACATCAAACCCGCAACGCCGCGCTGGCGATCGAAGCGGTGAAGGCGTCGGGTGTTGCGGTCTCCGATGACGCGATGAAACGCGGTCTATTGGACGTTCGCTGGCCGGGACGGATGGAGCTTTGTGCGCCAGACGTGCTGCTCGATGCCGCCCACAATCCAGATGGTGCCCGAGCGCTCGCCAAGGCGCTGCCGCAAGTTGCAAATGGACGCGCTGTCACGCTCGTCATTGGCATCGTCAAAGAGAAGGACGCCGCGCAGGTGTTGGCGCCGCTGACGCCGCTGGCGAAGCGAGTGATTTTCACCACGCCTGCGAGCGATCGCGCTCGCGATCCGGAAAGCCTGCGCGCGTTCCTGTCACATGGCGACGTCACACCAGAAGTCATTAGCGATCCGGCGGAAGCGATCGCAGTGGCGCGCGATGGAAAATCGTTGGTGGTGATCACCGGATCGATCTTTCTCATCGGCTCAGCGCGCGCGATTCTCACCAGCGAGCCATGCGATCCGATCTCCGTTCAAGATCCGTCGCCAACGAAGGGGTCTAAGGGACAAAGCCGGAGCTGAGATCTCCCGGACGGCGCAGTTGCTGTTTCTTCACATAGATCGCCGGCACGCAGGGGAGCGGCGCGTCGCCACAACTCTGACCGGCAACGGGAACGTTCACCGTGAGCGGCGGCTCGACCAGATTGGGAACGATCAGTGGCTGAGTGTTGGACGTCCAACGAATCGCACTTTCGGGCACTTCACCGCTGACTGGCGCGTACAGCAGATGAACCCAACCGTTGCTCACCCAGGCGAGCGAAAGAGCGGTCACCGCCGCCAGTAGAATTTTGGGTGTGGTCTCCGTCAAATAGTTGGCGGCAAAAAATGGAATCGCTACCGCCGCCGCGAACATCCAAATGAAGACCGCTCCGAAGCGCAGATCGGGCGCGCCACAAAACCAAAACAGACAGGAGAGAAAAAGCGCCGACGTGCCGACCGCTTCGTTCATCGATATCGGAATCGAGCGGCGCAGCGACGAGGTGAAGCGCAGGGTCAAGAGCGCCGCGGCGATGAAGCACACTGTCAGCTCCGGCTGTTTACAGAATTTGTCGAACCAAGGAACGAACCAATGAAAAAATCCCTGGTCGAGTACTTCTTCGGGCTTCTGATCGGGCAACCGGCCCCAACTTTGGATCCAGCGATATTCGTTTGTGGCGTCGGCTTCAGAGATCGACCACGGAAGAGAAAGATTACCAACTGGAAATGGATACAGCAGCCAACCGGAGATCACGATTCGGCGCGCCAGCATACCCAGCACCAAAAGAATCGGCACGAAACTCGAGAGCCAATATCGCCAGCGGCCCGCCGCCAGGACGCTGAGCACGAACAGGCCGAGCGCGAAAATCGAAACGATCATCCCTGAGAGTTTGATGGTGATGAGCAGCGCGCCGAGTGAGCCGAGCACCATGCAGTCGTAGGCGTGCCGTCTGAGCATCGCGCGCAGGCGGTCGATTTTCGCGCCCGGCTTCACGATCGGCAGTCGAATCAGCGCGAGCACGGTGGGGAGCGCGACGCAGGCCATCGAGAGGTCGCCCGAGAACGACGAAACTTCCGAGCTCTGCGTCTTGATCAGGAGAAACGGCAGCGTCAACCCACAAAAACATTTGGCGCGTACGTCGCCGGCGTGACGAGTGGAACGAAATAGGGTTGCCACCCATTGCACCAGCGTCAGCCAAATGAAAAAAGGCACCGCCACTCGAACCGAGCGATCGTGGAACACGCCGTGATCGAGCAGCGCCGCTAATAGATGACCCGACTGATCGAACGCCAACTTGGGGTTGAGAATTCCGAGGCCGATGACCGAGCCATAATCTCGCGCCCACATCACCTGCTGAATGTGGGTGGAGACGGTGTCGCTCTGCACCACCGGTGCATTCGCGCCTTGCAAGATCACGAAGCTCACACCACCGATCCAAATCGCGACCAGCAGCGTACCGACCACGGTGCGACGAAGTGAGCGACGCGCCGCACGAAATAAAAGTGCGACCGCCGTCGAGATGCTGGGGAGCGCGAGCAGGAGCAGCACCACCATACAGGCCCGACCGATGGGCAGAAAGACTGAAGCCACCTCGAGAAATCCGATCGCGAAGGCCAGGCCCAACCAGGCCAGCCCGAACAGATCGGGGCGAAACGCACGAAGGTTGCCCGATGCTTTGCGGACGACTTCGGTGACGCCGAGCCCGAGCGAGACCGCGCCGATGAAAAGTGCCCACCAGGTTACGATCTGCAACATCGGATTCTAAAACGTAGTGCGTGCGCTGGGCGGCGTCGAGCCGAACCAGTCGGTAACTTGAGCCTGCGTTTGCTTGAGCGGAATGTCGAGCCCCCAGAAGAGTCGGACGAAACGCTTCTGGCCGGTGTGGTGATAACCAAAGAGGCCGAGCAGCACATCCCACTCCAAATCTTGCGGTCGCGGTCTTCCCCAGTTGCACAGCGGAATCACGTGAACCGAATAGCTTCCTTCGCGCGGGCCGTGTCCTTTGCGGTAGTAGACGTTCAAGATCAAAGTGCTCTGGCCGTCGGGCCGCTTCCAGGTGGCGCCGATGGGCGCGAAGATGGTGGTGCGCTGCTCTCCGCGTTTGAAGTCCCAGAAGAACGGCGCGACGATGGTGGTCGGCTTGTCGCCGCCGAATCGCCAAACCAGCGGGAACCAGCCCCAATCGCGAGTGTGATCGGCGATGTGTTCTTTCGACCAAGCCAAAATCGCCGGGAAGATCCAGGTGAGGGTCTTGTGCTCCGCCGAGCTCGAGCGAAGGAAGAACGGCAAGAGCGTGGTGAGGCGCGACTGATGATAGCGATTCACGTCGAGAAACAGCGGAAGTCCCAGGATCGCCGAGCTCTCGATGGTGTGATAACGCCACGCGAGCGGCGTGTACATCTGCAGCTCTTTGCCGTCGTGGTTTCGACCGTCGAACAGAAACGGTAAGAACATGTCGACGCGCGCGCCGGTGTAGTGATCGCGCATGAAGTAGGCGATGGGCCAAAGCGCGCCCGAGCGCACGTAGCGATCTTTTCGTCCGTAAAACGGGCCGAAGTAGGCGCGGGTGCCGCCGTTGTTTTTGGCGTAACCGCCGAGCAGCGACAAAAATAGGCCACCCTGTTTGCGCTTGCCGTAATAAAAGAGCGGCAGCACGGTGGTGGCCGAGGTGCCATCGGCACGATAGCGACCGAAGTAGAGTGGAAATAGACCGGCCTTCTTGTCGCCTTGATTGTTTCCGTAATAGGCCGGGCCGACCACGGTGAGCTTCTCGCCGGTGGCACTGTCAGACAAATGATAGACGAACGGGAGCAGCACGTGTGAGACGGTGCCGCGTCGCCATGCGTAGCTGATCGGAAATAGTCCGGCGGTGTAACCGGTCGGCTTGCCAAAATCGAAGAACGGTCCGAACACGAAGTTGCGCGTACCCGTCTTTTCGTTCTTGGCCCAGAACAGGCCCGGCATTCCAAAATACTTAGAAGTCTTGCCGTCTTTGATGCTCTTGCCGTAAGCGAACAGCGGAAAAATTCCCAGCTGACGGCCGCCGTCGACACGTTTTCGCCACCACAGCGGTCCGGCGATGGTGGTGTCGGCGACCTTGGTGTGGGCGTGCAGCACCAGCGGAAATACGCCGTCGATCGATCGCTCGGGGGAGCGCGCGCGCCAGTAAAAGGGAAAGATGACGGTATCGACATCGTCTTTGTCGTAAACGCGCCAGACCAGCGGCGTGGCCATGTAGACGTCGTAGTGGGGCGCGTGGTGCACCGCCAAAAACGGGAAGAACATTCGCGTGTGCTCGGCGCCTTTGCGATCCTGTGCGTAGGGGCCGATGATCAGCGTGTCGCGCGTGGAGTTTTTTCGCCACACCGCGCCGGGGGCAAACACCAGATCATGCGTGGGTGAAGTGCGGGCGTAAAACAGTGGCGGAAGCGAGCGCACTCGCTCTTCGCCTTGTCGCTCGTAGTAGAACGGTCCGAGCAGCATCGCCTCGTGATCGCCCTCGCGGTGGCGGAAGAGCAGTGGGAACACCACTTGGGTGTTGGCGTTTTCGCCTTTAGAAAAATAAAATGGCGGTAGGCCAACGCCGAAATCGTGTTTGCCGCGGCGGAGGTAGAACGGCCCGATCAGATCGGTCGTTCCACCCGCGTCGCTACGATGAAAGAAGAGCGGTAGCAGCGCGGCGTAGCCCGAGTCGGTATGTCTGCCAAAAAACACGAGCGGAAAGAGCCCGGCGTCGAAGCCATTCGGCTGATGTTTGAAAAAGAGCGGACCAAGCATGGCCCGCATCTCGTGGTTCACCGCGTCGTGGCGATAGCCGAAGATGGGGAAGATTCCGCCGCCCGAGCCTTCGCTGCCGCGAAAAGCCCACACTGGGCCGACGTGACCGGCGGTCTTTTGCGGATCGGAATGGAAGCCGACCAGGGGTGGCAAGAAGAGATGTGTGGTCGAGTGCTTTCGCTCGTCGTGAAATCGGCCGAACAGCGGGAAAATCCCGAAGGAAGATCGATGGCGATCGGCGGCATAGAGGACCGGCCCGACCACCGCACCATGCTCCCCGCTGAGCGTGTTCTTCCACTGCATGAACACGAACGGAAATCCCGACGACTGCTCGGGACCTTTGCGCTGATAAAAAGGCGGGACCGACTTCTGTTTGTCACGGCAGACATGATCGCGGCAAAAGCTTTCGCTGCTGCATTCCTCGTCGCTGTTGCAGGGCTCGTTGGCAAGCGCCGACGCGCTCGCCAAAAGAGCGATAGCCAGCATCAGCAATCGAGAAGCCCGCAGCACGCCGGGCGAAAGGCAGCGCAGCATCAGGGGGTCATTTTCCATTCGCCGTTTTCGAGCACCATGTGAATCTCGGCGGTCTCGCTGTCTTCGGCTTTGGTGCGCTGCACTTTGATGACCGCAGTCTGTCCGGAAATCTTCGAAGATTTGATCTCGAACTTGGTGCCTTCGAGCTCCTTCTTCATCTTGGCGAACTCGTCGGGCTGAAGCTGTTGCGCCAGCATGCCTTGGTACATGAGACCGTAGCAGTCGAGCAGCTTGGTGACGTCGCCCTTGGTGATCGCGTCACGATAGCGGGCGAAGGTTTTCTCCGGCGTAGCGAACTCGGCGCGGGCCGGCGGAAGCTTGAAAGTAATGCTTTTGATCTTGTTGGCCGGGATGTCGAGCTTTTCGCCGCCGGCGGCCTCGATGCCGAAGATGCCGTCGTAATAATGAAGAATCTTCCCCGAGACTTGGGTGTTGTCGAGGAGCTGAATCACCTCTGCGTGCGCGGCCGAACCGCAGGCGAGGGTGAGGAGGAGGGCAAAACTCTTCATATTAATGATCCCCTTTGGCCGCTTCGTGTACCGCGGACGCAAGCAGGGTGTCAAGGAAGGTGGGAATCGGATTGCTCTCGACGGATACCTTCGGTATAAGGCGCGCATGAAACTGCGGGCGGTGGCTATTGGGTTGGGGCTGCTTTTTGCGGCCTGTGACAAAGATGGCGGCGGACCGTGCATGACCAATTGCGATCCGAGCAAGTTTATCGTTCAGTTCTCAAGCGACATGTCGCAGCTGCCAGACGGTGGCGACGGTGGATTTGTGGGCATCAACCCGTTCACGCCCGACCTGTCCAGCATCCAATCCAATACCGGCGGCAACTAGCTTCAGCCGAGCCCGGGCGCCGGAAACTTCGCCGTCAACTCTTTCACTTCACCGAAAACTTTGTCGAGCTCGCCGCCGTTTTCCGAGCGCGACGCCTCCACCGCGCGATCGATCCATCCCGCCAGCTGCGTCATTTCAGACGCGCCCATTCCGCGGCTGGTGATCGACGGAGTGCCCAGTCGAATTCCCGACGGATCGAACGGCTTGCGCGGATCGAACGGAACTGAATTATAGTTGAGCACCAGTCCGGCGCGATCGAGGGCATGGGCCGCCTTTTTGCCCGGAACATTTTTGTTGGTGAGATCGATCAGGATCAGGTGATTGTCGGTGCCGCCCGAGACCAGATCGAATCCGCGCGCCGACAGCGCTTCGGCGAGCGCCTTGGCATTGGCCACGATCGCGTGCGCGTATTTCTTGAAATCGTCGGTGGACGCCTCTTTGAGCGCGACCGCGATTCCAGCGGTGGTCTGGTTGTGCGGGCCACCTTGCAGCCCGGGGAAAACCGCTTTGTCGATGGCGGACGCGTGCTCGGCTTTGCACATGAGCATTCCGCCGCGCGGTCCGCGCAAGGTCTTGTG
>PLXG01000452.1 GCA_003153195.1 Myxococcales bacterium
CTTGCCGTGCACTTCGTTTTACTTAAGAGCAAGCCTAGTTTTGGGTCAGTTGCCGGTGCCGAGTACGTGAGAGTTGACGTAGGCGAGGATGGCGGCGGTCTCGTTGATGACGCGTTGATTGATCATCGGAGCCGCATCTCGGTAGCTGAAGGCGTGTAGGTTGAGCTCGTCGCCACTCAGGACCGACGTCGTCGACTCTACGTTCGATGGAGGAATGCTCGGGTCCGCCGTAAATGTGTTCGCGTTTCCCGTGGATGAAAATCCGAAGACCATTTCACCGATGAGCTGCCTCGCCGGCTGCGACACGTGGCAACTCGCGCAATCGATCGTGTTGGGCGAGTGGAAGTTGGGATTTTCGATTCGCAGCGCCGCATCGTAAGCGCTTTGCCGGGCCTGCGCGGTCGCTTGCATCGCGCTCGGATAGTCCGCAAGAATCTGCATGCTGTCCTGCGCGGTCGTCGCCGGCTGGAAACTGTCGTAGAGCGGCTCCGACGCGGTCATCGAGAAGTTCACATTGATCATGCCGCTCGGGATGGTTGGAATCACCATTGGAGTCGCGGTTCCGGCCGCGACATCAAAACCGTGAAAGTCCCAGAAACGCGCTTCTCCTATCGCCCCCGGCTGAGGCGGAGCGAATAACTCCGACGAACGAAAAAGCGTGAAGCGAATGAAATTGGCAGCGCCGGCGTACGTGAGCACCAACGCACGGAGCTGGGTCGCCATCGCGCCCGTCAATCCTTGCTTTACGACGATGGGATGCGGTGCAAGCGCGCCGAGTGCCGCGGTTCCATTGTTCGNNATCGAGTGCGTAGAACACATGGACCGCATCGTCCGCCGCGGTGGTGGCGCTGTTTTGAAATGACAGCGTCTGAAAAATGACCCGCAGCTGGTGCTGACAGGTTGACGGATCCGTGATCGGACCGATCTGCGCGAAGCAAGGGTCAAGACGAAAGGAAACCAAGCGCAGGTTGTCGTAAACGATGCCGCGCATGTCGACCGCGTCGTAGGTTGCCTGAGGAATGAGACTCCCCCCATTCCCCAGTGAGGCCGGCATTAGATACGAGTTGAATTCGGGCTGGGTGTGGGCGAGTGGAAAGATCACCGACAGGTCGTTCAGCTGCGCCTGGCCCGGCGCATTTGCCGCGCGCGTGAGATCGAGCACGGTGCCGGTCTTGGTGTCGGTGAGCTGGAGGTCATTGCCTGCGACAGTGTAGCTGTAGCGTGCGATCAGTGCCGCCGAGGAATCGAGTACGCGCAGGTAACGCTTCGCGCTGCTCTTGGTCAGCTTGAAAGTGCCATCGACGACTTTGGTCGGCACATATTCCGCGTGAAGCGAGTAGTCGGCTCGTAGATCGAGCACTCGCACCCCACCCGTTTTCGCCGCGAAGTCGCCGATGAGCGATGATGCGGCGTCGGCCTTGGGGTCGAGCTCGTCCGGCACTTCGCCATCGACCGCAGCTCCGCCACAGCCGACGAGAACGAGCGCCGCCGATGCATAAAGAAGGGTCTTGAACATAGGAAACTCCGGGTTTGATCAGCGCTACCAGCAATCGATGTGCCGTTTGTAAACGCTTGAAATTGCGAGAGCCCACGGGGCATTGGCGGGTCAGCTGGGGTGTTCGCACCTAGGTGACGGCTAGTAAGCTTGCTTCGGTTGAGCGTTCACCCGAGCAGGTAGCGTCGTCCCGGCTGCACGCGAAATGCGGCGCCCAGAGCGGTTCTTCCAACCAGCATGGGAAAGATCATGTCGCCGCGGTAGGTGAGGCCCACCCGCACAATCCGTGAAACATTTCCGATTTCGAGTCGCGTTTCGATGATCGGCCGCTGTTCGGCGCGGCCGCTCGAGTCGCGGACCGAGGTGATGTCGCAGATCTCGACCCGCACGGTGGTGGTCTTGCCGCGGCGTCCAGAAGGGATTTCGATCTCGAGGCGTTCGATGCCAGCGCGATTCGGACCCAATGGACGCATGGCGATCACGTGAAGCGCGGAGGTGCGCGCACCGGTATCGATCTTGGCCTTGAGCCTGCGCACGCCGAGATCGGGCATGGCAACGTGCTCGCACCAGCCTAGATCGATCGCGCTGCGAGTGGGCCGTTCGCCATGAAGACGCATCAGCGATGGCAGCGTACGACGAACTTTGCCAATGCCGATCACGCTGCCGGCGCGCGGTCGACCGGCGCGAACTGTTCTCCCGCCGGTTCTGGAAGGAGTTACTACGGGGTGGTCGCCGACACGCACGTGGCCTACGCTGGATGAGTTCGAGGTTTTAGGCCCTGACCATCGACAAAGTCGATCCAACCTCGTGAAAGCGGCGCCCGATCGATGGAAGGAATGCGATCGAAGATTTCGAGCAAGGCGTGACTAGTCGTGAGTCTCGAGACGCGAACGATAGGAGTCCGCCCAGGTCGTCAACGCTTCGGAAGGTAAAGTCGCCAGCTCTCTCAATCTCGCCAGCGCGATCAGGTTCATCGAAAAATGATTGCTGAGTCCGCCGCCATATTCCGGGAGATAAAGATGGCCGTCCGAGATCAGTCGGTCGAGGGTGATATCCAAGTGGTCAAAGGCTATCTCATTCGTGCCGACGCTTCACGGATTCTGAGACACTCAGAAACTCTCAACCGCTCCCCTGATGTATTATTGAAGACGCTGCACGGGTCATCGGAGCAGAGGCATCGCTGCCGCCGCTCCCCGACCACGCCAACATTCGTGCGCTGGCAGATGACGATGCGCTTTGAGTACACGTAGCAAGTCCTCGGAAAGTGGAATCTCTCTCGTGCGTCCACTCTTCGGTGTTCCGACGATACCGCGTGCGACTGCTCGTCGAACCATGATGCGGCCTGCCACCAAGTCCACGTCCTCCCACCGCACGGCCAACAGCTCACCGAGCCGCATCCCTGTTTTGAGTGCCGTGACGATCATTGGACGGCTGTCCTCGTCGGCGGCAGCGATCAGCCGCTCCGCTTCGCTGAAATCGAGAAAGTCGAACTCCGATGGCGGGCGCTTGAACCATTTCACGGGTGGAACATGCGAGAGAAGATTCCATTCAACTGCCAACGTGAGCATCCGGCGAAGGACCGAGAGGTAGTTGTTGATGCTCTTTTTCTTTAGCTCTTGGTCGAGCAACTTACTTTTGAAGCGTTCGATTTCACGAGAACCAATTTCGTCGAGGCGCATCTCACCGAAAAACGGCACGATCGCCGCACGCAAGATCACCTTCTTTGTCTGAAGCGTACTTGGTTTGTTATTTGCGATCACATAGGTCGTCATGAACTCACGATCAAACTCGGCCAATTTTGGTGGCCGTTCCACCTCCTTTTTCTCGAATGTGCCATCGAGAATCGATTGACGTAATTCTCGTTCGTACTGCTCGCCGACGGCGGGGTTGTTGTCCTTCGCTTCGATGTGGGACGTTGCGGAACAGCTCGGATGTCATTTGCCGTCGGAGAATTGAAACGATCGGGCCAAGATCGCGTCCTGCATGATTTTTCAGAGACTGCTCGCAGTCCTAAGAGCCTATCCCAGTAGGACGGACCGAGCCGGGCGCAGCGAGCAACCTCGACTGCGAGGCGCGACGAGCGCGCATACCCGTCGGTATGAAAGCGAGGAGCAACGAAGCAGGCGAGGTGCGCAGCAAGCGCGGCGACGGGAGTCCTACTGGGATAGGCTCTAAGGTGCGCGACCAATCAGCGGCACATTTATTGATGGCGTTCGCACGCGTGAGACTCATCTACGATCGCGGAACCTTGATTCTCGACGAAGTGCCGGCCGAGGTTCGCCCTCTCGAGTGGCCTGGGATCGCTTGGGATTTCCGCAGCTCCAATTACCGGTCTCCGGCATTTCGGCATCGCGATCTGCTGAGACATGCTGATGTGTGCGGCGTCCGATTGTCGGACGAAAGCCGTCCGGCTGGCCGACATCCGGACGCGTGGATCGCGCCTGACCTTCGTCCCTATCAAGAGGCGGCTCTTTCCGCTTGGGAAATGGCGGGACAGCGCGGCTTGATCGTGCTGCCCACCGGCAGCGGAAAAACACGGACCGCGATCGCCGCGATGGCCAAACTGGGGCTGACCACCCTCTGTCTGGTTCCTACGAGGGCGCTTCTTCACCAGTGGCATGACGAGATCCAAAAGTATTATCGAGGCGCAATCGGCCGTCTTGGCGATGGGCAGTTCGATCCGCAGCCGATCACTGTCTCCACTTTCGAGAGCGCATACCGCCACATCGATCGACTCGGGAATCTGTTCGATCTGTTGATCATTGATGAGGTGCATCATTTCGGATCGGGCATCCGAGATGAGGTTCTCGAGATGTCTCTTGCGGACGCTCGCTTGGGACTCACCGCAACACCACCAGCAAATATTGGTGTCCTCGATCAGATGATCGGTGAAGAGGTCTTTCGGCTGACGGTCCAAGACCTCACGGGGAAGTTTCTCGCCCACTTCGACACAGTGACACTGAGACTCGACCTGACGCTCGATGAACGCCGTCGCTATCAAACGCTGATATCCCAGTTCCGCGAGGTATTTCAGCCGTTTCGTCTTCGCAACCCGGACGCGCGCTGGGAGGACTTCGTCCGCTTCGCGTCGAAGAGCAGCAAAGGCCGTCAGGCGCTCAAAGCCCATCGCTCGGCTCGCGAGCTCTCCTCGTGGACCGAGGCCAAGCGCGCCGCAGTGAGCGACATTCTTTTGCGCCATCGCGGTGCAAGGATTCTGGTTTTCACGGCTGACAACGCGACCGCGTACGCGATCGCCAAGGATCACCTGATCATGCCGCTCACGTGTGACATTGGTCGGAGCGAGCGACAGGATGTTCTTCCGCTATTTCGCGATGGATCACTGCGCGCGTTGGTGTCCGCGCGCGTGCTGAACGAAGGGATCGATGTGCCGGACGCAGACCTCGCGATCATCGTCGGCGGGACCCTCGGCGAACGCGAACATGTTCAACGCATTGGTCGGCTGCTTCGGCCCGCGCCGGAAAAAGATCGAGCTCTCATTTACGAGCTCGTGACTCGAGAGACCAACGAAACTTTTCAGTCCCAACGACGGAGGGCCGCGCTTCATGCCAGTACCAATCCCCTTTGACACTTGCGGTCAGGAGATCATCCCGTGCTTCTTCTCGGAGGCGGACCATCCCTTCCTGCGTTCGCTACTCGAATGCTTCAGCCACATGGTCGGCGAGGCCGAGCGCACGCTCGAGGAAGCATTGGTTAATCTCGAAGATGAGCGCATCACCAATCCACGGAAGCGACTGTGGGCGCGTGAGCATCTCTGGCGAACTTGGCCGCGTGCGATCCCTGAGGCACCGCGGCGGATTCGAAGAGCCGTGTTCTTGGCTGCCGCCGCACGTGACACCGATCGGCCCACGATTCTTGAGAAATGCGGCGCCAAGCTCAAATTGTCCGCGTCGCAGGTCGAGCAAGCATTGTTCGCGGATGTTCCGGGCGAGCGACGGCTTGGTAAATACTCTCCGCCCTCACTGAATGAGCTTTGCTTGCGGCTCAACCTCTCTATCGTTCAGGCGCTTCTCGCTGGAGCGGGTCGGGTACGATTGCGACTCGATGGTCAAGCACGGCCAGTGGTGCGGCATGCTCGCTTGCGGGGACTCATGTGCACAGTCGAAAAGCAGGACGGGAAAACGGTGATCGACATCTCCGGACCATATTCGTTATTCCGGCGAACGCTGGTCTATGGTCGCAGGCTGGGCGACATCGTGCCGCTTCTCGCATGGTGCGATCGATTCTGGCTGGATGCTGACTGCGCCGTCGGGCGAGGCCAATCTCCAATCGGCAGCGCGGGATCTCTAAGGCTCAGAACTGGGGCGCCGATCATGCCGTCGTCGCAGCCGAAGCACTTCGACAGCCTACTCGAGGAGCGATTCGCAAAGGATTTCTGTCGCGCCACCCGCGATTGGAGCTTGGTCCGCGAACCCGAGCCACTTCCACTGGGCAATGCGCTTTTGTTCCCAGATTTTGTCGCTCGCGATCGGCACTCCGACCTCGAATGCTTCATCGAGATCGTCGGATTCTGGACGCCGGACTACATCGAGCGAAAGCTGCGCCAGTACCGGCAGGTCAAAGTCCAAAACCTGATTTTGTGCGTCGAAGAGCTTTCCAATTGCTCGGATGTCGCGATGCCTCCCGGCGTGGCTGTGATCCCATTCCGGCGGAGAATCAAAGTCGCTGCGGTTCTCACAAAGCTCGGCGAGCTGCGAGGTCAGGGGCAATCAGCCTTGTCGGCATGACTGCTTCGAGGCACGCTCATTGCTCGAATATTGGGAACTTCGACCTCGAGTGCCCGATCTTTTCTAAATCTTGTCAGTCAGTCGAAGCGTCAGGCGCACGGTACCAACGGCGCCGCGGTCTGACAAAAACGCTATGCGGCCTTGTTGCCACGGCGCCCAACTCCGAGCGCGTCCATCACCGCCTTCGGCGCCTTGTTGATGACCGCAAGCAGCGCTCGCGCAGGTCCCTCGGGATGCCGCCGCCCTTGTTCCCAGTTTCGCACGGTCCCGAGGCTCACACCGAAAAGGGCGTCGAACGGTTCACGCGTCAGGTGAAACCATTTACAGTGGACGCGCTGCATCCAATTATGCGCAAACACGAAAACCAGAAACCACACCAGCAATACTCCACAGTTGATGAGCGTACACCGCAGAAGAACGCTTCTAGTGAATTCGATGCTCATTCCCAGAAGAAGACGCCTTGATTTAGACCTTGATGTCGAGGAGCGTGCCGGTGACCGCATCGGCAGTCTGCAAGGCTTTGGCGTCGGCTTAATCGGGGACATCTTGTCCCATTTTCATAAACACATTCATGCGGTTATGATTAATCGTCATTTTCTTTCGCGCGCGAAGAAGTTATTTTGCATCGATGAACCGTGCACGCCTGTTCGTGATCGTTGGAACCTTCACCGCGTGTTCCGCTGCGGCACCTTTTCATTCCACGCCCGGCGACGCAGCGGCGACCTCGCCGCTGCCGAGCACAACCGACGAAGCCGACCTGAACCAAGCGCGCGTCGATGCCGCGAACGACCAGGGCACGCCGACGACGCTCCGCGAGCTTTGCTTTGCAAATCTTCCCTCACTCCCGCCCGGCGCGGTCGAACCCAACTACGACCAGTTCCATCCCACTTATGGCAGCCATTGCCAGGGCACTAATCAGCAGGACATCAAGAACGTACAGAAGGTGGTGTTCCTCGGCGACTCGATCACCGCCGGCACTCCGCCTACTCCGCTCGATCAGTTCTATCGCTCGATTCTCCTCGACGATCTGCAGAAAAAGTTCGGAGCCAACATTGAGGTATCGAGCTGTGCCGCCTGGGGCGCCAACGTGAACGATCTTCTGGTGAGCTCGAGCACTTCGCAGCTATCGCTGTGCTTTCCGTTTTTGCCCGAGCAAAAGACCACGCTCGTCATCATGACCGACGGCGGAAATGACGTGAATCGTTGGCGCAATCAATCCGCCCAAGGAGTCGACGATGCGACGATCCTCGCCGGCATGGACAACAACGTTCAGCAGCTCCGCAATGCGATCGCCTGGATCAAGGATCCATCCAAGTTTCCCAAAGGCTCTTATCTCATCTATGGCAACCTGTACGAATTCACCGATGGCACCGGCGATACCAACTCCTGTCCCGTCGCTGCGCTCGCCGGCCTGAAGCCGCCGGGGCCGAGCTTTCCCGCCGAGTTCGTGCACTTCAACGAACAGTTCGTAAAGGCAGCGGTCGATTACCAGGTCGACGTCATCTTCATGCTCGAACAGTTTTGCGGACACGGCTATCACCACGACGACCCGACCACGCTCTGTTTTCGCGGACCGGGAGCTCCACTGTGGTTCGACCTGACCTGCATCCATCCGAATCCGATTGGACACGCAAAGCTCGCGGACATGTTCATGGACGTCGTGAACGAATAGCTCATCGTCAATAGACACTCCAGATGTCGCCGGGGCTGTAATTCACCAGCACCAGTGTGCTCAAATCCGCCAAGCCTGCCACGCCGCACCAGCTGGACGAATGGCCTCGGTCGATCCAAGTTGCGCCGGAATCGGTCGAGCTCAACACGTCGCCGCCAGTTGGAAATCCGCACAGAACGGCCTATCCGTAAGCCCAGTGGAATACTAGAGTTTTTGCTTGAGAAACTTGAGCGCGTGAATTCCGTGCTGCTCGTCGCCGCTGCCCATCTTCAGATACGACGCGCAGGACGAGACGTCGATGTTCGTCTTGTCCCGCGAAAGCTTGTATTCATATCCGGCGGTCGCATCGCCCGGAATGTCGGTCGATCGCGGCAGATCTTCGCAGCTCTTCGAATGACAAGTGATGGTTTTGATCTTGGTGAGCGCGGATTTGTAGTCTGCAAACCCTTTGTC
The DNA here is from genome assembly GCA_003153195.1 of Myxococcales bacterium. Classification (GTDB taxonomy): domain Bacteria; phylum Myxococcota_A; class Polyangia; order Palsa-1104; family Palsa-1104; genus PALSA-1153. Next base: position 8,366 of record PLXG01000452.1, read on the forward strand.
CGTCGCGACGCTCACCAGTGCCTCGAGTATTCCGTCGCGTCCTCCGGTGCAGACGCTGGCAGCGGTATACTCTTTCGTGCGGCGGCCGGCGCCAATCTCCTGACCGACCCACTCCTCGATTTTGTAGCTCTTCCAGTCGAACACAAACTCGATGTCATGACCGAGCGACTTGATGAGTGCCTCATGAGCCGCCTTGATGTCCGAATCGGGATGCGCGGAATTATTTCCTTCTGAGAGAAACGGCCGACCGTTCGCCATGTCGTCTGTCAGGCGATGCCAGCCTTTCTCTTGCACCGATCCCTCTTCAGCAACACCCTTCGCCGCAAGGAATGCGAGCGCCGGTACCATGAGCAGTGACAGGTTTGTAAGGTTCACGAATCCCCTCCAGATTGTGATGTAAGACTGTCTTAGCAATCGGCGCACCTTGCCGAGGTGTCGCTAAGCGTTGAAATTGCTGCGAGCGCGCTTCGAGCTTCGAGGACAGCTGGGGGGCTTCCCTCGAAGATCGGGACAAGCTGTCCCTTTTTCCGGGCGTCTGCGCGAAACGCTTACGACTCTACATCCCCGATGGTAACAGCAACCAAGACCATCGTCCCGTAGGTTTTTTCTGGGAGGATCACAATGAAGGAGTTCATTGCGATAAGAGGGCACTGCCATTGACGCCGAAGAACACGACTGCGGCAGCGTACTTCGCAACATAGCCGATGGCCTGACTGTCTTTCGTGACGCTCCAGACCTGGCTCAGCTCACCCATCCCGGCATACGTCCCGTAGGCGTCGACAAAATCCTGGTGGAGCGCATCCGTGCTGATCTCCACGACAGAATCGGCCCATCCAGTGCCGGCGAACTGAAAGCCGGGACCGGTGTCGCTTGCGAGCTGGCGCATCGTCGCGTCCTGTTGCTTGTTGTTTTGGCTGCTGAGCGTAAGTCCAGGAGCGGCCACGCCGTTGGTTGGGAAATTCTTCTTGGCAACGAGGATATTGTAGACGGTGTCGACCGGCGCGGTGAATGTCCCGGACAAGCGGGAGGCGGTGCTGGAGAGCACGTCGTAGTAGATGCTCTGCCATCCTTGGCGAATGGACACTGAGGGAGAGGAGGTTACTTGGGTATATTGAGCGGGAAAATCGACGAAGACCTTCTCGCCCGCGCCGAGAAAGATGTCGTACGAGATGAACGCGCTGCGCATCAAGTTCGTCGCCAGGGCTGGCGAGATCGGGCCGGAAGCTCGGTCGAGCCACAGCTGCCCAGCGCTGTCGGAGTTAGCGACTCCGTCCGCTTTTCCATCGCCCGCCGAATCCATCGACAAGGCATCCTCGCTCGCCGCATCGCCGCAAGCACCCAAGAATAACAGCGCCACAATTTTCCATCGCATCATGACAGCTCTTGAGAGCAACTGTCGCGCCAACAGCTAAGCTGTTGATCAACATTGCCAGGAGTTGGATTGGAGGACGACAGGACTCAGCGCGACGGGACAGAGTGTCCCGATTACTTGGTCTCGTTTGTTCGCGCCCTATCTGCAGGCGCGTTCGCACTTACTGATCGCCAGCATGCAGGCGTCCCGTCCCCTCTGCTCTCGGCACTGCCTCGAGCATTCACCCCACCGCGGGTTGCTCGCGCGCGTTTCGGATCATGCCTCAATAGACACGCGGTTCGACTCCCGGCGCCTCCACTACTTTTCCTTTTCAGACCGGCGGGTCTCACCGTGCTGTGTTGCCGTCAGGTTGCCGTTGCCATCCAAGAGTCTCACGGTGTCACGCCGCACATCAGGACTGAGATGCGACGACCGCACGGACAAAGTCCTCGGGTGCGTCGGGCGAAACGACGATCGTGCCTTCGGTAAATTTAAGCACGACAGTTCGCTTTCGGTCGGTGATGAAGGCTCGGTAAGAACCCAGAAGTTTGTTGCGAAAATAACCGGTAAACGAAAAGAAACCGCCGTTCCCGAAGGTACGGAGGTTCCAGCGCATGGCGTTCGGCTCGACGCGAACGGATTGCAGACCGGCCAGCGGCAGGCGCTTGTCCCAATTCAGACGGTGCACGAAAATGGCGTCCGGTAAAATGGTGTAACCGCGAACGGTATAATGCGCGCAGCCCATAATCAGCGTCAACGTCGGATCAGGCTCACTACGAACGGTACAACGCCACCTATTTTCAAAGCCACAACGGCCACGCCCAAGCACAACAAGGTCGAGAACGTGGAAATGCCGATGAGCAATCCGTCCCACGGAGCTTTGAAGGTTTTCATAGTTGACCGGTCCTACGCGGCTTTCGAGATGATCGCCCCGAGTTGACGGCGGGTGGCGCCCAGACGCAAAAGGGCTCTGAGGAGCAATTCGATCGAGACCGAGCGATCGCAGGCTTCCATCTTCGCCACGCGCGATTGACTCGAGTCCAAGAGCTTCGCGAGTTGCTCTTGCGATAGATGACTTTTCTGGCGTCGCGTTTTGAGGTTCTCGGCCAGTGACAGTTTGAGCTCGATGAGCGCCGCCTCTTCATCGGTCATCTTCAGAAAATCTTTCGCGCTGCCGACGCTCCAGCCGCGTTTCTCGAGTGCTTTCTTTTTACTCTCCTTCATCGCGCGTCTCCTTCGCTATCGCGGTCGTATTGAGCGAACCGTCGCTTGCACGTATCAATCACCGACTTCGGCGTCTTCTGAGTTGTCTTGGGAAACACATCCCCGATCACGATCGCATCTCCATCGATTCGATAAATGATGCGCCACTCGCGCCGGTCATCACTGATTCGGAGCTCGTGACAGCGCGCGCCGACCGCCGGCATCGCCCGAGATTGCGGCATCGTCAGCTTCTCGCCTCGCTGTAGCCGCCTCAACAACACGCCGACCTCAATCCGTGCCCCTGGCGAAAATGGCGGCGTTTTGATTTCGCCGCGCAGCCAGCTTAGGGGCTTATCTAGCACCATGTTTTTAGTATATGTCAGATGTGACATATCGCAAGTCTCCATTTTTTGTCACGCCTTTGCTGCGACGCATCGGAATTCGACGGAACGACACGGGCTCACGGCAGGTAGTCTGATGGAAGTTTTTTTAGTCGACCACTCATGACTGCCGTGAGTGGAAGATTGTTGTGAGGGGACTTTCCGAAGATGCATTGGGAGCCGACGGATGGCGTGTCGTGCGCGATGAACTCACCGAAGATATCGCTCAGGGACTCGTCGAGCGCGCCGGGCTGCCCCTTCGAAAAGAGGTTCTGGGTGTAGCGCGTCACGCCGTGCTGGTACTCGTGCCCCATGACGTTGAGGCCGATCGAGGCTTCACCCGTGTACGGGGACCCGCTCGAAAGACACACGAGGATGGAGTCATTCCGCCCGCCCGAGGCTGGCGCAAAAGTCGAGTTGTCCGTCCCCGGGCATGATGCTGTGGGTCGCGCAGCCCCAGAGATCTCGGTGAAATCGGCCTGGTACAGGCAGGACAGGAACCCAAGAATTGGACTTCAGCCGAACGATCGGCGCTTTGGAATCGAATTGAAAAGAGCGCAAAGGGAGCTCCACTCGGCAGTCGGCGTCTGCTGGGCAGTCGAAGTCCGCTAGGACGTCCGCTAAGACGTCCGCTAAGACGTCCGCTAAGCTGGGCGCTGCTGGTCGCGGCTCCGGCGTTGGTCTTTCTTTACGTGCGTGGGGCCAGAAGTCCGTCGCCGCTGCCGTCGGTCGTCGCAAATTCGGAACGACCGGTCGTCGCAAATTCGGAACCGCCGGTTACGTCGCGGCCGACCGAGGTTCTGCGATCTTCGGCATCGCTCAGGCGGTTGGTCGATCTGGGATCGTTCGGAACGATGGAGGTGACCGATCGGACTCGCTACCGACTCTCGCTCGGTGCGCTGACGACGGATTCGCGGCCCAAGATCTTTCTCGATCGCGGAGAGATGGTCGCGCGAATTCAGAAGCGAGACCGAGGCGCTCCTCTGATCGTCGTGACGCCGCATCTACAGGTGATCGTGGCCAGCGGTCGATTCCGCGTGGAAGTCGAGGTGCAGAGCTCGACGGTGAATCTGCAAGAGGGAGCGCTGAGCGTCGAGCGCCAGGGACGCAATGTGGTTCTCGAATCTGGCGAAAAAATCGAGAGCGATGACTCACGACTGCAGCCGCGGATGAAAGAGGTCGCGGCAGCTTCCCCGGCGGAGAATGCCGATGTTTGCGCCGAGCTGGCCGTCGAGGAAGAAAAAAAATGTTACCAGGACGAAACGCACGGCAGTGGATTGCGAGCCCAAAATGCGCTTTACACGCTGGGGCTCATCGCCAAAGAAGAGGGCAATTCTGCTGGCGCTTTGTCTTATTGGAGAACCTATCGACAAAAGTTTTCTGACGGCGCGTTGGCGCGTGAAGCGGCGGAAGGCATCTTAAGCGAGCTTTTGAGGCTAGGGCGAAACCACGAAGCGTTGGTCGAGGCCGAGCGCTTTCCCTTCCGATCCGACGAACGGTCTGCGGAGGTGAGACTGATCGTGGCAAACCTATTGCGCTCAGATCTCGGCTGTTCCGATCGCGTGCTGACCGCATACCAAGCCACTTTGAATGCGGCCAAGGCGGGAATGCGATCGCGGGATGAATCTCTGTACCAGATCGGACTCTGTCAAAATGAGCTGGGACATCGCGAGGAGGCCCTCGCCACCTGGAATCGGTATCGAGAAGAATTTCCCACGGGATCCCATCTCGCAGACGTGATTCGGCTGCTCAGTAGCCACTGACTCGCCGGACACCTAGAGCGCACCTGCGGGCTGGGGATCGAATGGTTACGGCGAAGCGACGCCGCCTACTCCGTTTCCATAAAGTTCGTCGATCGCTGTCGGCATTCGCGCCGATTGCACATCCGACCATGGCACCCTGGGGACACAAAGCCTTTGCCGGTTATTTCGGGGAGGACCGGCGAACCTGGGCGGCGCACGACGCGACCGAGCTCGTGAAAAGCGGCGGGCGTCATCCACACACGGTAGGCATCACGATCAGATCGATCCTTCAGCGTTGGGACGAGATGATTGTTGACCTCGGTTGTGGTGCCCGGTAAGAAATGTGCCATGACTCGCTTGATAACGATCCTCGTATTGCTCGCCGCCTGTGGTGGCGACGGCCCCACGCACCCGGTCGACGCACAAGGTAAGACCCTCACTGGCGGTGCCTGCGCCGGCGACACGCAAGCTGCGGCAGCGAGCTGTTCGGGCGGCGTCTGTCTCGTGCTCAACGCCAACGTGCAAAATAAAGCCGGAATCTGCTCCCAACAATGCACCGGTGGCGACTGCGGTACGCAGGGCGCTTGTGTCGATAGCTCGAGCGGCAGCTTCTGCGCCCACACCTGCACGACCAACGGCAACTGCTTCGACGGCTTCGTGTGTATCGACACCGGCGACGCGAGCGGAATCAAGATCTGCCTCGTCACCACCAGCACCACAACTAACAACACCACCGGCGGAACCGCCGACTGCAGCGATATGAGCAAGTGCCTGAGCGAGGTCTACACCGATCCGCAGATGATCCAGAGCTACTGCAGCGATAAGGCGGGCACCACCAAGATCTGCGACTGCCCGGGCGGTTCACCCAGCAGCCTGTGCAGCTTCAACTCGTCTGGATCCTCGGGCATCTACTGCTGTAAGTAACGACAGCGGTGCGTTCAGTTATGTGGGCAATGGCAGCTCGCAGCTCACGTTCTTTCGCGCGACCGCGCTCCACTCCGACGCGAGCTGCAGCCCGCCCGACTACGCGCCGGCTGCGCTCAACCTCGTGTCGATCACGCGCGTGTCAGCGCGCCTCAAATCGGGCGAGCCGGCGCAGATCGACTTCTTCGCCAACGGCACCAAGCTCTTCTCACTCGCGCAGACGTCCGACGCACCGCTGTCGTTCGCTTCGACCGTCGGCGCGACCGGCGCAGGTCCGCTCATGATCGTCTTTTCGCCCGGCGCATGGATGGATCGGCACGGCTATCTCGATCTCTCTTATGTCGACGCGAACAGCGGCGCGCAGCAGGTAAAGATCTATGTCCCGGCGTTCGACACGACGGCGACCGGCAATCAGCTCGCACTCTACGTCGCGCAGGACGGCAGCACTCTCTTCGCCGACGCCGGCCAGGCCGGCCTCAGCGATCTTTCGGCCGCACTGCCGGTGGATCAAGCGATGGTCCTTTCGCAACTCGCGCATCCGTCAGATGTGACGATGCCAAACGGCGACGTCGCCGACGTGGTCACCGCACCGACCGTTTGGAAGCCGGCCACTCCAGCGCCGAAATCCAAAGGGACCGGAGGCCAGGCTAGCACGCACGTGAGGGCTGGTTCAGCTCGTTCGGCTGCGGCGGCGGGTTCGGCAGGCTCGAGTTCGTGGTCTGATCCAAGTGGCCCCTACCCGACTCAAGATGCGTGCGAAGGAAATGGTGTTTAGAGCGGGTCCCGGCAACAAGGCGCCGAACTGGCCTCTGTGGCCACCATTTGCTGAGTACGGCAGTCCCACCTATTCCTGTACCGCTTACTAATTGCCTAGTTAGAGGTGGAATCGCTCTTGCAACGCAAGGAGCGAAAAGAGGGACCCATCATGTTCAAATCGCTGTTGACCACGTCGCTGCTCGCTTTCTCTCTCCCGGTGATGGCCGCCGGGGATGCGCCCATTACCCAAGGAGTGCTCAAGCGAGGACAAACAGCGAGGACCGTAGTCGATATCAAGCTCGGCCAACTGAACGCACCGGCCTCGATCAAAGCGATGCCTGGTAAAATTCACGAAGACGCGCAGCGCCAGCTGTCGAACGCGGAAAAGCGCGGCGAGGAGATGAACATCAAGGTCAATTCTGGCAGCGTAGAGGCCCAAAGCGGCAAGAGCTCCTATCAAGCGACGCAGATCGGCGGTCTCGATGGACTGTCCGTGCTCAAAGGCACAGGTCGCACCGTCTCGGTCTCTGGATCGCAGATCTACACGGAGAAGAATCACATGGTGAATCCGCAAGTCTCTGATTCAGTCTATTTCCGCCAGCGGACGCTCACTCCGGTCGAAGGGCAGCCGGGCAGCTTTCATGTGAAGTCGCACACCGACACTTTCGGTGATCAGAGCAAAGCGAAAGATCGCGAATACGTGATCAAAACGAAGTAGTCAGATCTTCTTGTACCAAGCGATCGTCGACGGAGGATTGGCGTTGGTATAAATGCTGCTGCTCTCTTCCGTTTGCTTTCTAATGAAATTGAAGCACTCCTGGTGTTTCGAAGAGAGAGCAATATTCTTGTAAACGTCGACGTCGGTCATCGGAAAATTACTGAGAGCCAGCACGCCAACCATGCAAAGCATCATCTTTACGCCGCCAAGCGAGAGGAGCTCGCGCGCACCCATGAGCAAAACCTGATCCGGCTGAACACCCGCATAGGCTCACTCGGTTTGCGGGCTCGCTTCTCGCCAGCGGAGCGATGCTCGTCGGGTGCGGAGGTTCTTCGACACCGTCGCGCAGCACCGTCGATCATATTGCAGCTCTAACCAGTGCCTCGAGTCTGCCGACTTGCGTGGCCGGATCGCACAGCGCCCGCGCGCGAGTGACACCATTTTGTCCCATGCGCATCCGCTCTTCTCGATCGTCGACGAGACGAGAGAGCGCGCCTGCCACCGAATCGGGATCTGCCTGAACGAGGAGCCCACAGCTCGGTTCAATGATCTCGACGGCACCGCCCATCTGCGTCGTGATCACCGGCAGCCCCGCAGCCAACGCCTCGACGAAGCTGTTGCCAAAGGGCTCCGGTCCCGTGTTGGGCTGACAGTAGATGTCCGACGCACACAGCAGATCGGGAACATCAGAACGCTGTCCGAGAAACTGAATCCGATCGGACATCGATTCCGCTTTCACGAGATCTTCGAGCTCACGCAAGAACTTCTGCTCATGCGGCCGCTGAACCCCGCCGGCAATCCAACAGTGCCACCCAGGATGTGCGCGCAAACGCGACAGTGCCTGGATCAAAAGATCTTGGCCCTTCCACCGTTCGAGTCGGCAGGCTGCGATGATCACGATCGCATCTTTCGGTGCACCCAAGTTCGCGCGAACACGCGCACGCACCGAGGATCGATCTCCCGACACGCGCGCAGGCGAAAGCACGACCGGATTGTAGACAACCTCCACCGAGGTATCGCGAAACAGCAGCTTGGCAGCCTTCGCGGTAAATTGACTGTTGGCGACGATCAAATCGGGCCGAACGAATTGGCTCCATCGATCGAGCCAGCTGCGCATCGAGAGCGGGTCACGAACCCAGAACAGCAGTCGCGGCCCGCTCGCGCGCACCACCTTTGCGAACATCACCATCAACCAACTCGAATGGCAGATGACGGCGTCGAATTGCTGGCGCTCAAGCAGCGATGCCAGTCCCTGCCGAACCGCACGAACCCGCCACGGATAGCGCAGTCGAACCGGCCCAAGCGAATGCACTCGATCGGTCGCCTTCTCGAGCTCTTGCAACAGTCGGCCGGGAAAACAGAGCGCAAAGTGGTGCTCGATGCTCCCTTGGGGCTGCGACGCCAAGGTCACCAGCACCGACTCCACTCCGCCGAATAGATTTCCCGCAGCGATGTGCAGCACCTTCATGCAGCGTTCGCCCGATCGAGTCGAACGAACCACCTCAGACTTCGCGTTGTTCTCTTCCGCACCGAGCAGGCGCTCGAACCGACCTACCTGCGTGGTGGGATCGCAAAGCTCGCGCGCCCGGGTCATACCCCGTTCACCCATTCGCACGCGTTCTTCTCGATTGTCGATGAGGCGTCTGAGCGCACCCGCCACCGATTCGGGATCGGCTGGCACCAGAAATCCACAGCTCGGTTCGATGATCTCGACGGCACCGCCGCCCATCTGCGTCGAAACCACCGGCAGCCCCACCGACAGTGCTTCTACAAAGACGATGCCGAATGGCTCCGGACCGGTATTGGGCTGACAGTGGATGTCCGCTGCGCACAGAAGATCGGGAACGTCCGAGCGCTGACCGAGAAAATGAACGCGATCGGAGATCTTGGCGGCTTTGACCTGCTCCTTCAGATCGTCGAGCAACTTCTGCTCGTGCGGACGTTGGACTCCGCCCGCGATCCAGCACTGCCATCCAGGATGCGCACGCAAACGAGCCAGTGCGGCGATCAGCAAAGTCTGGCCCTTCCATCTCTCCAGCCGACAGGCCGCGATGATCACGACCGCGTCCTCAGGTGCGCCCAAGCTGGCACGAACCCGCGCGCGGACCGCCGCCGCATCGCCGCTCAAGCGCGACAGCGAAGACGCGACCGGATAGTAGAAAATCTGAACCGGCGTGCCGGGAAACAGCAGCGTCGCAGCCTTGGCGGTAAACTCACTGTTGGCGATGATCAAATCGGGCCGAACGAGTTGGCTCCATCGATCGAGCCAACTGCGTGTCGACAGGAGATCGTGCACCCAGAACAGCAGTCGCTGTCGACTCGCGCGCACGACCGGCGCAAACACCACCATCAACCAACTCGAATGGCAGACCACCGCGTCGAACTGTTGCCGCTCGAGCAGCGATGCCAGCCGCTTGCGAACCGCACGAACCCGCCACGGATAGCGCAGCCGAACCGATCCCAACGAATGGACTCGATGAGTGGCCTTCCTGAGCTCCTCGGAAAGTCGGCCGGGAAAACAGAGCGCGAAGTGGTGCTCGATGCGGCCCTGCGGCTGCTCCGCCAAAGTGACCAGCACCGACTCAACTCCCCCAAAGAGATTCCCTGCGGCGATATGCAAGATCTTCATGAACGTCTGCCGATGTGACTGTACATCGCGAGTGTTCGCTCGGCCATCACCATAGCTGGACGCGGACCTATTGATTTTGCATCCCGGCTACGTTGGGAGGTACAGATGGAATGCGAAAATTAATCTGCGCCACTCTGGTCGGTTTCAGCGCTTGCGGCGGTAGCGCCCCGGTGGTTTGCAGCACCACGCTTCCGGCCTCGGTGGTTTCGGGATGCGGCGACACCGTTGCGGCGATGACCACCATCAAACGCGGCGCGCAGCTCACGCTTGAGGTTTACCTACCACGGCGGCGGCGCTTGCGGCGATGGCGCATCTAATCCGGGCCTGGTGCGCAGCGGGCCTTATCAGGACTCGCTGACCGCCCGATACTGAGGTATTTGCAGACCCCACCTCATCCTCAAACCCGTCCCGCTGAAACGATAGAGCGCATCTCAAGTCGGTTTGTAACATTCCTGACGAACTCGTCCCAGTGTAGGTGAGTTACCGAGATCACCCCATGAGTAGGAGTATCAATGCGTTTACCGCACGCGCTGGTCGCGATCGTTTTCATCCTAGGAGCCTGCACACATTCGCAGACCCGCGAGCCGATCGCCGAGCCGCCGATGTCCGACACTCCTACGGCTTCGCCAACGGACGTGCCCTCTTTCGGGATCGTCAACCCGTCGGCCGGCGCACTGAATCGCCAACTTCAGGTGCAGATTCTCCTCGAGAACTTGATGGCCGATGCAAGCGCGACTGCCACCTTTGGTGAAGGCATCATGGTCGGTCAGATCGCCGCGACCGCACCAGGCTCACTCACCGCAACCCTAGTGATCGCCGCCGACGCGACCATCGGTCCGCGCGATGTCACCGTCTCCTTTAGTGGTCAGTCGGTCATCGGCAAAGGCGCGTTCCAAGTGATTCCCTCGCTGGAGGTCTCGCTCATTACACCAATCGTCAGCCAAGGCGCGTTCCTGAACCTGTATGTCACCAACCTCGATCCATCCACGGCGTTCGATCCGACTTTCGCCCTCACAGCGCCCGGTCTTTCGCCCATCTACAACGGCGCGCTGTCTGGAACTTACCTCAACGCCGGTGCGATCGTGGCGCCGAAGGCGGACCTCGGACCGATCACGTTTCAAGGGAGCAACAGCTCGCTCGGCATGGTCACCGATCGATTCGCCAGTGGCCCGACCAGCAACGTTGTCGCGAAAACTCCCATCGAGTTTTCGGGTCCTCTGACCGGACAAACGCTCTCCGCGCCCGGAGTGCCAAACCTCTACCATTACAGTGGTCCGCCGGTCACCGGCCTGGTGACGATCACCATGTCCTCCACCTCGTCGAATCTGCTCTGGCCAGAGTTTTGGGTCTTTGGCGAGGGCGGAAAATCTGAGGACTACATTGGAGTCGCCGCGGTCAGTGGGGTGACGTCGGGTCAACCCAAGGTGGGCAGCGTGTCCGTTCCCTCCTACGGTCCGGTTGGATACTACATTATTGCGGACGACTACGATGATGGCGCCGGAGCCGACCACATCTTCAGCCTCGACGTCACCACCAGTGCTGCGGTCGGCGTGGAAGAGGCAACGGCTGGCGCTCCGAGCCAAGTTCCAGGCCAGTCGATCGAACCCACCTGCGTGGTGAACAATGCGTTGGTTTCATGCGTCCTCAAGGGCGAGATCAGCACCGTCGGTGAAACCGACGTCTACACCGTGTCAGGGTTGAGCGCACTTACCAATCTCGAGCTTTCGCTGCAGGCCAGTGGCACCGTCGAAGCGTGGGCCCAAGACGGCAGCCTGCCGAGCCTAGCCACGAGCTCGAGCGAGTTCGGTCATCCCAAAATCAATCCTGCGAACTATTCGATTCAAACCGGAACCGGCAGCGCGTCCACGGGATACAGCCGCGATCCGCACACCAGTTGGACCATCGTGGTGCATGGGCTCAAAAATACGGTGGGCTCTTACGTACTGTCGGTCACGAGCTACTGATGAGGACCCGAATGAAAGTTCTATTGAGTCTCTCTTTCTGTTCTCTGGTGGCGACCAGCGCGTGCGAAAATTCGAAGCCGGCGCCAGAGCACGCACAAGCGCCAGAGCCGGACAACATTCCCGACGCTGCCATGCCGGACGCGGGTCCTCCCTCGGCGGGGCTCATCTATCCGGCGACCGTGTTCCTCGGACGGCAAACCGATCTGGCGCTCACCTTCCACGACACGATGATCGACGCGACCTCGACCGTAGATTTCGGCGCGGGGATCACGGCGAATGCGCCGGTCGTGGTCAGCGCCACCACGCTCTATGTCCACGTTCAAATCGCCGACAACGCTGCGACCGGACCGCGCTCGGTCACGGCTCAAGTCGGCGGTCAATCGATCCAGTTTACAAATGGACTCACCGTTTCACCGGCGGTTACGTTGACCTCGCCGGCGGGGTCATCCGGGACGATGGCACAGGGATCCTATGCCACGTTAGATGCGGTCGATCTCGATCTCGAAAATCAATTTGTCTGCGCCTCCACGGGAGGCATCTTCTCGTCCCCCTACGTCTACTTTCAGGGCGACAACTCGGTTTGGACTAGTTTCTTGACGGAGTGCGCGCCCGACCATGTGACGGCGGCGGTCTTGTGGGCCCCGCTCGCGCCCGCGACGCCGAACGTGAACGTAATAAACGGCGCAGGGTCCACTTCCGTATTCGAGTCGTTCATCGGCGGGCCGATCCAAGTTGCGCCGCGAACGCCCGTCATGCTCACCCCCGGCGTCGTGCTGCCGAATGAGAATATTGATAAGCCGTACGCGACCCAGCTCTACCGGATGAAGGCGACCGGACCGGCGATCGCCACCGTGGCGATGTACGTGAAGAATCCGAATGATGACGACAGCAGCTTCTGGCCTTCCATGATGGTGTTCGGCGAGAGCGGAACGTTCGACGACTGGCTCGCGTCACCCTGGCCGAACATCGTCGTCAATAACATCATCAAGGGCACGCAAGTGCGCTACCCGGTGACCGCCATCAGAAACACCGACGCCTATTTCATCGCCACCGACGGCTACATGCGAGGAGGCGATCCATCCCTTTACGGCTACAGTGTGACTCCGACCGTCATTCCGATTCCGGCCGGTCAGCAGGTTACCGAGCTCGAACCGAACGACAAGACGCCGAGTCAAACCTTGACGCCGACGAAGCCGCTGTTGGTCAGCGGAACCTTCAGCGGACCTTCCGATGTCGATCAGTTCAACGTATCGCTCATCAGTGGGCAAACGCTGCAAGTGGTGCTCGATTCAGACATCGACTGCGACTGGAACATGAACAATGAGGTCCAAGCAGAGCGCGGCAGAGTGCGCCTCGGAAACTTCAGCTATGTCGCGCCCAGCACTGGGACCTTCTTCTTGTCGCTCATGCCCGCAGCGACGAACAGNNCGGTCCCTTCGAGTATGTGATCTACCTGGAGATCCAATGAGTACGCGCGCGATACTTCCGTTTGTTTTTCTCGCAACGCTTTCGGCGATCGGGTGCGGAGGCTCGCCTGCGACCAGCGGCGACGCCGGCCATCCGATGGACGTAGACATGGCCGTGCTCGATCTCGCGCAGATCACCGGCCCGGTGCTACTCGGCGTGGTTCCACCCGTGGGCTATGTCGACCGCACGCTCGAAATCGACGTGACCGTGCAAGCGTTCCCGCTCGACGATCAGGCGACGCTCCATTTCGGCGACGGCGTAACCGTTACGAGTGTGAAGGCCGACAGCGCCACCTCGCTGCACGCCACACTGCTGATCGATCGGGATGCGACGTTCGGGCCGCGGGATGTGACCGTCACCGCTGCGGCCGGCACGGTCACCGGCACGGCGAGCTTTCAAGTTTCGCCGCCGCTGGAGGTGCTGACACAGGGAAGCATGGCGCAGGGGACCCTGTTCTTGTCCACCGCGGTTCACTACGATCCCATTCCGTTCGATCCGGCCACCTTTACCATCGCCGGTGCGGGAATCAGCACCATCGATAGCCTGCAGCTCAGCACCAGCCGCGCCAACCAGATCGCGCTCATCGCTCCGCTCGCGGTATCGGGCGGCGTGCAGCTCATCGGAACCAACCAGTACATGAGCAAGCCCGCCACCAACTACTTCAGCACGCTGGACGCGGTCACCATCAACGAACAGTCGCCCATCGCAGTCGACGATTCGATCCAAAATCAAAATCTCGGCGTGATGCTGGCAACCAAATCCTACAGCCATCGGATCGTGCTTCGCGCCGGTTTCGTCGACATCACGTTGACCCCTTCGAGCGGGTCGACGGCTGAACCGGTCGGATGGTTGTTTGGGCCCAGTGGGAATTTCGATAGTTTCCTGACTGAATCCGCCAGCACGGCCAGCATTCCTTTGATCCTACCCGAAGCCGCGGCGCTGTACGCAGTGGTGGGCGATCATAACTTCGCCGGCGGGCCCACCGTGACACACGACATCAGCTTTGCGGAGACCGCCGCCGCCGCGGTGATCATGGAGCAAACGACCACGCATGCGGTCGTTCCGGGACAGAGTCTCAGCGATTGCGTGAGCACGGCATCGGCGGTCCAGCCCTGTCTGATCACGGGTCAGCTCGGCGTCGCGGGAGAAGTCGACCTCTATGAGCTGGCGGCGCTCAGCCCCGGTGCTCCTATGAATATGACCGTCTATTCTACGATTCCGGTGAAGGTGCTGGCGCAGAGCGCGACGGTTCCATTCGACATCAGCCACAACATCTTGCATGACACGTTGACGGACGCCTCAGGACTCATCACCGGCGCGCAACGTACCGTCGCGTTTGGATATACCTCCTTTCCCTGGCCTGATTGGACCATCGGTGTGAGCAGCCCCACCGGCGCCACCGGCAGCTACCTACTCGGTATTCGCCCACAGTAGATGGCAGCCGACAGAAATTATTCGATATGGATCGCGACCGATTTTTGGGCTCGCACCCAACCGGCAATTTCTAAAATGGCCGCATCGGTCGCGACGGCGATGCAGCCTCTGGTCCAGTTGATCCACGTGCCCATTCGGCCCGTCCACGCAAAACCCCGTTTGGGGCCGTGAATGCCGACGTCGCCGCCAGTCGCCCCGCGCTTACGTTGCTCTTCGGTGGGGTAGCCGATTGGAATGAAGGTGCCGAATTCTTTCGACGCCCGCGGCTGGCCCAACCAATAGTCTCCGAGCGGCGTCTTCTGATCGCCCTCGGTGACCTTGCCCACGCCACCTTTGCCCAGCGCGACCGCGAACTCTTTGGACGCGCCACCTTGGTCGCAAAGCCAGAGCCGACGCTCACTCACGTGCACCACGATCGCAGCGCCGACGTTCGAGCAGGGATGGCCTAACGCAGTGCTCGCGAATGACATCACGCCCAAGAGAAGCAGCATGCGGATCCTGACGAACGAGCGACGCATCATCGTGGCGCGATGCTACGCAGCTGCTGCATCAGCTGCTCATCGTCGGGCGATCCGCGCAGCTCGATCGCGCGCGCTGCCTCGCGCTGGGCGGCCGCTACCTCTCCCATCGCCAAATAAAGTTGCGCCAGTCGATAATGTGCGTCGGGGAAACTCGGGCTCTGCCGAATCACCTCGCGAAAATATCCAGCTACTTTTTCCGCCGGCTCCCCAATCTGCATCCCGCCCAGGCCGCGGTGGTAGTGCGTGTAAAATAGATCCTTCGCCGAGGCGACGGCTGCGTCGAGCTCTCTGATCGCATCAGTGGCGCGGCCCTGCTGCAAGAAGAACTGGCCGAGGTCGATGAGCGCGAACGGATTTTCCGGATCGAGCTCGACCGCCTTTCGCAGGTGAGCCTCCGCCTCCACCATTTCGCCGCGCTCGAGTAGATAGCGTCCATAGTTCGCGTGCGCGGACGCCGACCACGGCGACTTCGTCACGACCTCGAGCCAGAAGGTCTCCTCGCTTTTCCAAACGCGGTTTCGCAAAAGAGTGAGCGTCACCAACGTTACCGTCACCATCGCGACTTGAGCGAGCGAGCTCACCTGTCCGCGCTCGAACCGAAGCGGCGAGCGGCATAAGAGCTCGGCCGCCAGCGCCGCCAGCGCACAGGTGGCGAGATAGGGCCGGTGCTCGTTGGCGATCTCGGCCAGCGGAAATACCGACGACGACGGCAACAGACAGATCAAAAACCAGAGCGCGACGACCGATAGCCCCAGATGGCGGCGACGGACCAGACCGACGAGCGAAAAGACGACGACCGCGATCCAGGCGGCCAGCGAAACCATCACCGCCGGGTCGATGGACGTGACGCAGGGATACGCCGGATCCCCGCTTTGACCGAGCGGCAGCAAGAAAAGCCGCACGTAGTGCCACAGCGCCGGGAGCTCGGAAAAGAAATAGACCTCGCGCGAAAATCCGTGCGCCGCTGCGATCGCGGTCTCAGGCGTCATGCGAGCGACGATGGCCGCGCCCGCAAGCGTTCCACCGCAGAGAACGGCGAAGCGCCACCAGCGACGGCCGCCTCCGCTCTTGCGCTCTACTTCCGCCTCGAGTCGCATGAGGACGAGCGAGAGAAGCGGCGTGACCACCGCCGTCATCTTGACGAACATGGCCGCGAAAGCGAGGGTGGCGGCAGCGAGCGCCGAGCCGAGCCAGGTGCGTGACGAGCTGCGATCGGTGAAGCAGACCAGCGCGGCGAGCATGAACAGCGCGCTCAAACTCTCCGAGCGCGCCGACGGATAGTTGATGCATTCGGACAAGAGCGGATGGACCGCGAAAATGAGCGCGCCGAAAA
>PLXG01000469.1 GCA_003153195.1 Myxococcales bacterium
GAGCACGATCCGGAGGAGATCTGGCAATCGGTGGTCGGGGCGCTGGCTGACGCGCTGGCCGGCGGAAAGATTTCGACCGCGGACATCAAAGCCATCGGCATCACCAATCAGCGCGAGACCACACTGGTGTGGGAACGGTCGACGGGAAAGCCGCTCCATTCGGCCATCGTCTGGCAAGATCGACGCACCGCCGATAGCTGCGCCGCGCTCAAAAAAGAGGGGCTGGAAGACGAAGTCCGTCAGCTCACCGGGCTGGTGCTCGATCCCTATTTCTCCGGCACCAAGCTGGAGTGGCTGCTCGAAAATGTCTCCGGGTTACGCGCGCGCGCCGAAAAAGGCGAGGTCTGTTTCGGCACCGTCGACAGCTATCTAGTCTGGCGGCTGACTGGCGGAAAATCTCACGTCACCGACGTATCGAACGCGTCGCGCACGCTGCTGTTCGACCTGCGCACATTGAGTTGGTCGGAGCGCATGCTCAAGCTCCTTCACATCCCAGCGGCGATGTTGTCGGAGGCGCGCAGCTCGGCGGAAATCTACGGCACCACCCAGAATGTCGCCGGACTTCCCGACGGAGTTCCCATCTCGGGCATGGCGGGCGATCAGCAGTCGGCGCTGTTTGGCCAAGCTTGCTTTCAGGTGGGTGATGCCAAGTGCACCTACGGAACCGGCGCGTTCATGCTGATGAACACCGGCGCCCGCCCGGTGGCGTCGAAGAGCGGGCTGCTCACCACCGTTGGGTGGCGCGTCGGCAAAGAGCTGGTCTACGCACTGGAAGGCTCGACCTTCATCGCCGGCGCCATGGTGCAGTGGCTGCGCGACGGGCTCGGGATCATCAAGAGCGCATCGGAAATCGAAGCACTGGCCGCATCGGTAGAAGACTCGGGCGGAGTGGTGGTGGTGCCGGCGCTGGCGGGACTGGGCGCGCCGCACTGGCGACCTGAAGCTCGCGGCCTCATCAGCGGAATCAGCCGCGGCACGACCAAGGCGCATTTGGCGCGCGCAGTGCTGGAAGGGATCGCGCTACAGATCGCCGACCTTCTTTCCGCCATGCAAAAAGACGCCGGCGTGAAGCTGGCGGCGCTCAAGGTCGACGGCGGCGCCTCCGCCAACAATCTGCTCATGCAATTTCAGTCCGACGTGCTGGGCGTCGAAATTGTCAGACCTCCGATGGTCGAGACCACCGCATTTGGCGCGGTGCTGCTCGCCGGCATCGGCGCGCAGATCTGGAAGGACACCGCCGACGCCGCGCGGGTCTGGTCGCAGCTCAGCCAGTCCGATCGCAGCCGACACTTCAAACCGGCGATGTCCAAATCGCAGGTCGACGAACACCTCTTACGCTGGCACCACGCGGTCGAGCGCGCCTAACGTTTCTGCTCCGACACAAAGTGCGTGTCCGATGTGCCACACCGGGTCTCCATATTTTGTAATAAATTGATTTAACACGATTTTTCTACATTCAAGGTGCGGTCCCAAGCTTGCGTTCTCCCCGGTCGAGGAGACGCACCCATGGCGATAAAATCTTATCAAAGCATGTCGGACCCAGCGTTGCTGGACGAAGTTCTGATTNNGCTGTTGCGCCGATTTCGTGGGCTCATGATTCGCTGCATCAGCAAGGTCGCCGGGCGCTATTCGAAGATTTTGTCGAACGAAGACACCAGCGAGATCTTCAGCGATCTGTGCGTCGGACTGCTGCGCGACGACATGCACAAGCTGCGCGCCTACGATCCTTCCCGTGGAATGAAGCTGAGCTCGTGGCTGGGACTTCTGGCCATCAACACCGCCTACGACTATCTGCGCTACACCGCTCGCCGCCCGGTGGTTCATAGTGACGAATGTCTGACATTTGCGTCCGACGATACCGGTCCCAGTGCGCTCGAGTCGCTGCTGCAAAAAGAGAGGTGGCGCTATCTGCGCGAGTTGCTCTCCGACTTCAGCCCCTGCGAACGCCGCTTCGTCGAGCTTTACTACGGAAATGGGCTCGAGCCAGAGGAAGTGGCCGCGGCAATGAAGATCTCGGTGAAGACGGTCTATTCAAAAAAGAACAAGCTTACCAGCAAGCTCATTCGTCTTGCCGACACCAGCGTGTTCGAGCTGGCGTGCGCTTAGTTGCCGGTGCCGAGATCGATAACTGTGCCGCCGCTGTCGAACATGACGACCGGCGCCGAGGTGGATTCACACACCGAAGTGGTGAGTCCCTCGCTTCTGCACTCATACCCGGCAGCGCTGCGACAATCGGCGAGCGCCCCGCATTTACGACGACAGACCGTTCCGGCACACAGTGAATCGGTCGGACAATTGGCGTCGATGGTGCACGGTTTTTCACAATAGCCACCCGGATAGGTGGCTTTGCAATCGAACGGGGTGGTGCCGCACTGCCCCGAGCTACTACAGGCCGAGCCAATCGGCAAATACTGGGTGCCAGGACCATCGTCGCAGGCGCCCATCAGAAAGAGCAGCAGAGGTACGAGGCGAATCACGAACAAAGGATAAGCAGGTGCGGCACTGATTACAAGTTTAGGGACGACGGGCCGGGGCGGGTGTCACTTGCAATACGGTCGAGGCCGGCGGTGCCACCAGGCGAGCGGGAAGATTAACCGGCTTTCCGTCGAGCCCAAGACCGATCGTCGGAGGCGGCGGAAACTGCTTCTTGAGCGGTCCACCGCGATCGTTTTCCTTCACACCGGCTGGCTTCGACCAGGGAATTTCTGAAAGCGGCTGATCGCCGACCGCGGTCGCCATGTAGCGCGCCCACATCGGGACCGACAGAGAGAACGAGGCGTCTTTGTAACCGAGCTGGCGTTCATGAAGCTCGTCTCCGATCCAGGCGGTGGTCATCCAGCGCGAGGTGAAGCCAACGAACCAAACATCCCAGGTGTTCGACGAGGTGCCGGTCTTGCCCGCCGCCGGCAGCTTGGTGGCGCGGATGGGTGCAGAGTGCCCGGTGGTGACGATCTCGCGCAAAAGCTTGGTGGTGAGATAGGCGGTGCGCGGCTCGATGATCGGCTCGGACTCGGTGAGTGCGACGGCTGCGATGCGATCGAGCTTGTTGCCGGCCGAGATCCAGGGATCGTCGAGCGCGGTATGATCTTCGATCACGTGCCCTTGCCGATCGATGACGCGCTTCACCGTGATCGGATTTGAAGAGACCCCGTTTTTCGCGAACACCGAAAAGGCGTTGGTGATCTCGTTCAGCTTCACGCACGACGCACCGAGCGCGAGTGCCGGACAAAACTTCTGTTCGCACTTGGGATTGGAGATGAGTGGCGTCGAGAGCCCTAGCTTGTGCGCCCACGACTCCACGTCCTGCGAGCCGAGGATCTGAAAGATCTCCACCGACGGTGGATTTTTCGACCACACCAACGCGCGTTCGAGCGAGGACGAATTGCTGTAACTGCCGTCGATGTTCTGAATCATGACCTGCTCGCCGCTGTCGGGATCGATCTGCGCCTTGGGCTTGTCGTTCCACTGCGTGTCGAACGAATAGCCGCGATCGAGCGCCAGCGAGTAGTAGATGGGCTTGTACGACGAGCCCGGTTGACGACAGGCCTGCGTCACGCGATTGAATTCGGAGCGATCGAAGTCGTCCCCACCCGCCATCGAGAGCACGTATCCATTTTCGTGATCGTAGGAATAGATCGCGCCCTGCACGCGCGGCGTCTGCTCGAGAGAAAGCTCGATGGTCTTCGGACGTTTGATGATCTTTTGCTCCGGCAACCACTCGGCATCACCGGCTTCGCTGTAGACGAACTCGGTGAAGCGCGGAGTGTTGGAGCGATAGGTCTGACGCACCCAAATTACGTCGAGCTTTCGGAGCGCATCGGTGGCCGACGAAATCTGATGATCGTTGGTGGCTTCACGCGAATACTTGGCCGCCCAATTCATGTTCTCGATCGGGAGCGAATAGTTGTGCCCGCCCACCCTCACCGTAGCCACGTGCGGGTTCACCTGCTCAACCAACCCCAAGTAGAGCTTGTTCTCTTTGAGCGGACCATCGCCGTAATACTGCGCGGCGCGTTTGCGGAACTCAGTGGCGGTGAGCTCGCTGAGATGGGCCTCCGGGCCCCGCCAGCCTTGCCGCTTGTCGAGCTTGCGCGCCAAATAGTCGACGTTGTCCTGCGCCAGCACATCGAGATAGGGCAGCACGGTGGTCTCGACTCGATAGCCGCCTTCGTAAAATCCCTTTTGCCCGAAGCGCTTCACCAGATCGCGGCGGACATGCTCGGAGAAATAGGGACTGACCTCGTGAAAGAAATCGCGACGCACGTGCGGCAACATGGGCATGGTCTTGGCGCGCTCGGCTTCGAGCTTGGTGACGACGCCGGTTTCGACCATGTTGTCGAGCACTGTGGCGCGGCGATCGGTCGCGGCCTTGATGTCGACCAGCGGCGAATAGCGCGAAGGCGCCCGCGCCAGCCCGGCGATCATGGCCATCTCGCTCACGTCGAGATCCCAGACGTCGCGATCGAAATAGCGATGTGCTGCTGCCTGCACGCCGAACGCGCCGTTGCCCAGAAAAATGTGATTGAGATAGAGTGCCAGGATCTCCCTCTTGGAGTAACGCGCTTCCAGCCGGCGCGCGAAGATGGCCTCTTTGATCTTGCGCGAGAGGCTGCGTTCCGACGACAAAAACGCTTTGGCCACCTGCTGAGTGATGGTCGAGCCGCCCTGCATCACTTGTCCGGCGCGCATGTTGGCGAGCAACGCGCGCCCGGTGCCGCGCAGATCGAGTCCGCTGTGGGAAAAGAAGCGTCGATCTTCGGTGGCCACGAACGCATCGACCAGCGGCTGCGGAATGCGATCGAGCGGAACGATCTCGCGCCGCTCCGTCGAGAATTCGGCCAGCATGGTGCCATCTTGTCCGACCAGCGTGGTGATGCCCGGCGCGATCTTGGCGTAATTGGAAAGATCGGGCAGCGGTGGAAGCTGCCGGGAGAAATGCAAATAGAGCCCAAGCCCGACGAAGCCCAGCGCCGACAGTCCGACCACCAACGAAAAGGCGTACAGCTTTACGATCCAATAGACGACGCCGCCGTCCGAGGGGTTGATGACGATGACGCGGCGATTCTGCATGCGAGCTTGAAAAGTTTACTTTCGGCTGCGACTTGCGACAAGGGGCGCGCCGGCACAAGCGCAGCACGAAAATGTGCAGTGGTTGCGCAACATCACAGGTCAAGTCCTGGGAGCACGCTCAAGTCCGCCTGCGAGCTGACGGTGATGCCTCCGTCGCCAGCGACGCAATTTCCGCTCACACACATTTCTCCCAGCGCGCAGCAGACCGATCCCTGTTGGGTTGTGCAGAGCGGAGCGTCACCTGGGCAGATGCAACTTCCTGAGGTGCAGTCCATTCCGTCGGGGCAATCGACCGGAGTCACGCACGCGCCTTTGTACGGCGCGAAGTAACAATCTTCCGGATAGCTGCACAGCGTTGCTTTGGCGTTCGCCGACCGTCGACAGCAGAGAGATCCGGCCGGCTGACAGTTGGCCATGCGCCGCGCGTTCGAATCCTGGGTGGCACCCGAAACCGAGTGCGGCGGATCGCAGGCCTCGTTGAGCGCGCCGCGAAGAAGCGCGCAAGCGGACACCGTCGCGATCGCCGCGAAAATTCCGATCGCGCAATAAACGGTTCGCTTAGTCATCGAGCGGTTCGCTTAGTCATCGAGTGGTTCGCTTAGTCATCGAGTGGTTCGCTTAGTCATCGAGCGGTTCGCTTAGTCATCGAGCGTGTCCACCTTCGGTTTTCGATTTGACCGTCGCGCCGGGCTCTCGCCAAGATCGTCGTCGTTCGATTTTCCCGATGAGCGCAAACGGACCTTTGCGCCTCGGTGCGCGGGCGTCAGCCGCAACGTGACGACCGGCCCATCGCTCTCGGTCAGACGATAGCTTAACTCGGCGAATCCCGGATGCACCAGCGTGACCGCGATTCCGCTCTCGGGAACTTTCATCACCAACGGCGCGGTACCGACCAGTCGAGGTCCTTCGTAGACGTGCGCGCCGCGTGGTTCGCTGTTCACTTCGACGACGGCACCCGCTGGCTCCGCGGCCGGCTCGGGCGGCGTTGGCGCAACTTCGGTGGGTGTCGGCGCGGCCAGCGAGGCAGCATCGAGCACGGCCGGCGCGGCTGCGACCGCGACGGGAACCGTGGCAATTGCCAGTTGTGTTCGGGCATGTGGACGGCCGAGCCAGTAGGCCACACCGAAGGCGAGTCCGGTCACCGCCACGATGAACGATCCAAACGCCAGACCGCCGGTCGCTTTGCGCGATGCTTCTTCGCGCGCCGATGGAGTTTGCGCCGAAGTCAGGTTGGAAACCACCGACGTCTCCGACGGCTCTTTTGAGCTCAAACGCACACGACGCGCCAGTCCAGCACCGACATGCATGGGCGTGGTATCCGGCAAGGTCATTGGACTCATGTTCGATTCGACGCGATCGGAATCGAGCGTCGGTGGCATCGCCGGCAGCGCGCTCGGCTCTTTGCGTTCGCCGGCCGGAAACAGTTGGTTCATGTATGCCGCCATATCTTCCGAAGCAAAGCGCGCGTTGGCCAAAATGCCGTCGAGATCTTTGGCCATCGCGGAGGCGGTGGTGTAGCGCACGGTGCGATCGCGATCGAGCGCCTTGGCGACGATCTCATCGAGCACCGCTGGCACCGTCGACAAGATCGAAGAGGGTTTGGGTATCGGCATCAAGCGTACGTTCGAAAGCGTTTCGTAGTCGGTCGCGCCTTTGAACAGCCGCTGTCCGGTGAGCGTCTCGTGCAACACCACACCGACGGAAAAGACATCGGTTTGCGGCCCTGGCGTGCCGCCCTTGATCTGCTCCGGCGCCATGTAGGCGAATTTTCCCTTGAGCGACCCGGTGCGCGTGTCGTTGTTGGTCACCGAGTTGAGCGCCTTGGCGATTCCGAAATCGACCAGCTTCACTTGGCCGTCGTAGCTCACCATGATGTTTTGCGGTGAGACGTCGCGATGGATGATCGGCCGCGGCCGCCCGGTCTCGTCGCTGTTCGAGTGCGCGTGGCCAAGTGCGCGGCAGGTCTCGCGCGCGATGTAGGCCGCCACCTCCGGCGGCAGCGCACCGCTCGACAGTTGCAGCTTGGCCACCTGGCGCAGCACGCGCAACAGATCGCGGCCATGCACGTACTCCATGGCCATGAAATATTCGCCGCCTACCTCGCCGAGCTCGTGCACCTGCACGATGTTGGGATGGGTGAGCCGCGCCGCCAGCTTGGCCTCGTTGATGAACATCTTCAAAAAAGCTTGGTCGGCGTGGTGCGAATCGAGGATGCATTTCACGACTACGGTTCGTTCAAAGCCGGCCACGCCCACTCGCTGCGCGCGGTAGACGTTGGCCATTCCGCCGCGCCCAAGGTGCGCGGTCAATACGTATGAGCCAAACCGCTTCGGCTCAAACTCTTCCACATCATTATTCTATCTGAGAGTTCGACTACAGGCTAGATCCGGAGCACGGCTGGCCGGCAGCGAGAGGATTCACCTGGTCGAGGGTAACGAAATGGAGGGGGGCGCCCGGATCATCGGCTGTCACCGACCAGACCTCGAACGGGGCTAGCACGTCGCCGTGAGCGTCGAAGTCGATCGGCCCCGAGACGCCTGACAAATCGATTCCGGCCGTGGTCGGGTCAGCCAGAATTCCCACCGCCGACCCGTAGGATACCGGCCCCACGTCGATCAGCGTCCCGCCGGGGACCGCCATGCGCGCCATCATCTGACTCAAGTTGGTGCCGTTCGGCTGCGTGTTGCAATCAGAGCAGGTGAGCACTGCGCCCACCGCGATCGCGACCGCATAAAACGCATCGTAGGTGTTGGCAACGTAGGCCACGTCGGTCGGCACGATTCCAAACCTACTCTGATAGGTCGATTGAAACGCGTTGTAGACCGGAAGCATGGACACGGTCGGACCGGTTCCAAGTAGACGCTCGAACACCGCCACTTGATCGGCATTGGTCGGATCAGCCCATGAGAAAATCTCGGGAACCTTGGCGGCATCGGTCATCAAAAATTGCGTTCGGGCAAAGGCCGCATTTCCCGCCACTGACTGAATCAGCGCGGGCGCATCGGCATCGGCCACCAAAAGTTCGATGTTGAGCGTGGAGGGATCTTGCAAGCTGGCCAGCTGATCGAGCTCGCTGGAAAAATCACCAACGGGGAACGCCAACTCTTTTCGCGAGGGAGCGCAGTAGGCTTCCACAAAATCGCTTTTCAGATCTCGGCCGTACACATCGTCCACGTAAAGGACATCGACGACGGGCGCGGTGGCCGACGCGTAGCTCATCGCCTGCTGGGCCAGCACTTCACTCTGCAACGAGTCGCTCACCGCGGTGCGCCAGATCAGATTGCTATCGGCCAGGCCGGTGATCTCGCGTGAAGTTGCCGACGGTGAAACGACCAACACATTTTCGGGCAAGATGGTGCTGACCAGAGCCTGCATCTCGGAGCTCGACGACGGTCCCACCACCGCCACCGCGCCGTGATCGACGACCGCTTCGGAAAGCGCCTGCTCGGCCAACTTTGGATCGCCGGCGGTGTCACACAAAAATACTCGAATCTGCGCGCCGGCCAAGGTGCTGTTCACCTCGGATGCGCCGAGGAGCATCGCGTTCGCGCGCGCCGAATCTTTTTCCGAGCTCGCCCCGCTCAAACGAAAAAGTCCGGCCACCGTCGCGTACGGTTCGGTACCATTGACGCCCACCGGCTCCTCTTCGCACAGTCGGTTCACACACAAATGATCGGCGGTGCACGCCATCTTGCCGGGAACACCCGCGACGGCTCGACCGGCGCAATCTTGGTCGACTCGACATTCGTAGAAGTTGAGCGCCACCGAACAGCCGGCGCAAAAGAGCGCCATTCCCGCGCAGAGAAGCGCCCATTCCGACCGGCGAATCAAAACTGCCCCTCGATCGAAAGTCCCGCCAGCGTCGGTGAAGCCAGCGGCGCGAAGGTGACCTGTTTAGGCTTCTCGCGGTGAAATCCGCGGAACACGAAATAGGCAGCCACGCCAGCGGTCGCCGCACCGACGCCATAAAGCACATCGGCAGCGAGCGCTCGCGCTTGCGAGCTGGCTTTGAACGATCGTTTGTCCGATTCGACGTTGGTGCGCGCGAACTGATCATGCAGCGAAAGCGCGCTGACCGAAAGTCCGATCGCCGCCGCAGCCATGGCCACCGCGCCTACGCCGAGCCCGAGTGCGATGAAGCGATCTCGCCTTCGCACTTTATGCACCGCCGCGATCTCCGCTTGCTGTTTCTTCTCTCGCGCCTGCGCTTCGACCGCGGCAATCTCTTCGGACGTGGGCTCGTGTTTTTCGACGTGCTCTTCGGTGTTGTGCTTGGTCTCGATCACCTTGAGCCGCGCCTCCGCCTTCGCGCGCAGCGGCGGATCGGAATCGGTCGAATCGAGATAGCGGTGATACATCGCCGCCGCCTTTTCCAGGTCGCCAAGCTTCTCGTAGGCCTTGGCCGCGTTGTAGAGCAGGTTCGCGACTTGACGAATCTGGTACGCCTTTTCAAACAGCTCGACCGCGCGCGCGTAGTCCGCCGCGCCATAAGCGACACGCGCTTCGGCGTTCAATCGTTCGACCTCGGTCGCGCCATCCCCCCGAGCGTGGGCCGCTTTTGGACATAGAAGCCCGAGCAAAAGCGCGACCAGGACCAGTCTAGTTAACCGAAACACGCGGGATCTCCAGCCTTTTAGGGTAGTTCCGAGCGACTCAATCTGTCAATGTTTGGCCTTTATTTGTGCCCCCTCTTCTGTGTAAGACTGCGCGCTATGCGGCTCCTCGGCATCCTGCCGTGTTTCATTTTTGGTTGTGCGGCTCCGTTCGTGCCTCCCGGTGACGTCAATGCCATTGGCGACCTAGGGGACATTGCGTCCATTCAAGATTTGACCGGCGGCCACGCCGATCTTGCCAG
Source organism: Myxococcales bacterium (assembly GCA_003153195.1). GTDB lineage: Bacteria > Myxococcota_A > Polyangia > Palsa-1104 > Palsa-1104 > PALSA-1153. The sequence goes on from PLXG01000469.1 coordinate 9,926, forward strand.
CGGCGCTCATGATCTGAACGACATGGGAAAGATCGTCGACCTCTCGCAGGCAGGCTGCTCGCAAGCCAGCATCGTGATCAACGAAGTCCAAACCGACGGACTGACGGCATCCGACGACTGGGTCGAGCTCTACAACACTTGCAACGATCCGGTCGACATGACCGGCATGGGTCTGGTTTATCGCTCGGCCACCGGCACCACCGATACGACCATCACCGCACTCTCGGGCAACATCGGCGCCAACGGATTCATTCTGGTCGCCAATGGTGGCTATCACGGATTGGCGACAGCCGACTTTGCCTTTCAAGCCGCGGGAGGATTGGCGCAGATGGCCGGACAAGTTGGTTTGAAGAATACTTCCGGCACGGTCGACGGCGTGGGCTGGGGACTTTCCGCCGGAGCGTATGTGGAAGGCTCGCCCGCCACTGCACCGGCCACGCTCCATTCGATCGGACGCTCGCCCGACGGCCACGACACGCAGAGCAACGCCGCCGACTTTCAAAGTTTCTCGACGCCGACGCCGCGCTCTTCCAATCTATGATTCTGTTCGAGACTTTTCCGGTCGGAGCGTTCCAGTGCAACTGCTCCATCCTCGGCTGTCCCGACACCAAAGAGGCGATCGTGGTCGATCCGGGCGGCGATCCGGAGCACATCCTCGAAGTTGTCCGACATCATGATCTGAACGTGCGTTACACCGTGCACACTCACGCGCACCTCGATCACATCTACGCCACGCGCGACGTGAAAGAGGCCACCGAGACCGAGATCCTGCTCCACAAAGACGACCTATTTTTGTATGACGGGTTCGCGGTGCAGGCAGCCATGTTCGGTTGGGAGGCGCGGCCGGTGCTGCCCATCGATCGTTTTTTGAATCACGGCGACACGCTCGAGTTTGGCAAGCAGAAGCTCGACGTACTGCACACCCCCGGGCACACGCCGGGCAGNNCGCTGTTTCGCCGATCGATCGGGCGAACCGATCTCCCCGGTGGCGACTCGCGACAGATCGCGCAATCGATCCGTGAACGGCTCTACACGCTGGAAGAAGACACGCGCGTGATTCCCGGTCACGGCCCAGCCACGACCGTGGGCGAAGAGCGAAAAAAGAATCCCTTCGTGCAAGCATGAAGATGCCCCCTCTCGTCAATTTGGCGATGACACCAACGCCGCTTTCGAAAATGGAGCGGCTCTCGCGCCAGCTCGGTGTCGAGCTGCTGATGAAGCGCGACGATCTGACTGGGTCGACGCTGTCGGGCAACAAGATTCGCAAGCTCGAATTTCTTTTGCAGGACGCAGTGGCGCGCGGCGCCGACACGGTCATCACCTGTGGCGGCGAACAGTCGAATCATTGTCGCGCCACCGCCGTTGCCGCTCGGCAGCTCGGGCTCGATTCCTATTTGCTCTTGCGCACGGACGATCCAACGCATCCGCCCGCAGCCGATGCCAACATCTTGCTCGACAAGTTGGTCGGAGCGGAAGTTCGCTGGGTAAGTCGCGACGAATACCGACGGCGCGCCGAAATATTTCCGCAAGTCGAAGAGACCTTGCGCGCGCGCGGGAAAAAGCCCTACTCCATTCCAGAAGGTGGCTCGAACGCGCTCGGCAGTTGGGGCTATATCCGCTGCGTGCAAGAGCTGACGACGCAGCTCGATCNNGCCGGTTCGGGTGGCACCGGAGCAGGCATCATTCTGGGTGCGAAGTTGTTCGCGCCCGCGTGGCGCGTGGTCGGCATCAACGTGTGCGACGATCGCGACTACTTCGTGCGAGTCATCGGCGAAATCGTCGAGTCCGCCATCGCCGAGTTTGCGCTCGGCGTCTCCTTCGATCGCAGCGAGATCGAAATCGTCGACGGCTACGTGGGCGTCGGCTACGCGAAGTCGCAACCGGATGAGCTCGCCACCTTGCGCGATGTCGCACGCAGCGAAGGCATCGTTCTCGATCCGGTCTATACCGGAAAAGCATTTCACGGCCTCCGTCGGGAGCTGACTAAAAGGTCGGACATTTTCGGTAGACGAGTGGTCTTCATCCACACCGGCGGAATTTACGGGCTGTTTCCCAAAGCCGCCGAGCTCGCCCCACTTCTCTAGACCGGTATCATCTTAAAATG
>PLXG01000441.1 GCA_003153195.1 Myxococcales bacterium
GAATTTCAGCAGTTTCACGAGGAGGCGCGCAAAACCGCCCTCGAGGAGACGCGTAAAGCCACCCACGCGACCGGCTCTCCACGCTGACTCACGCTCCTGTCGACAGTGACCCTGAAGCGCGGTAAGAGGGGTGCTATGAGCCAATCGTTCAAACGCGCGTTGGTGGTGGGCGCTTCGTCCGGCATCGGCGAATCGCTGGCGCGAAAGCTGGCGGCGGAGGGGGCGCAAGTGGCGGTGGTCGCCCGCCGAAAAGATGAGCTCGAGCAGCTCGCCGACTCGGTGGGACGGGACAAAATCCGCGTCTATCCGCACGACGTTCTCGACTACGACAAGACGCCGGAGCTCTTCGAACGCATCTGCGCCGACCTGGGTGGGCTGGACGTCATCGTGTACGCCGCCGGTGTCATGCCCGCCATCGAAGAGGGCGAGTACAGCTTCGTCAAAGATCGCTCTATGATCGAAGTAAATCTGCTGGGCGCGATGGCCTGGTTCAATTTGGCGGCTGCGAAGTTCGAGGCACAAAAGTCGGGCAGCATCGTGGGCATCTCCAGCATCGCGGGCGAACGCGGCCGTCGCGGTAACGCCGCCTATTGCACCTCGAAGGCGGCGCTCACCACCTACTTAGAGTCGCTGCGCAATCGGCTTTCGCGTTATGGCGTGAACGTGGTGACCATCAAGCCCGGTTTCGTCGACACCGCCATGACGCGGGGCAAGCCCGGGCTGTTCTGGCTCGTCTCACCCACACAGGCCGCCGAAACCACGCTGGCGCTCGCGCGTCGAGACAGCGGCGCGTCGGCGTTCGTTCCATGGCGCTGGAGCATCGTGGCCTTCATCGTACGAATGCTTCCTTCCTTCATCTTTCGCCGACTCAATTTCTGATGGCCGCTACGTCCTTTCGTGCTCGCGCGGACTGGCGGGTTCTCGACGGATTCGGGCGTGCGGTGCAAGCCGCATCTCGCGCGGTCGCGCCGGCGAGTGTGGAGGAGCTGGTTCCGATCGTCGCGCGCGCGCGTCAGGAGCAGCTCCCGATTACCATGCGCGGTTCGGGACGAAGCTACGGCGATGCATCGCTCGCTTCGGGCGGATTGGCGATCGATCTCCGCGGCCTCAATCGGATCCTCTCGTGGGATCCGTCGAGCGGCGTCGTTGAGGCGGAGCCGGGACTGACCATCGAGGGACTGTGGCGACATACGCTGGGCGATGGATTCTGGCCGGCGGTGGTGCCGGGTACCATGTTTCCGACCCTGGGCGGCTGCGTGGCGATGAACATTCACGGCAAAAATAATTTTTCCGTGGGACCGTTCGGCGAGCACGTGCTCGAGCTCGAGCTGCTCACCGTGGATGGACGTCGACTGCGGCTGAGCCCGACCGAAAACAGCGAGCTTTTTTACGCCACCATCGGCGGCGCCGGATTGCTCGGCATCGTCACACGCATCAAGCTCAAGCTGAAAAAAGTCGAAAGCGGCCTGCTGCGCGTCGAGCCGATGGCGGCGCGATCGTTCGGCGAGATGGTCGATCTGTTCGAAGCACGTCTGCCAAAATCGGATTACTTGGTGGGCTGGATCGACTGTTTCGCGCGCGGCGCGGGGCTCGGGCGCGGCGAGATCCACCAGGCGAATTACGTCCCGGCCGGCGAAGTCGAAGATGCCAAAGGTTCATTGGCCATCGACAGGCAGATTCTGCCGCCGACCATCCTCGGCTTTCCGCGGCAGCACATCTGGAAGGTTCTCAAGCTCACTAATAACGACATCAGTTGGCAGATGCTCAACACCGTCAAATATCTCATGGCGCGTGTGAAGCCGCGGGGCTCGACCTATCTGCAATCGCACGTGGCGTTCGCGTTCCTGCTCGACTACGTACCCAATTGGCGACTCTCGTACGGACGCGCCGGCTTCGTGCAGTACCAGCTATTCGTTCCGGAGGAGAGCGCGCCTCGAGTCATTCCGGAGGTCCTCAAGCTCTGCCAGGAGCGCGGGCTAGTGTCGTACCTCGGCGTGTTCAAGCGTCATCGCGTCGATAAATTTCTCCTTTCGCACGCGGTCGATGGCTATTCATTGGCGCTCGATTTTTCGGCGCGCGATCTTCCGAAGCTGAATTCGCTGGCGCGCGAGATGACCGCGCGTGTGCTCGACTCCGGCGGAAAATTTTATTTAGCGAAAGATTTACTGTTGCAAGCCGACGAGCTGGCGCGCGCCTACGGCGATCGATTGGCGCGCTTTTCCGCGATCAAGCAGCAGCTCGATCCAGAAGGCCTTTTGACCAGTGATTTAGCCAAGCGGCTGAGGCTCGACGGGAAACGCTAACGGCCGCTCTCAGCTGGTCACTTTGGCGATGAGCGCGTTGGCGGCAGCGGGATTCTTTTTGCACTCGAGGAGCGCGCTCAGCATGAGTGGTGCCACGATGGTGGCGTCCGACTCGACGACGAACATCGGCGTCTGCTCGGTGAGCTTGTCCCAGGTGATCTTTTCGTTCGGCGTCGCGCCCGAATACGAGCCATATGACGTGGTCGAATCCGAAATTTGGCAGAAGTAAGCCCACGGCTTCACGTCTTCGGCGAGATCGTACTTGATCGACGGCACCACACAGATCGGGAAGTCTCCGGCGATGCCGCCGCCGATCTGGAAGAAGCCGACGCCGGCGCCACTCGAGAGCTCGCGATATTGATCGTATAGCGCGCCCATGTACTCGATGCCCGACTTCACGATCGACGCCGAGCATTCGTTGAGCTTCACGTGCGACGCGAAGATGTTGCCGAAGGTCGAAT
>PLXG01000405.1:0-10483 GCA_003153195.1 Myxococcales bacterium
GTTCCACAGCGGCAGATGTTGCCCGACATGGCGTCGTCGATCTCTTGATCGCTCGGGTGCGCGTTGCGCTCGAGCAGCGCGGCGGCCGACATCAGTTGACCCGACTGACAATATCCACACTGAGGAACCTCGCAGGCGATCCAAGCTCTTTGTAGGACGTGCAGGCCCGCGGGCGCCAATCCTTCGATGGTGCGCACGCTCTGTCCGGCCACCGCCGCGATCGGCAGCACGCACGAGCGCGTCGCGNNCGCATTGCGCCATGCCGCAGCCAAATTTGGTTCCGGTCATTCCCAGCGTCTCGCGCAGCACCCACAGAAGAGGGGTCTCCGGATCGACATCCACTTCGCGCTTCTTGCCGTTGAGCGTGAAGGAGATCATCCATGCAGCATAGAGGCGGGTTTAGCGGAGAGCAAGAAGCCAGGCACCGGCGATGGCAAATGCGGAGGCCCAAGCGGCGATCGGTTGAGTGACGCCGCGCGAAGGCGGCCGACGTACCAGCGGTGCAGCGAACAGGCCGAGTACTGCGCCCACTAGAAGTCCGAACAGATGCGCCAGCACATCNNCGACCGCCACCTAGCATTCCAAGCAGCGCGACGCTGGCCGTGATCACCACGAAGGCGCGGCCGGGCTTTTTGCGGACCAGCTGAAGTCCGGCTAGAAGCCCGAGTGCGCCGAACACCGAGGTCGACGCGCCGATCGATATATGCGCGCTCTCGTGCACGAACGCGGTGGCCAAGTTTCCCAGTGCGCCGGCGGCCAGCGTGAGCCAGGCGGCCCAACCGGGGCCGATCCAGCGACCCACCGCAGTCAAGAGAACAATCAATCCAGCGGCGTTGCCGAGGATGTGGGCAAAATCGGCGTGCAGCGTGAGCGCAGTGATCGCGCGCCACCACTCACCCGACAAGATCTTCTCCGCGTCAGCGGCACCCCGCTCATAAAAGCGTGGACCGAACGCTGGTGAGAACTGCAGCAGGGCGTGAAATCCAGAAAGCAAGATCGCCGCAATCGCGCCGACGCGCGTTGGACCATATTCAGGAAATCCAACCGGTGGCGAGCTCGCCGTCATTCGCTCGGCGTGATGAGCGGTCAAGGCGACGCGTGCGCGTTCTACGTATTCAGTCTCGACCGAGATCAAATAACCGGTTTCGCCGGGTTCAATCAGGTGTGGAATTTCGAGGGCGGTGAGCATGAGCGCGCATTCGTCCGCGAGCGATTCGGTAGGGATGACGGAGACGAGCTCGTTCACCAGACAAGGGTAATCATGATTTGCCCCCGCGCCTAGCGACGCGCGAAGCCATGGTTATCAGCCGTGAAATACGCGAGAGGCGTAGATTTTGCCGCGGCGCAGCTCGAGAACTTCCGCGACCAGCAGGTCCGACTCGCCTGGAAGCCGCCGCAGATATTCCATCCAAACCCGCTCGTCGTTTCCAGTGAATGAGACCGGTTGATAGTGCAGCTTGGGCATTCGTGCGAAGCAGTCGGCCCACCAGGCACGCAAGGCTGGTTTGCCGACGATCTTTCCTTCGCTTTGCGGCTGCGCCAGGCGCAACTTAGGGCTCACGTGCACCGCGTCTTCGGCGTAAAGGTCGAGTAGTGCGTCGAGATCGCGCGTGTTGAATGCGTCCATCCAGCGGATCCCGACGGAGCTTTGATCGGAGACGGCAGCACTCGCTTTCTCAGCGGTGAGCGCCGATCCAGCAGCAAGCGCGACCTCGGCCAATTGTCCGACATTGGGTGGCGCGTCGAATCCATCGAGGGAGTCGACCCACCGCCATTCGCCAAATTCTTCATTGGGGGTGATCTGATCGGTATCGACGTCGGCGACGAACACGAAATTGAGATGTCGACCCTTCGAGCCCGCCAGATGTTCTTCGTATCCGATCAGTCCGGCCGGTGTGCCATCGATCTTGGAGAGCGGCGAGAAGCTTGCGTCGAGCCCCGTCTCCTCTTTCAGTTCTCTCGCGGCTGCTTCGAGCGGTGTTTCGTTGTCCTGACATTCGCCACCGGGCGGAAGCCACACGCCGAGACGGTGATGCTTGATGATCAGAAATTTTCCGCGATAGCGCGGATAGATGGCCACCGAAAATGCGCGACGTTCCATTCTCGCTACCATAGCGCAACTCAGGCGTGGTGGGGGCGTCGCTCCTCGGCGTACATTCGGCGGGCAAATTTTCCCGCCGGCGATTCGCGCAGCTCGGTCACCAATCCTCGTACTTCCGGTGGAAGCGCCGAGACCTCGCGAAACGTAACCGGGTGCTGTTCGGGGAAAATGACCGGGGCGGCCAACGAAGCGAAAGTCAGATCGGCGGCGCTGAAGCTTTCTCCATCGAGAAAGCGGCGGCCGTCTTTCAATCGCTCACCGACCGTGGCGAAGATCTCGTGGACGCGCGCGATCGATTTTTGCGCGCCGGCCTCATCGATCTTGAGCCCGCGTTTGATCACTTTGACCACCAGCGGAAAGAACAAGCTGATTAGTCCAGCCTCTAGTCGCGGCACGCTACGCCCGAATATCGGTCGCATCATTTCTGGATGGGGCATCATGAAATAGTAGGCAACTCGCCTGGTCGCCGGACCGAGCTTCTTGTCGAAAAGATCTTCCAGCGCCTCTACTTCGGGTGAGCCATAAAGTTTGCGATTGGCCGGCGCGGCGCGATCGGCGAAGTGCAAGATGTCGGTCGAATCACGCAGTACTCCCTCGTCAGTGGTGAGCACCGGCACCGTGCGTCCACCGCCGACGCCGTAGCTGGCGCGCCAATGAAAGATCGGCACATGCCCCTCTTCTTGAAATGGCACGCCGGCATATTCGAGCGCCCAACGCGCCTTCTCGCAGTAGTGGCTGAAGGGAATAGTGATGAGACGATTCATCGTAGGTTCTCCAGTGCAAGAGCGAATACCGATACGCCAGCCAGCGACCACATGGTCGGTGAGAGCTCGCGTCTGCGACCCGCGGCGACGAAGCAGAGCGTGTGAAGCACGAATCCGGCCAAGATTCCCTGCGCGATCGACATGGTGAGCGGAATCAGGATCAGGGTGACGAAGGCGGGCAGCGCCTCTTCCAATTTGTCGAGCGGCAGATGGGTGACCGATCGAAACATGAAAAGTCCCACCACGATCAAGGCCGGTGCGGTAGCCGCAGCGGGAATGGCAGCTGCGAGCGGACCCAAGAACAGAAAGGGTAAAAAGCAGATCGCGCAAACGACGGCGGTGGTGCCGGTGCGCCCGCCCGCGCGAATTCCGGCGGCGCTTTCGACGTACGCGGTGCCAGCCGAAGTGCCGAGCAGTCCAGCGAACAGTGTCGCCAGCGAGTCGACCGTGAGTGCACGTCCGAGGTTGCGCGGCTCGCCATCTTCTCCGACCAGGCCAGTGGCGTGAGCGACGCCCACAAACGTGGAGAGCGAATCGAACAGATCGGTGAAAAGAATCGCCAGGAGAATCGGCAAATACACTAGGCGCAATGAGCCGAGTAGATCGGCGCGGCCGACCAGCGAAAAATCGGGCGCGCTCACCATCTTCGATGGGATCGCCACTTCGCCGAGGGCCACTCCGACCAGCGTGGCTGCGACCGCACCGGCGAGAAGTGCGAGCGGACTGTCGCGAAGGAGTAAAAGCAGCGTGACCAAGAGTCCAACGCCGAACAGAATTGCAGGGCGACCCAAGTGCCCGGCGGTGACCAGCGTTGCGGCATCGCTGACCACCAAGCCCGTCGAGCGCAGTGCGACCAAGCTGAGCAGAAGTCCGATGCCCGCAGCCGCGGCGATGCGCAAATGGGTGGGCACCGCACGAGCGATCGCTTGGCGAAGCGGAGTGACGCTGACGATCAGAAAGGCGATGCCAGCCCAAGTCACGAGACCGAGCGCGATGGGCCACGGAACTCTTTGCTTGAGCACGACCTGAAAGGTGAAGAAAGCGTTCAAGCCCATTCCCGGCGCCACCGCGAACGGCAACCGCGCGTAAAGGCCCATGAGCAGCGTGCTCACGAACGCGAGCAACACCGTCGCGGTCATCACCGCCCGAAACGGCATCCCCGTCCCGTCGGTGGACAAAATCCGGGGGTTCACGAAGATGATGTAGCTCATGGTGAGAAACGTGGTCGCGCCGGCGATCACCTCTCGTCTGAGCTCTGCCCTCACGCGGTCAGTGTACTTTGGATCCCGAATGACTTCGAGTGTTTAGAGAATTGCTTTTCGATGAGGGCCCGAATACATTCGGGCGCGTAACTTTGTCACTTTAGAAACGTAAGCGTAGTCGTAGCCCAACGATCTTTAGGAGGATTTATGTCTACCAAGGGAACTGTAGTTGCAGCGATGGTTGCAGGCTTTTTTGCGACGGCGCCGGCGTTTGCCGCGGACACCAAGACCGACGCGAAGATCAAGTGCTCGGGCGTCAACAGCTGTAAGGGCAAGGCCGCATGCAAGGGCATGGGCAACTCGTGCGCCGGTCAAAACGGTTGCAAGGGCAAGGGCTGGATCGAGACGTCCGAGAAAGAATGCAAAGACAAGGGCGGCAGGGTCGTAACCGGCAAGTAAATAAGACTGCCCGGATCCTCGTTGGGGATCCGGGTTTTTTATTTGTATGGACGGATCTTTTGCAGCCGCGGCCAGTGACGTGAAAGAGTGCGCCGCGATCGTCGCTTCGTTCGTGATCGAGCGAGTGCGTGCGGACGCCGGGAGTCGATTCATTCAAGGGCGGCGCACGCCGCCGCTCACCGTCGAGACTTCGCACGCCGATTTAAAGCTCTTCGCCGAGCGGAGATTGCGACGAGTGCCGGAAGGTGCCGCGCGCGGTCTGGTGGGTTGGGCGAACGGCCGATATCGCGCACAGCTTTTTGGGGGAATGCCGACGGCTCGTGAGCTACTGGCACTGTCGGCGCGTGGCGAACGATGCGTCTCTCTGCTCGATGATGAGCGCGGCCTCCAGTTTGCGCTGCATGATCTCGAGCATCTCGAAAAGTTTTTCGATGGTGAGCATCATGTTGGACAGGTCGGTTTTTTCTCGGCGCTGGAGACGGCGCTGGCCGATCCGGAGTGGGCGAAGCTCGAGGACGGTTTCGATGCGGAGTGGCGGCGCGAACGCGATCGAGTGCTCGCCGACATGAATGGCGCGGCACTGTTTCTCTACTGCGCGCTCAAGGGGCGATTGCGCCAAGCGTGCGATCGCGGTGGGCTGGATTTTCGTGAGCGGCTGTCGCTGTTGCATCGGCTCTTGCGAATGCCGACCACGGTCGCAGCAGCAGGAGATGTTTTTGTTTCGCGTCAGTCTCCAGTGGAGGCGGCGAAGATTTTGGTGGCGCACTTCGAGAGCTGCGCGGTCAATCACGCCTCGAGCTGATCCCTCGAGCTGATCAGCCCGCAACGCCTCCAGCCCACTGTGATGAGCCAGGTGCGCGCGCACGCCGTGGGAGACGGAACGTATGGCTCTTGGAGATTAGGCCTCGCCCGCTTGGTCTTACTCCACCCATCGAACCAACGCGCTGAGGAATAGAAATCGGCGCCGTTGCTCTTCTCGCCGTGTTTGGTGGCGTTCAGCAGCACGTATCGAATCGCGTTTCGCACTTCCAACGGCGTTTTGAGCTCACGAGCGTGATAGCGCTCGACCCACAGCGCGCCTTCCTGTCCCTGTGCGCGATTGATGCGTCGCGCGATAATGCTGGCCAGTCCTTGCATTCGGCACCCGAGCAGCTGCTCATTGCTTGCCTCGACGATGAGATGCAAATGATCGCGCTGAAGCGAGAAATGCACCACGCGTACGTCGTCCTCGTGCGCTTTTCGTAAATTTTCGAGCGAACGAGTGACGATCTCGAGGGCAGCGTGATTCCGCAACCAATTGCGTCTTGCTTTGAGCGTGACGTGCAGTGGAAAGCGCGCTTTGTGCGCGGGACGTGCATCGTGAGGCGTGCCCGGCCGTTGCGCCAACTTCGGACGTCCTGCACCCACGCGGCGACCACCCCACGTGCGCGACTGCGGCGCGGCCAGTACCAGCTGAATCGGCTTTTTCTGTTTGCGACGCATCTTGAATTCCGGCAGAGTACCGCGTGTTGGGAGTGTTGACAAGATTAATTAAAAAAAATGTAGATCCCAAAGAGATCGATCACTCCGCGAGTCTTTTTTTTTGCTTTAGTCGCTCATACGGTGTGGCTCCGTCAAGAGCGCCGTGAGGGCAATGGAAGTTGTAGTAGTCCTCCCATTCGCGGAGCTTCTTGTTGAACAACCGTATGTCGTCGTTTACGCCGCGTTTGTCGAGGAATTGGTAGAACTCTTGGTCGTCCGTGCGGTGAGAGCGCTCGACCTTGCCGTTGAGCCTGGGTGTGCGTGGCCTGATGTAGACGTGCTGGATGTCGAGGTCTCGCAAGTGCCAATGAAACTTCGACTGAAACTCCGCGCCGTTGTCCGTCTGAACAACGAGAATTCGAAATGGAAGCCTGCGGATAACCTCGTCGATGAATTGAATCGCAGTGCTCTGATTGCAGCCGTCGTAAATCTTCAGCACCCGGATACGAGTGCAGTCGTCGATAGCAGTGAACTGGTAAAGGCGCTTGGAAGAGCCATGAATGCGCTCCAGAAACTTTACGTCCACTTGGAGCCGGTGCCCGGGCTGCTGCTTTTCGTAGCGCTTCCACTGATGTTTTTGGCGCTCGTACTTTCTGTGACTGCTCGGCAATCGGCTCAGGCCATGACGCTGTAGGATGGGGGATGCCCGGGTAGTTGGTGAAAATGAAGTGGCGGTCCAAGTCGCCCCGAGACCATTTTCGGGGTTCAAGATGACAAGGAGCCGCCATGAGAAAGAGTTACGGAAATTGGTCTGACACAACTGCGATTGGTTGGGCTGCGGGGTTCGGAGCATGGCGATCACCNAAATCGGACGATGCCGATCAGCAAAATCGGCGGATGGCGATCACCGAAATCGGAGATGGCGATCACCTGATGAACTGAACGGCTAATCAGGTCGAAGCGACGCTGGATGGTCCAGGCAATCTGCCTCGCGAAAGCGAGGCGAGATGGCCACGGAGCGACTGTCCATGCGGAAGACGAAAGAGGTGTTGCGGCTGAAGTGGGTGCTGGGTCGCAGCCACCGCGAGATTCACCGAGCGATGAGAATCGGTGTCGCCACGGTAAGCGAGGCAGCGACGGGAGCCAAAGCAGCCGGCCTCGACTGGGCGGCGGTCGAGATCCTCAGCGAGACCGAGCTGGAAGCGCGGCTGTATCCGCCGCCGGAACCGGGCAAGGCGCGGGCGCTGCCCGATCCGCTGCACTTGCACTTGGAGCTGAAGCGGCCAGGCATGACGCTGCGCCTGCTGCACGTCGAGTACCTGGAGCAAGATCCGAACGGATACGCCTACACGCAATTTTGTCAGCACTACCGTGATTGGCTGACAAAGCGGCGGCTGACGATGCGGCAGGTGCATCGCGCCGGTGAAAAACTATTCACCGACTACGCTGGGAAGAAGCCGCACATCGTCGATCCGAAGACGGGCGAGCGCACCGACGTGGAACTTTTTCTCGCCGTGCTCGGCGCATCCAACTTCACCTACGCCGAAGCGACGATGACGCAGCGGTCGCACGATTGGATCGCGAGCCACACGCGGACGGTGGAATCACTTGGCGGTGTCGTCGGTGCGGTGGTACCTGACCAGCTCAAAAGCGGCGTGACGGTGGCGTGCCGCTACGAGCCTGGCATCCAACGCACCTACGAAGAATGGGCGCGGCACTACGACACGGTGATCTTGCCAGCGCGGCCGGCGCATCCGCGAGATAAAGCGAAAGTCGAAGTGGGCGTGCAGATCGCCGAGCGCTGGATCTTGGCTCGCTTACGCAATCAGACCTTCTTCTCGCTCGACGAATTGAACGGTCGCATCTTCGAGCTCACCGTTTCACTACCTTCGCGATGTGCTCATTCGTGTACAGACACACCACAGTTCCAAATCGACGACCTGCTCCCGCAACGCTGGATCGATCTCTTTGCTAGCGACAGCTCTTGATCTACCATTGCCTACCGATGACATCACCCTCTGGAGATTTCCTCGCCACGCTGTGTGGTGAGGATGAGGTGGCCGCGTGCCCTCTGGCAGAACGGCTGGGATTGTTCCTCGACAAGATGTATGTACCTCACCGTGATCGCGACGCCGCTGTTTCGGCTCTTCTGACGTCGCTCGCCACGGCTCGGAGCGCTGTGGTTCGATCCGCGTGCGCTCGCGCAGTCTCCAAGCTCTATTGGAGCGTCACCAGCCCGGCTCCCAGCAATGAGGATGCGGCGGTGCTCATCGCTGTCGCTCTTTGCCAAGCGATCCGTATCGAGAGCGATCGAGATGTCCGGCTCGCCATCATCGATGCGATTGGCAAGCAAGGGCAGGCGCTGCATTTGCCCGCGCTCGTCGGCGTGCCGCAGCATGATCTCGATCCAAACGCCGATAACAAGATCCTGTTCGAATTCTCCGCCAGTGATGACGTGAGCGAACGTCGCGCCGCTCAAGGCGCAATCCTGTGTCGAATCGATGACTTTAAGAATCAGGATGAAGGCGTCGCCGCACGAAAAGCATTCGCCAGGGATCGAAGCGAGTTCGCTCTCTTCCTAGAAGGGAACAGGCAGATCACTAGCGAGGACTGGTCGCGCCTCGTCAGGCCCGGCGAAACGCAGTGCGGTTGGATCGAGGATGCACTTGGCCCACCGGATGACCCGGCTGACTATGATGCGACAAGCTCAACGAGTGTTTGGAAATACAACCTCGGCCAACAGGCCAATCGTCTGTTCGCCTTTCACTTCGATCCGACGACAAAGCCACGGATCCTGAAAAGCAGCGGCTACGAGTAGGATCGGCAACCGACACGCCGATCCTCGATCGGTTACGCAGTGAGGGTGGTTGCTCGATCGGCTATTCGAGCGCTTCGCAAATCATTCGCAACGCTCTTGGCCGAGTGAGATATCCGGTGTGCGTGATTTTTTCAATTTCGCGGTTGTCGGCGCCGTCCATCATCGCGGTTTCGGCGGGCAACATGAGGATGTCCGAGCGACTCCAAAATGTGATGAGCTTGGGATAGTGCGCTGGCCAGGGACGTTGTGCCGCGAGCTTCTTCCAGATCGCCGAATCGGGACGTAAGTCGAGCGCGCGGGAAGTGGCCAAGAAGCGCGCAGCGAGGGTACCTTGGTGCGGCGTGGCGATGGTGAGAAAGGTTCCGATTCGTACCGCGAAGTCTGGATCGAGAAGCGCGAGTCGCGCCACCAGTCCGCCCATGCTGTGCGCGACCAGATCGATCTTCGCGTCGGGCGGAAGCAAATTCACTCGCGCGATTTCGACGACCGCGTTTCGCAATTGCAATGCGGCTTCGTCGAGCGGTTGGGCATCGTCGTAACCGAAGGCGTAGAAGCGCGAACGGCCGAGCAGGCGTAGGAATACACGCAGTCCGAAAAAGTTACGTGGGTGTCCGCTCAGTCCGTGAATACAGACTACCGGCCGTCGACCGTCATGCGGTAGTGCCACGATATTGAGCTTGCGACTGCCCAGCATCATCGGCGCGAACAGCGGTAGATCGGCGACATGCTTGCGCACATCGGGATCGATGGCGAGGTAGGCATCCGCTACCTTTTTGCCGACGAAAATTGCGGCGCGACTGGTAGCGCGGCCGATGGTCCCAAAGATCTTCGCGCCCGAAGAGCTCATGAATAAGTCGAGCTACTTCACTTTCGTGATGGAGAAATTCGGATTTTCGATCACGCCGAACGTATTTCCGAACGGATCGGCCACCGCCGCCGTGCGAATTCCTTCGCCCACGTCATGCAGCGGCTCGCGAACTTCCGCTTCCAGCGAAACCAACTGTTTCAAAGCCGCCTCGGCGTTTTCCACGCCCCAATACGCGACCGTTCCGCCCGCGCCCGGCTTCCCATCGGGAATCAACCCAAGCTCGAATCCGCCCACTTCGAACCCAACATAAAACGGCTGATCGAAATAGGGCTCACGCTCGAGCACGCGCCCGTACCAGGCTTTGGCCTTGGCGAGATCGCTCACGTGATAGATCACCGTCCGCAGTCCTTTGATCATCGTCGCTCCAGTCTAGAGTCTAAAAACCACGGTCTCGGTCGGGAATATTACCGCCCTCTTTGTGCAGGGGATCGATTCCGCGTTGTGGAGGGCCACTTGTGCTTGGAGATTTTACCTGATGTTTCGATTTGCACTCGACGTCTTGCGCGCGAACGACACGGCCGTCCGCTAGACGCGCAACGACAGTCTCGCACTGATGGGCGCAGGAGAAACTGCCCGCCAGTGCGAGAAGAAGAAACCACCGCATTTTTGATTAGTTTTCGACGAACGAACGGAGACGCTTGGAGCGGCTGGGGTGACGCAGCTTGCGCAGTGCTTTCGCCTCGATTTGGCGAATACGCTCGCGAGTAACTTCGAAGTCCTGACCGACCTCTTCCAAGGTGTGGTCCGACTTCTCGCCGATGCCGAAGCGCATGCGAAGAACCTTCTCCTCGCGCGGCGTGAGCGTGGCCA
>PLXG01000405.1:10560-10712 GCA_003153195.1 Myxococcales bacterium
TCCGGCGTCGGCTCGCGGCCGAGCTCCTGAACCAGATAGCGCGAGGTGCGGATGAGCTTGTTGATCGTTTCGATCATATGCACCGGGATACGAATGGTGCGTGCCTGGTCGGCGATCGCGCGGGTGATGGCCTGACGAATCCACCAGGTGGC
>PLXG01000476.1 GCA_003153195.1 Myxococcales bacterium
CGTCGCGAGCTGTGGGAGACGCGCCGGCGCGCCAATCCCACACTCAAAGAGATGCACCTGCACAAGATTCCGGAGGACATTGTGGTGCCGCGTGGCGCGATTCCGGAGATGCTCAAGCGAGTCGATGCGATCTCGGCGCGAGAAAATCTTCCCTGCGCCACCTACGGGCATGCCGGCGACGGCAACTTGCACGTGAACCTACTGGTCGACGATCCGATCGCGCCGGGATCCGCACTGGCGGCGCGGGTCGAGCGCGCGCTCGATGCCATCATGCGCGCCACGCTCGATCTGCGGGGCACGTTGGCCGGTGAGCACGGCGTCGGACTCATGAAGCTCAAATATCTGCCGTGGGAGCAGTCGCCGGCGCTGATTCGGCTGCAACGAAAGCTCAAACTTCTCTTCGATCCCGACGATCTTCTGAATCCAGGTAAGATCCTTCCGCCGCCATGATCGACTGGGAGAGACTTCGCGCAACGCTGATCACGCGCAAGCGAGTGACGTTCTCGCTTCCCGGTTTTGCGCCGGCGGCAGTGCTGGTGCCGATTCTCGTCGAGCCCGATCAGCCCGAGCGATTGCTCTTCACCGTTCGGCACGCCGACATGCGCACGCACGCCGGACAGATCTCGTTTCCCGGTGGAAGATGCGACGCGACCGATCTCGACAGCGCCGCCACCGCAGTGCGCGAGGCCGCCGAAGAGCTGGCCATCGCACCGGCCGCCATCGACATCTTGGGTGAGCTCGACGACGTTCCTGTCCCAACCCAATTCATGATCACGCCGGTGGTGGCGAAAGTGAGCGGCCCCTTCGCGTTCTCACCGAGCCCACACGAGGTCGCCGCGATCTTCAGCGCGCCGCTCGATGGTCTGCGCTATCAGTTCGCCGGCGAGCGTACCTTCATGGGAGTGAGCTACGAGCTGCACGAATATTATTTCGGTGAGCACCGCATCTGGGGCGCGACCGCGCGAATGGTTTTTCAGTTGCTCGAAGCGCTTCGCTGAGCAAATCGAGACGCGCACCGAATTTTTGGCAAAAGAAAACCCCCGAGCGTTTCCACTCGGGGGCTCTCGTAAATCTAGAAAAAACTACTTGGCCGGCTTGTCGCCAGCGGCGTCGCCAGCGGCATCCTTGTCGGCCTTCTTGGCCTTCTTGGCCTTCTTCTCTTTGGCCGGCTTCTCAGCGGCCGGCGCGTCCTCGGCGCGAGCAACGCCGAACGAGGTGAGAGCGAAAGCGGCAACGAGGCCCAGCATCATCTTCTTCATTGATAGTTCTCCTAGTAGAGTGCGCCTCTCAATGAAGCGCAGATTGACAGAGGCTCTCTGCAGGCTATGTGCCGCGCTAAAATAGATTCAAGTGCCTAATTTTATTGACCACTAATCCAAGCACCAAGATCAAAGTGGGGCGATTTTGCATTGTGGCCGGCCGCAATGCGTCAAGAACGCCACACTTGCGATATCCGCTGAAGTTGTGCACCAATATAGACAGTGGCGGTGCGCGACAGCATTCTCGATGCAATCGGCGGCACCCCCCTCATTAGATTGTCTCGTGCGGCCCCCGCCCCAATGCTGATCTACGGAAAGGCCGAGTCGTTCAACCCGGGCGGGTCGGCTAAAGATCGGTTGGCGCTGCACCTGGTGAACATGGCCGAGCAGCGCGGACTTCTGCGACCAGGCGGAACAATCGTCGAAGCCACAGCGGGCAACACCGGCGTGGGCTTGGCGATGATCGCCGCGGTGCGCGGATATCGCTGCCTGGTGGTAGTGCCGCACGGAACCTCGCGCGACAAGCTAGCGGTGGTGCGCGCGCTCGGCGCCGAGGTTCGCGAATGCGCGCCGCAGGAAGACTACGTCGAAGTGGCCGAAGCGGTGGCGCGCGCAGAGCGCGGATTTCGTCCCGATCAATTTCACAATCCCGACAATCCCGAATCGCACGCGCGCTCGACGGCGGAGGAGATCTGTCGCGATTTGAGCGGCGCGCCCGACGTGCTGGTGGCCGCCTGCGGAACCGGCGGAACGTTGGCCGGAATCGGTCGTGCGTTGCGCGAAAAAAATGATGTGATGGCGCTGGTACGCGTGATTCCTGGCGACGAGCACGGCGAGTCGGCCATTGAAGGCGTAGCGCCCGACGGACCACCGGCGTCGTTCGGCTGTCCCGGCGTCACCGCCGAAATTCGCGTCACCGACGCCGAAGCATTCGCTGCTGCCACCTTGCTCGCGCGACGTGAAGGCTTGTTGGTGGGCGGCTCGGCCGGCGCCGCATTTGCCGGCGCGCTAAAATATGCTGCCAGCCTTTCGGCCTCGAAGTCGCAAAGCAATACCGAGCCGAAGATCGTCGTGATTCTCCCCGACACCGGCCGCAATTACGTGGGCTCGCTCGGCTGAACGACTCGTTGTAGACTGCGGACCTCAAAGGAAAACCAATGAAGACGCTCAAGAGTTTCGTCGCCGGAAAATGGACCGACGGCGTGGGAAAATCGATCACGCTGCTCAATCCCACCACCGAGGAGCCGATTGCGGAAACCGCGGCCGGCGGCAACATCGATTTCGCGACGGCGCTTGCGCACGCGCGTCAGACCGGCGGAGTCGCGCTTCGCGAGATGACCTTCGCCCAGCGCGGCGAAATCTGCAAAGCGCTGTCGAAATTGATTCAGAGCCATCGCGACGAGCTCATCGGCCTGGCCATTCAAAACGGCGGCAACACTCGTGGCGACGCCAAGTTCGACATCGACGGCGCCTCAGGAACCCTGTTCGCGTACGGCGAGGTGGGCGTATCTTTGGGCGAGAACAAGCTCATCGTCGACGGTGAATCGACCCAGCTTACCCGTTCGGTGCGATTTTTCGGACAACATATTTTCACCCCGCGCGAAGGCGTGGCGGTGCACATCAACGCGTTCAATTTTCCGGCCTGGAACTTCTGCGAAAAGATGGCCTGCGCGCTCACGGCCGGAGCACCGGTCATCGAAAAACCGGCCACCGCCACGACGCTGGTCGCGCATCGGATCGTCGAGCTGATGGTGGAGAGCAAGATTCTGCCGGAAGGCGCGCTCACATTGATCGTGGGCTCGACCGGGGATCTGCTCGATCGATTGAACAGCCAAGATTCGCTCGCGTTCACCGGATCGTCGGACACCGCGGCGATGCTGCGCGCCAATAAGAATCTCATCGCACAGAACGTGCGCATCAACCTCGAGACCGACAGCTTGAACGTCGCCATGCTGGGCGCCGACGTCGAGCCCGGCAGCGAAGCGTGGAACATGTTCGTCGCCGACGTGGCGCGCGACATGACGCAAAAAACCGGACAAAAGTGCACCGCCATTCGGCGCGTCATGGTCTCGAGCGATCAGCTCGATCGAGTCAAAGAAGATCTGGTGGAGCGACTGTCCATCATCAAGGTGGGAGATCCCTCGCGCGAAGAGGTGACCATGGGTCCGCTCGCCACCGCGCAGCAGCTCAAAGACGTGCGCGACGGGATCGCCCGTTTGGCAGGCGAATCGACCGCCATCTTCGGTGGCGGCGGAACCATCGATCCGATCGGCGGTACCAAAGGCAAAGGCTTCTTTGTGAGCCCGGTGCTCTTTCAAACGCGCGACGCAAAGAGCGCGCAGGCGGTCCATGCACACGAGGTGTTCGGGCCGGTGGCGACCCTCATTCCCTACGCGGGCGCGGCAGATGCGATCGCACAAGTGCGCAAAGGCGGCGGCGGTCTGGTGGCCTCGGTCTACTCTGACGATCGCCAATTTCTCGGCGAAGTCGCGCTCGGGATCGCGCCGTGGAACGGACGACTGCTGCTCGGCTCGAGCAAAATTTCAGGACACGCGGTCGGTCCCGGCACCGTGCTGCCACAACTCATTCACGGCGGTCCCGGTCGCGCCGGTGGCGGCGAAGAGCTGGGCGCCGCGCGCGGGCTCAACTTCTATCTGCAACGAACGGCGATCGCCGGCGACAAGCCGATCTTGGAAGCGCTGTTCAAGAAATCCTGATCAGCGCAAACGGTACAGGCACCACAATCCTTCGCAATCAATCTTCGTCACCGTGCTATTCGCGTTGAGCATGCCCTGCACGCGATCGCTGGCGGTGCGCGTTTCATGGGCGTCTTGAGGAGAGGCCCACTGCGCAAGCAGATAATCCGCCGTCGCGAGATGCTCGTCTTTGAACTGCTCGGGATTCCAATCCGGCGTTTGGATCGGCCGTTTTCCCGGACGATAGTCGATGGGAAGGTGGTCGGTGTACTTGGCCCAAAACTGGCTCGCGATGCCGCCTCGCTGCACCATGTAGTACATGGGCAGAAAGTGGGTGAGACGGATCTGTTTGGCAAAGTAGTCGGTGCGATTGTGAAACGGCAACGACATGAGGATCTTGTTGTCTTCGACGCGATCGATGAGATCGAGCGCGGTGCGCGCTTCGCGATTGAATTGATAGGAGCGCAGGCTGAAGTTCGCAATCACCACCAAGCTCACCGCCACCAGCAGCGCACGCGAGCGCGCCTTTTCGAACCAGCTGGGATCGATCGCCGCTAAAAGCAGCACGTAGCCGATCGTCTCCATGCGCAGATTGATGAAGGTGACTTCGGTGGGAACGTAGAGGCCCCAGGGCAAGAGACAGCAAAAAATTGCGAAGGCGACGGCGGCGCTTCGATACGCCGGCGGGGGCGACAGCGACAGAGGCCGGCCATTTAGACGGAGGAATCGAATGAACGCTATCAAAATGATCGCCAACATGAGCTGCGAATCCCAACGAAACGGACCGAGGACCGTCCACGAGATCTGACTGAGCACGATGGGCGGATCGCTCCAGGTGAGGCGAAAGAGCGGGTTGACCACGTCGAAGGCCAGCGTCTTGGCCATCGCTTCCCGCCAATTGAAAGAGGGTGCGTGACCGAGCCCGAGGTTGCCCCAGCGATTCCAGGCCCAAGTCACGAACAGCACCACCGACAACGGGACCGTCAAAAAGGTGGGGTTATCCCACGCGCGGCGATACGCCGCGATCGCAAAAAATAATAGAAAAAGCAAAAACGCGCCGGCGGCAACGGTGTGAATCGACGGCAGAAGAAGCGCAGCGGTCAGCAAAAAAGCGAAATCGTAGCGCCGGCTATGTTCGTTCACTGCACCAACCGCGCCGGCCACGCCCAACAGCAGCAGCGGAATGCAGAGAAAGTAAGAGAGAAATCCCATCGCCACTGATGGGCTGAACACCGCCAACGCCACCAGCGGCGTCGACCATTGTGGATCGCGCAAGCTCGAGGTCGGAGTACGCCGCACGCTCGCCACCAGCACATGAAACGACGCGAACATGCCGACCACATAGGCGGTCATGAGCAATCGCATTGCGACCGAGAGCGATATCCACCGAGACAGCCACGCCATCGCGATGTAGACGCTGAAGTAGGGCTCGAAATGTTCGGGCAACCGATAGAATTCGCTGAACCGCAGATCGGTGCGCGAAAAATCGGCGAACACGCGGGTGTAGGCGAGATGTTGTGGCAGATCCTGACACGGCAAGATCTGGAGCAGCCAAAACGGAAGCAGGTACGCGACCAACAGCGAGCCCAAAACCGCGAAGTAGAGCCTGCGCGAGGAGGTCACCATCGGGGATCCCGCCATCATATCTCATCAACGCCGGATTGGGGACTAAAGGCCCGAAGAAGCCGGTGTCTGAACTTTCCGCTCCAGCTCAACCAGTGATAATCACTATACTTTGATATGGTTTCCAGCTTGCAGCGGATGGTCCCGTGTCTCTCCGTGCCTTGGTGATGGTGCTTTCACTTGGTTGCGTCGAAGCATGCACCTTCAATCCGGCACCGCTCAGCGAGGTGCTGCTGGGCTCGGGAAAACTCGACACTTTCGAGCCGGGCGATCCGGTGATCTCCTTCAGCGCGGAAGGCTCGGTGACCCAATCGGCGCTTTTGATTCCCGGCAGCCTCGCCAAAGTTCACTACGACACCTCGCGCCTCAAGACCTGTCGCGGTTTGAATTGGAACATCATGCTCTCCTATCAAGCCGACGCGACCGAGGCGCATTCGTTCGAGCTCCTGGTGAACGGCGTGGCGACCGATCTGATGTTCACCGTGCCTCTCGGTCACGATCTGGCGATTTGGTTCGACAACGAAGACTCGAGTGGTTGCTCCGACAGCGACTCGCGCAACGGAAATGACTATCACTTCTCGATCGCACCGCCGCCCGGAGGCGTCATTCATTTTCAAAGTGGCGACTCGATCAAGATGGATGGCACGACCGATGGAACGGCCACCGGTCCGCTGCCGGCGGACGAACCGATCTTGGTGGACTACGATCTCTCGCGGCTCCCCGAGTGTCGCGCCGCCAAAAACGGACGGCAGACCTGGGACGTGATCGCCAACTGGCGATTCGATCAAGGTGTGATCGAGAGCGATTCGCTCACGCGAGCGGTGGCCAACGGAACCGAGCGCATCGCAAATCTGTTGGAGCTCACTCCGCCAGCAGGCAGTCAACGCCTTGAGATGTGGTTTGAAAACAGCGACGGCAGTGGCTGTGCTCGGTCGGATTCGAACTTCGGAAACAACTTCATTTTCGAGCTGAAGTAGGCGCGCTTATTATTGGGCGGTGAGCGTGCCGGTGACGGCGTTCGACTCGTTACCGGCCTCGTCGACCAAAGTGATCACGAAGACGTATTTGCCCGCCGTCGGCAGGGTCAAGGTCAAGGTGGCGCTGATGNNCTCGGCGTGGTGAGCGAGGTGTGTGACTCTTTTACGTCGCCGTCGATGTCGGAGAACATGAACGACGCCATCACCATCGAAGACTGCCCCACCGTCACCGTCGTAGGAGAGAAGGTCAGCGCGCTTATTACCGGCGAGTGATTGATCGCCGCCGTTCCGCCACACTGACCCGCCGTCTGGTAGCCCGCCAGCGCCTGCATACACGCAGTGGCGACGTTGTTGGCCGAGGTCACAGAGGCCTTGCAGGTAGTCTGATCGGTCCCGGAAAGTGAAGTACAGCAGGTCTCGAGAGAGCTGCAGTTGTCGGTGGTACTTCCGCCGCCACCACACGCAGACGCTGCGAGAACGACCATCGCGAACCACTTCTTCATGAACCCCTCCTGAGCGAGGCTGTACTATAGGTTCGGCGCTTTCGGAACTGAAATCTCCGGTCCCTGGGGCGCCGAACTTTTGTCTTTGTCCGATAGTCGCAGCCGATATTCGAGCGCGGCATTGACGTAGTCCTCGAGCTTGCCGCATTCGGCCGGCCGCTCTCCCTCGAGCATGCAGGCGCTGATCTTCTTCACCTCCGGGCGAGTGCACTTTTTGAGCGTGACGCCCATGGTTTTGGCGGCGTTTCTTGCGCGCGATTCGGCGATGGTAACCTCGGAGAGGACAGGGTCTTCAGTCTTGCTGAGAACGAGCGAATGAAAGTTGCAGACCGCCGCCGATAGATAGAGCACCGCGTTTTTCTTGTCCTCGCGAAACTTCTGCTCTCGCTCTTTTTCCTCGCGGTTCGCCTGTCGGAATCCTTGCTCGATGCTCTTCTCCTGGTTGTCGTCGAGGTTTCCCTTTTTCTTGCGCTCGATCGCGGCTGCGTAACGCTCTTTGCAATCGTCGAGCAGTCGGCGGGACTTGCGTGTGATCTCACCGCAGATCTTCGGTTCTTGCTCGCAAAGATGGGGAACGTCGGCCCAGCGATCGAGCTCGGACTTGCAGAATTCCGCCTCGGAGTCGAGCGGATCGGCGTATCCGATCAGTGACGACAGAAATATCACGCAAGCGACGAAAACAGCGACACCCGTACGGGTCATCAGCGATCGACGAGATTGAGCGCTCATGGTCTCCATCGGATCACTTTTCGACCGGTCCGTCCACCGCCAAATTGGTGGTGTACTATCGCGACGGTGATCGACGCGATCGACAGGCGAGTCGTTCGAATCTGGTGCGCACTGGTCTGCGCTTTGGCGCCCGTGATCACCGGCTGCGCCCGAGAAGACTACGCCATCACCGACGTTCATTATTTGAAGGGCGAGCGACTCTCCGACGACGCGGTCACCGTGACCCTGCGCGGTGACAAGATTTCCTACATCGGGACCCATCCCCCGCGCGCCAAACACTCCGTCGCCGGCACCGGTCTGGTGCTGGCGCCCGGCTTCCTCGATGCCAACTCCTGCGGATGGCTCGATCAGAAAGCTTCCGATCTAAAGCTCGCCGACGGCATCACCACCTATCTGAACGCGCACGGCGATCGCCTGAGAGCCACCATCGACGCCGAAGGAGTGCCCGCCCGCCTCAATTACGCCACCAGCGTCGGAGTACTCACCCTTGCCGGGCGCCCGCTATTCGAAATTCTATCTCTTTTGGAGGATTCGCTTCGCTTCGGCGCCTACACCATTTCTCTTTCGCCGGAATATTCGCACTTCACCACGCCCGAGTTGGTCCGCCAGATCTGCACCCATTTTGCCTCGAAGCGGGCGCTCATCTCGTTTCACACACGGTTCTCCGACGAAGAGCATGAGCTGGCCGGGCTCGCTGAGGCGCTCGAGTGCGCCGAGCAAGGAAATCCGGTGCACATCCTCCACCTCAACTCAACGGGAGCGACCTATCATCCTCGAGCCGCCATGCAACTGGTTGCCGAAGCCCGACAAAAGGGCGCGGATGTCTCTCTCGACTTCTATCCTTATCGTTGGTGGGCCTCTTCGATCGCGCGCGCGCGTTTCGACGGCGACTGGAAGAAGCGCTATCGGGTGGGCATCGAAAAGCTGGCGATTCCCGGCGACCCAACTCCGCTCACCGAAGCGCGACTCGATGAAATGCGAGAGCACAACGCCAACGTGACTGTCATGGTCGACTCGATTCCGCCTACGACCGTCGACTATTTTGCGCTGGAGACCGACGCTCCCATCGGCACCGATACCAGCGCCACCAAAGCGAACGAGCATCCGCGCGGGGCGGGGTCGTTCACCAAGTTCATCGGCGACTACGTCGACAGCGGCAAAATCACGTTCGACCAGGCGCTCTATCGACTGTCCACGTTGGCTCACCGGCAATTCGAGCGATTCATTCCCGAGCTGAAGCGACGCGGCGCCATCGCAGTGGGAAACTACGCCGATCTGATTTTATGGGATCGTGCCAAGATCAAATCGACCTCGACGATTTTGGATCCACTCTCGCGCTCGACCGGCGTGGTGGCGGCGTTCGTGAACGGAACACCGCTCATTCTCGACGGACAACCGGCCAATCAATCGGCTCATCCGGGGCGCCATTTGAAAGGTACTTGGTCCGGCCGGTGATGAACGCGCTGGTGAGCTTGTGGCTGCTTTTGCCCATTTTCCTTCTCTATCTGATCGACCACGATCACTCCGCGCGCACCATCCACATGTGGCCGTGGCTGTTTTTTTCAGCATTGGCGCTCAGCGCCGGTTCGCTCTGGGTGGCGCGCAAGCGCTCCCTCTCCGCGCCACTTTGGCTGGTCGGTCCGGCCTCCTTGTTGCTTCTTCGTGCGATCTCTATTCGTCCGGCGTTGAACTTCGGCGCCTATCTTCATTCGCTCGCCCAAGCGAGCACCTATCTCGCCATCGTGCTCGTCGTCTTCAACGCCAGGGCAGTTCGCCTGACCACGATTCGGCGGGCGCTGATCGTGCCGCTCACGATCTTGGTGCTGGGAAATCTGGGGGGAATCTTCACGCATAAAAATCCATTCACCTTCGCCGATGTCATCGGCTCCGGATTGGGACATCGCAACTGGATGTCGGTGTTCGTCGCGCTGTCGCTGCCTTGGCTTCTCACTTCGGGTCGCGTGCCGATGCGCCTCCTCACCACGCTCTCGATCTACGTGGTGCTCGCCAACCGAACCCGTTCCGCGTGGCTGATGCTGGTGATCTATCTGTTGGGGCTGCTGCTGGTCTGGCTGACCAGTCGCGATCACCGGGCATTTCGGCCACTCGGACGCTTCGTGCTGAGCTTCGTCGTCGCGCTGATCGCGCTCAAGGCGATTCCTAATCGACTCAAGTGGGCCGCGCCTTCGCCCTATCTGACCAGCCTCTCCACCATGACCTCGCTGAAGCAGTCGAGCGGCCGCGATCAAATCTGGCGCGTGCTCCTCGAAATGGCGAAAGAGCATCCCCTGCGCGGCGTGGGCAGCGGCAACTACCTGGTCCGCTTTTACGATTACGTGGCCGCGTCCGGCGCGAAAAAAGAGGCACTGGGAACAGTCACCTCGATCGCCGGGATGAACGACTATCTGCAAGAGGCGGCGGAGACCGGTATTCTCGGTGGGGCGATCCTGTTGCTGGCGGTGCTGAGTGGCGCGATCCTGGCGTTCTTGCGCGCCCACCGGCGGCGCTGGCTGCTGGCGATCGTGGCGCTGGGTCCGGTGGCGCTGGCCGCCGATGCAATGGTCGATTTTCCATTTCAACGCGCCGAGACGGTGCTGCTGTTCTTCATCACCGTGGCGATCTTGTTGCGCGATCTACGCGCGCGCTCGGTGCGATTGCCACGCATCGCGCTCGGGCCAATTGCGCTCGCAGCCTCGGCCTTGCTCGCTTTCGTGTCGCTTCGCGAGCTCACCTCCAACGCCTTCGAAATTCGCTATCGCCGAAGTCAGGCACTGGAAGATCTCGAGCGCAGCTATCGGGCATGGCCGTGGGATCAGAAGTCCACCAACCGTTCGTTGGTCGAGGAGGTGCTGAACCGCAAAGGCGCGATCGAAGCGAAGATGCTTGCGGCCGATCAATTGAAGAACTGGCCCAACCTGACCGACTCGCGCTTGGCAATGGCGCTGGTCGACGAGCAGCAGGGGAATTTCACCGAGGCACTCGAATACTATCGAACGATCTTCGCCGGGTCCGAGCGCTGTAGCGACCGCGCCGTGTTTGCATTTGAAAGAATGATCAAGGCCTCCAAGTTTCCGGCCTCCCTTCGATCCGAGGCGCAGCAGCTTCATAGTTGCAAAGCGGCACCCGCTGCCTCGACCTTTCGAACCAAGGCGAATTGGAATCAGGCGCAGAGTTTCCTCTCGGAGTGGCGCGGTGATCCGCTCTTTTCCGCCAACTGGAGTGGATCGTTTCGTCCCTACGTCTTTCACCAAGACCGGCCGACACCGGTCTTTCCCGCGCATCTACCGGTGCCAGTCGGCGTCGAGATGCTGAGCCCCCGACCGCTTTCCGACGAGGAGATCCTGGTCGAAGGGTCGTACGACGGGCGGGAAGATCGCTTCGACCTCTTCCTTTACGATCGCGCGGGAACGATCTCGAAGCTCACCGACGCTCCCGACGACAACAATGGCGCGCTGTGCGTCCTTCCGCGCAGTCGCGCCATTTCTTGGCATACCAAACACTCGCAGCAGTTCGCACGCATCCTGCCCGATGGAAAACTCCAGCCAACGGGTGAGTCGTCCTCGCCGCTCGAAGAGTGTATTTGGCGCGACGAACGAACGGTGATCGGCTATGCGCACCAGCACGGGGCCTACCAGCTTTGGCAATGCACCATCGACTCGAAGGTGACTTGCCATACGCGCGCATCTTTGGAAAAGGCAGTGCACGTCATGCATCTGTTTGCGGCCAAAGGCGGCGCGGTGGGTGTCGTGGCGCTCACGGCCGGAGCGAGCTTTCGACGCCCGTTTCTGCTCTCTTCTGACGGCGATCGACTTCTGCCCGCCTCGATCGGCAAGCGCACTTTCGAAGGCGATGTCCTCGACGTACACCGAGATCATCTGCGGATCGGTCTTCACAGCCGATATGCGGTCGACGCCACGCCCACCGAGGCGGGAATCGTTCATGCGTTTGAGCAGATCGGACCGGACATGTTCGCCATCTATTCCGACGCCAAGGTCGCCAAGGTACTGGCGCGCCGCACCGAAACCGGATGGACACCGATCGCGCTGGCTTCGACATCGAGCGTCGACGCGCGCGCCGACACTTCAATCCCGCGCGCCAACGATTCACCGGCCGAACGTCGGGGGACGCCACTCGAGATCTGGATCAGAACTCCCGCCGATCGCCAACTGCAGGCCTTCTATTTCGGCCCGCTCGATCCAACTTCGGTGGTCATGTGGTGGCACGGCGGACCGAAGGAAAACGTCTCGCCGCGATACAGTCCCTACTTTCAGGTGCTGAACGAGCTCGGGTTCGGCGTACTGGCGGTCAACTACCCGGGGAGCACGGGCCGAGGTGCCGCATTCGAGGCCGATTTCTCTCCGACGGCCGCGCTCGACACCTTCGACGGTGCATTTCGTTTTTTGCAAAGCAGTGGCGTCACCAAGATCGTGAGCTGGTCGGTCTCTACGGGAGAAATCTTTCAAAAGCTCATCTTGGAAAATGGACGAGCCGTCTCCGCCATCGTCGATGAGGGCGGCGCACGCGTCGATACCTTGCGCGAGGCGGCCCACGCCGGCGAAGTTCCCTATTTCAACATCGGCGGCTCCTACGATCCGCTCTTCGATCTGGATACCGTCAACGATTTTTCCTATTCGGGCGGACACGCGCTCCTGCGCGGGCGCGATTTTTTCCACATGGTCGACGCGATTGGTCCATTTCTCTCATCGGTCCCGCCCATCACGTCGGCCCAGGTCGGGTCCGCACCGCGCGCGACGCTCGATCCAGAGGATCCGCTCGCGTTCGAGTTGGCGGAAGATCTGCTGGCCGACTGTCTGAAAGAGCATCCGGTGCGATTGCTCCGAGATGCGGACCGCTCACTCCGATCGGCGGACACCGCCCGCGATCTCGCCGGCGAGGTCGCCGAATCCCCCTCGGCCCCACGTTTCAGCATTCGTTTCAGCACGTCGGAGACTGGGCCGTCCGCATCAAGCGTGACACTGCGCGCTCATCCAAGCGCAAACGAGGTGCGGGCGGCGAACCGTTTCATCGATGCGCTTCGCACCGAGGGCATGGTGCCCCAAAGCGCCTCACCGAATTCACGGAGCCTTGCACCGGGACTGTTCGAGCGCGACGAACCGGCGCCACCCGAGGGCCAAGGTTGCCGCTTCGCCGCCGAGATCTTCGCTACCGCTGATTCGGAAGAGCGACGACTTCTCGAGAATCGCGAGCTGGCCAGCGATGGCCCCTACGTCCATCCCCGACTTCGCAATTTGGCAAGAATCCTCTGCCCATCAGTCCTCGAGGCGATGGACTGCCGCAAGTGAGCGCTGCAGAAGTTGTCCATTTTCGTCCGCTGCTGCGCTAAACTACAGGGGTCTTCAAGCGAGGATGGCGGAACTGGCAGACGNNGGGTTCGACTCCCCTTCCTCGCACTGCAGAATTTTCCTCAGCTTTTTCACTTTCGACGTTTTCTGAGAAATCATGCGAACCGGTCGTGAGACCGTTAGGAGACCGGAATGAGACCGGAATGCAGGATCCGGCGACCGTTTGACGGCGTCCTTGATGACCTTTTTCGCCGCAATAGTGTCGAGAACGTCTTCGCCTGCGCGCCTCGATCGACGAATGTACTTGTCGGTGGTGGTGGCGTGCCGATGCCCGACCAAGTACATGATGCCGGGAATATTGTCGCCCGCGTTTTCGGCAAAATGCGTCACACGTGCATGACGAAAATCGTAGGATGAGATCTTAGTCGCCTTCTCCGGTGGTAGCCCCGCTGCCTTAGCCGCTGTCCGAAGATGGGCTCGATAGTCGTGCGGACCAAAGATCAGCCCTTCGGTTGGACAAATGCGATCGAGCGCGGCGCGGGCGCGATCAGAGAGAGGCAACTCTCGCCCATCACGAGCTTTGTCCGCCTCGTCGCGAACCCGCCGCGTATTTCTCCCAGGTTGGTAGTCTAGCGGAGCGATCAGCGAATCGAGCGTCGCCGGACGAAGTCCTGTCTCCCAAGCCACCTCGAAGCGGGCGCGCACGGGATAGGGTCCAGACCATCGGCTGCGCTTCGAAAATTCTGGGAGTTGCTGAATGATCCTCTCGACCTCGCTTTCGTCGAGCGGAACAGGTTCGGTTTTGTGAGGCTTCTTTTTATCGGCGGTTCCAGTGACCTTCGGCGGTGGGCTCTCGATCACCGGCATAGCTGCGAGGAACTTGTGCTGCTCAGCCCACTTCAAGAATCCACGAAGCGCGCTCAACTCCTTGAGGAGGGTCGAGCGCTTTACATTGCGAAGCCGCGCTGACTTGTAGTCTTCGATCGACGAGTCAACAAAGCGATCCATGGTCTCGAAAAATGTCTGCCAATGGGCTGAAACGTAAATTTCGTATTGTTCAAAGGTAGTCGGATCAAGAGAGGACTCCACGCCGCAGGTGATCGGCGAGCGGCGCGGGCACGCACTGACCACTACTGCACACCTGGTCGAGTGGACATTGGCTGTCGGACATGCAGCGAGTCGAGCTGGTACGCGAAGCGGCGTGGCATCCGAAGGTCGACAGGAGGGTCATCGAGAGAATTGCGTAGCGCATGGTTCACTTCCTTCCATCAGATGGACTTCGTCGTTCCTGATTTGAGAATGTGAAGGGAAGCGCTCAACCTTTCCTACTACTCGCAAATTCCGAGTGAGCCCGGATAGACCGGACCGTCGGGTTGACAGGTGAGTTGCAACTGGCACGGGATCCACTCGCTGCAGCAGCCGCCTTTCGGACTCTGATTACCGACGGTACCACCGACGCACATGTGGCCTAAATCTGAACTGCTGCTCGACGAACCCGCATCCGAAACCCCGGCGTCGTCGCCAGTCGTCGTCGATTGACAGCTCCCGAGAGAACCTGGATAGACCGGGCCGTCAGGCTGACAAGTGAGGCCCGTCTGGCAGGAGATCCATTCACTACAACATTCACCGACGGAGCTGAGTTGTCCGACGGTTCCGCCGGCGCAAGTGTGCGCTGCGTCGACCGTTCCGCCGTCACCGAGCAGATTTCCGATTGGAATTTGAAGGGCACATCCATCCGCAAAAAGAATACCGATGAAGATCCATCCTATGTGTCGCATTCGGAACCTCCTACGTCGTAAGTGAATGATCAGGCACCAGCGACTCAATGTGCGGAAAGCGTCTGCGCATTTTTCGCCGCTTGAACGTAGCGGCCTGACGGAAACCGAACGAGGTACTGATTGGCGAAATACGAGGCGCGCGGATCGCCTAGTTGGACAGCCGACTCAATCGCCAGCGCCCAAGCCTCTTCACCGAGGGCACCGTTCGGATAGTGCTGAAGATAATTCTCGAGTGCGCTCAGCGCTTGAGCGGGATGATGGTCCTGCCGGAGCGCTTTAGCCGCGCGCAAAACCAGTTCGGCCTCGAGCTCATCTGTATGGGCCGGCGGGGCGGTCGCCGTCGGTTTTTCCGTCGGTGGCATTGGAACCGTCAGGGCCGCCTCAGGTGCCGGCAATGCTCCCGACGGAGTCGGCAATGCGTCCAATGACGGCAGCGCGTGACTCTCTTCGTGCCATTCAGTCCGCGAAAAAGATCGATGGGTGGCGCCATGCCGATATTGTTCCGGCGTCGGAGCGAGTGACGGGGCGGGCGGAGCTTCCAAAATCCGCGCCGGCGACTCACGATGAGCTGAATGCAAGTGAGTCTTTTCGGCCGACGTAGCGGAGGCCGTCACGCGCTCGTAGACCGCGCGTCCGACAAGGGCGCTGGCCACTCCGGCGAGCAAGATAGTACAAAGTGCCACCGCCGGACGCAGCATCAAGATCGCGCGACGATCTCGTGTATCATCGAGATGCGCACGAACCCGCGCTTCTCGCTCACGCGATCGTGGCAATGGTCGTTCGGAGCGCAGTAGATCGGCAGCGCGCGCGCGCGTCGGATCCGCCTCATGGACTTGGTCGCGAAGTCGTTCCATCAAACTCCGTCCTCGCCAAGCTGCGACACGCGCGCAAGAAACTGCTTTCGCGCTTTGTGCAGCCGGGTCCAAATGGTGGCCACTGAAACGCCTTCGAGGCGGGCGATTTCTTCTCCCGAGTACCCTTCGATCTCGAACAATACCAACGAAGCGCGCTGTTTGGGCCCCATAGACTTGAGCACTCGATAGAGCTGCTCGCGCCTCTGCTTTTCTTCCAGGCTGTCGGCTGGGCTCGTGCCCACATACACAACCGCCTCGAGCTCTTCGTCACGATTCCGAAGAAGGAGATTTCGAAACCAGGCGCTCCGACGGTGGTTGGCGACCACCCGACTGGTGATTCGGTAGAGCCATCCAGGCAAATTGGCACCATCGAACTCATCGAGCTTGCGCCGGACGATCAGGAAAACTTCTTGGGCGATGTCGTCCATTTCTGCTTCGGCACAGCCAAGGGCTCGCGACCACCGCGACACTTCGTGAAACCAAGAAGTGTAGACCTCGGAAAAATCCAAGCTGATTCGACTCTCTTCGATCGACATGCGTGGGACCAAGCTTGCTCCCGGGAGTCCTTTCGATAAAAGTTGCGGAACCATCTACCGAGATAGGTAGAGAGCTGACAGAAACCTTCACCGTAGTCTGACAATTAATCCGGCGGAGGCTCCGAGCCATAGCTCCGGCAAAGAACCGACCACTCCTTCTGGGTTTACTACCAGCTGATAAGGCTTGGGGAGGATTGTGCTATCTATCGACAGAGAAAGGGAAATTCTCTTCGTCAGCCAAATTCGCAGTCCAGCCGCGAGCCGTATCCCGGTGTCGAGCCGAGTTTGGGTTGCACTTCCGACCAGGTTCAGTCCTCTCACCCACGTCACCGTCGTCGTAAGGCCCAGATCGCCCGAAAGCTCAATTCGACTTTTGCGCCACCATCCTCGCAGTGATACGTCGAGTGGCAGTCGATTGATGCGCACCGACGCATCCGCTACCTGTCCGACCAGGGTTGGAAACGCGCCACTGACTCCCACCACCGCTGCCACGTGGTTCGCTGAAACCACGCCGCGAATCGAGGCTATTCCAGTCCAAAGAGTGCCGTTCGAGCCGGAGCGAGGTGCGACTTCGAATCCCGTCGAGAGCTCCACATCGACGTATGGGAATTGCTTGTGCCGCGGTGGCGGAGCGATGGGCGCGACGACCTTGGGCGGCTTTTCCGCCGAGGGGATCGGGATCAGCGGCGGCTGCAGGGTGAGAAGAATAAAAACGGCAACGGTCTTGGCGCGCTCTGCGCATTGCAGCTTTTCGTCGACGAAATCGCGATGGTTGGACTCGATTGAGACTTGGTAGTGTGGACCGTCTTCGCGCAACGTAACCGCGATTCCTTGTCCGGCGACTCCCAGCGTCACCGATGGAAGCAGGGGATGAAGCTCCGCGTTCACGTCTTGTGCCGAGGGACAGTTCGCGTCGGCAGTGACGCTGATGGCTCGTGGCAGATCAGCGTTAGCAAGTGTCTCGCTGCCACAAAGTAGCGCAGCTACGACGAGGTACAATCTGCGATGTGAAATCACGCGAAAGCCAGAATACGCCTTTTCTGCACCAGTCTAACCATTCCAAAGTCCTCGGAGGCGCAGCGGTCTACGAACATCCTGCTCTAGCGCACGTTCAGCATGAAGCCGGAAGTCTCGATCCGAAAGCCAACCGAGCGTTGGTCCGGAGTCGTGCGAGAGATCCGAAATCGACGATTCATATTCGCGCAGCGCCAAAGAGGCCGCTCGATGGATGTGCTCACGGGCAGCTTGATCCAAGAAGGGAGTGGCCCAATCAAAAAAAATCCAACCGAAACTCGCGTGATCGGCTTCGTCCCTGGCGATTCGCGACATCACTTCGCCCACGAGCGGCTGCTTGGCATTTTGGCGTGCCGCCACTTGGGCCATTGGTAACGCAAATGCCTCCGCTACACAAAATACGCTGACGACAAGATCTGCTGCGCGTGTCAGCGGAGGCAGTTGCACGGGCGGTCTTTCCCAAATCAGATCGTCCGACGGATGGAGCCATTGGATTGCGCCACCTAGCTCGCCCAAAACCCGCGAGCACATTTCGGCATGGCACAGCTCATCAAAGGCAAATCGCGAAGCGATCGCAGACAAATTGAGCGGTGCCTTGGCAGCGATCAATAGCTCTGCGACCGCCGTCATTGCCGCTGCGCTGCGATACTCGATATAAGCGACGCGGGTCCAAACCTCTCGTGCCTCACCGATCATCTCATCGGGAATTCTCGCCGCCGCGAGCGATCCCCACTTGATTCGTTCCAACTCCGGTCGCAGGCGCCGGAAGCGACGTTCGGTGGCCCCGCCGAGCATCGAGAGCTCAAACGTCTCCACTGGACTCTTCCGCCGGCGCCCGCGATTTGGCTTCTCGGTCATCCCAGCTTGTGTCCGGTCGATTTGCTCTTCTTGCCGCCGCCGGTTGGGAACAGTCCAACTTTTTTACCGCCGCCCGTCGGGAACAAGCCAACTTTCTTGGATTGCGCTGCCGCCGGAGCCTTCACTTGAGTGCGCTCTGCGTGAGCAAAGCCAGGCGCGGCGAAGGAAGCGATGACTGCTCCCGCCACAAGCAAGTTGCGGGCGCGCAGGACTTTCGGACGACGGGTAGGACGCTTCTCAGTCAAAGTTTTCATGGTCATCTCCTCTTCAAGAATTGACGCCGACTTGACGTCAGACAAGGAGGAGCTGACGCAATTCGCATGCCGCCCATTGCAGGCGCCGTTTCGCGACAATCCGCAACAGATTGGCAGCGGCTCAAAAAGTACGGACCTGGCTAGAGTCGCCATCTTTGATCCCAGGATTCGAGCGATTCAATGACGGGCGCCAGGGACC
>PLXG01000408.1 GCA_003153195.1 Myxococcales bacterium
GAGAACGCGCAGCGCAAGGTCGAAGGACACAACTTCGACATTCGAAAAAATCTGCTCGATTACGACGACGTCATGAACCAGCAGCGCAAAGCGGTCTACTCGCTGCGCAAGCAGATCCTCGAGGGACGCTACATTCCGGGATTGCCGGAAGAGGATCTCAAGCGCGGTAAAGTTCCGCCGCCGCCGGCGGAGCAGTCGGGCGATTGGACCATTCCGACGCTGGCCGAGACCATCAAGCCGCGCGTGCAGCAGATCGTCGACGCGTTTTTTGCGCCTAAGCCCGAGGGTACGAATGGCGAAACCAACGGACATGTCGCGCCGCCGCCCGATCCCGAAAAGATGATGCACGAGCTTTATCGAGTGTTCGGCGCCACCATCGACGTCAAGCGCGAGATGAATGACCGGGCGCTGATCGCCGAGGTGAGCGTAGCGAACCGAGCCGCCTCCGACGAGGCTGCGCCGAGGAGGATGCGCGATATAATAGTCACCAAGGCGGCACAAGTCGCAGCCGCGTCGCTGATTCAACAGCGCGAGCGCGTGCTCGACCTGGCCGACGAGCGCATCTCGCAACTGGTGTGGACCCACTGCCCCGAGCGCGTGCACGGCGACGAGTGGGATCTGAAGGCGCTTGGCGATGCGCTACGCGAACAGTTCAATATCAACATCGATTTGCAAGTGCCGGTGCTCGAACGCGAGCCGCTGGCAGACAAGATCTGGCAGCAGGTGCACACCTTCACGCAGGCGCGTGAGACCGAGCTCGGTCCGCTGGCGTTTTACTTTTTCGCGCGGCATTTCTATCTCGAAGACATCGACCAGCAGTGGATCGATCACTTGAAGTCGATGGATCAATTGCGCGAAGGCATCGGTCTGCGCGGCTACGGACAGAAGGATCCGAAGATCGAGTACAAGAAGGAAGGCTACGAGATGTTCCGTCAGATGATGGAAAGTCTCTCGGCCACCGTCGCGTCCAAGCTCTATCGCGTGCGACTCGAGCGTCAGCAGCAGCAACCGGCGGCGGCGCCGGAGCCGCAAAAGGCCGAGCTGCCGGAGTTCAAACACAAAGAGCGGCGCATGACGATGCAGCATCAATCGGCTAACTTGCCGGCGCAAAATGGCGATGGTGGCGGACCAGCGGCGTCGGGTGAGCCGGAAAAGCAAAAGACGGTCAGGCGCGAGCAACCCAAGGTTGGACGTAACGAGCCTTGTCCGTGCGGGTCGGGCAAGAAGTTCAAGAAGTGCCACGGAATGACCGCCGTTCAAAACGGCTGACCGCAACTCAAACTCAAAAGAGAATAGCGATGGCGAAGAACGTGGCGTGCGCAGGATTTCGTTTCGCAGGACTTTCGTGCGGCATCAAAACAACGCCGAAGTTCGATCTTGGATTGATCGTCGCCGAAAAGGATATTCCCACGGCGGCGGTGTTCACGCGCAACCAGGTGAGAGCCGCGCCGGTCGAGCTCTCGGAGCGCAACGTGAAGAGCGGCTTGGCGCGCGCCATCATCGTCAACAGTGGAAACGCCAACGCCTGCACTGGTCCACGTGGCGAATCGGATGCGCAGGCGATGGCGCACTATGCGTCGAAGGCCATCGGCTGCAGTGAGAAGCGCATTCTGGTCGCGTCGACGGGAATCATTGGCCAGCCGCTTCCGGTTGGAAAGATCGTCGAGGCCACGCCGCGGCTGACCATCAGTGCGCGAGCGGACGGGTTAGAAAATTTCACGCGCGCCATCATGACCACTGACCGCTTTGAAAAACGCGCGCTCGAGCTGGTGGCGATCGGACCAAAATCGCGTGGCCGTATCGTCGGTGTGGCCAAAGGTGCCGGCATGATTTCGCCCAATATGGCGACCACGCTCGGATTTTTGGTCACCGATGTGGCGGTCACCGGCGCGTTTTTGAAAAGCGCGTTACGCGATGCGGTGGATGACACCTTCAACTGCGCCTCCGTCGACGGAGACACGTCGACCAACGACAGCGTCTTCGTGATGGCGTCGGGGGCTCTGAAAAATCGTCCCATCGACGGCGGCAAAGCGGGTGAAGAATTCAAACGCGCGCTGCATACGGTGCTCGACAATTTGATCCATCAGATCGTGCGCGACGGCGAAGGCGCCAACCACGTGGTGACCATCGAAGTGATGGGCGCACCGGGCGCGGGACCGGCGGAAACCATCGCGCGTGCCATCGGGCGATCGCCGCTGGTGAAGACGGCGTTCTTCGGTACCGACCCCAACTGGGGGCGTATCGTGTGCGCCATCGGCAACGCCGGCGTGAAGATCGATCCGAGCAAGATCGATGTTGCCGTCGGAGAAGTGGAGCTGGTGCGCGCGGGAGTGGGAGTGGGACCGGCCGCCGAGAGCGCCGCGCACGAGGTGATGCGTCGTGGGGAATATTCGCTGCGCGTGCATTTGCACGGCGGAAGCGGCAAAGCCAAGCACATCACCTGCGACATGGGCACCGAGTACGTAAAGCTCAATGCCGACTATCGATCTTGAGGGCTTAAGAGCACCATGAAACGACAGATTCTTGCGCTGTCGCTGCTGGCGAGCTGCGGCCATTCGCCGGAGCGAAAAACGGTCTTTTCATCAAACGACAAGGTCGAGCGGATGGCCTGGGTCTCATGGCCCGACGCCAACGGATTCATCTTCTGCACCCGACGGATCGACAACGCCGGAAATCCCGTTGGTGTGAACGGGCCGTGCTGGCGACTCGATGCCGGCGAGACCGAAGCGAAGAAGGTATTCGCTTGGGCCGCGGTCGGTGGGGCGGACAGCTCACCCGCCAACGGATATCCACCCGCTTGGAGCGATCGCTGCCATTTCGAGATCGAGCGAAGTCGCCTGGGATCGAAGCCTACACCGGCGCGAATTTGGATGATCACTCCCACCGCGCGCGAGCTTCTTTCCGAATGGACGCCCGAGCCCACGCGGGAAGAAAAAGTCTTCGCACTCGAGCCCAGCTTTTCACCCGAAGGAAAATGGATGGCGATTTCACGCGTGACGCTCAAGCAAGAAGAGGGACAGCGCGTAATCGAAGTGGATGCCGCCGAGCTGCGCGAAGTGCCCGCCTGTCGGTGAATTGACTTATCAAAGTCCACATGAGACCCATGAGAGACGTTACGAACGGGGAGGTTTGTTTATGATCGTTGGAGTGCCTACCGAGATCAAAACGCGTGAGTATCGCGTGGGAATGATTCCAGCCGGCGTACGCACGCTGACGTTGCGCGGACACAAGGTGCTGGTGCAGACGGGTGCCGGTCTTGGATCGGGACTTCCCGACGCAGACTTCGTTCGTGCCGGCGCCGAGATGGTGGCGACCGCCGAGGAAGTTTGGAAGCGCGCGGAGATGATCTGCAAGGTCAAAGAGCCGCTCGAGCCTGAGTACGCGCTCATGCGCGAGGGACAAATTCTCTACACCTACTTGCATCTAGCCGCAGCGCCCAAGCTCACCGAAGAGCTGCTCAAGCGGCGCGTCACCGGCGTGGCCTACGAGACCATCGAGCTCGACGACGGACGGCTACCGCTTTTGCAGCCGATGTCGGCGGTCGCTGGCCGCATGTCGATTCAAGTCGCGGCCACCTGTTTGGAAAAAGAAAAGGGTGGCAAAGGCATTCTGCTCGGCGGCGTGCCCGGCGTCCGGCGCGGACGAGTGGCCATCATCGGCGGTGGAATTGTCGGACAAAATGCCGCGCGCATGGCGATCGGTCTCGGCGCGCTGGTCACCATCCTCGACATCAATCCCGACACGCTCGCTTACGTCGACGACATCTATCAAGGTCGAGTGAACACGCTCTACTCCGATCCAGTTTCGATCGAAGAGACGGTCACTCGCGCCGACGTGGTGGTGGGCGCGGTCTTGGTGGCAGGCGCGCGGGCGCCCAAGCTGGTCACCGAAGCGATGATCAAAAAGATGGAGCCCGGTAGTGTGGTGGGCGATGTCGCGGTCGATCAGGGCGGCTGCATCGAGACCTGCCATCCGACTACGCACGACGATCCGACCTTTGCGGTTCACGGTGTCGTTCACTATTGCGTGGCCAACATGCCGGGTGCGGTGGCGCATACCTCCACCTTTGCGCTCAACAACGCCACGCTCGCGTACGGTGTGAAGTTGGCCGATCAAGGCCTCGAAGCGGGTCGCAAAGATCGCGTGCTCGCCAAAGGTTTCAACACCTACGCCGGCCAGGTGACCCACCAAGCGGTCGCTCAGGCGGTGGGCGCCAAGTACGTTCCGTTTGCTTAATAATTTCTCGGTATTAGACTTGGAATAGACACGCCCCGGTGCGTGTTACACCGACGAATGTTAGGTCTCTCTAAAAGTCATTCGCGCAGTGCATTTGAGAGTGAGGCGTTGCCTCATCTCGACAGCCTCTATTCGACCGGGCTCCGACTTACGCGCGATCCCAAAGACGCCGAAGATCTGGTGCAGGACACGCTGCTCGCCGCCTATCGATTTTTCGATCGATTCGAAGCGGGAACCAACTGCAAGGCGTGGCTGTTCAAGATTCTGACCAACACCTTCATCAATAAATATCGCCGCCGCGTGCGCGAAAAAGAGATGAAGGATTCGATTGGCACCGGATTCGATGCCGGCGATGCGCCTTCGCTCATGAGTGAAGATGTGGCCGCCGCTTCGCGCGATCCGGAAGGCACCATGATCGGTGCGCTGGTTTCCGATCAGGTACGCGATGCGCTCGAGCAGGTACCGTACGACTATCGCCTGGCGGTGGTGCTGTGCGACATCGAAGAATTTTCCTACAAAGAGATTGCTGACATCATGGATTGCCCCGTTGGTACGGTGATGAGTCGACTGCACCGCGGGCGTCGAATGTTGCAAAAGGAGCTGCGTTCGTACGCAGAGGAACAAGGAATCGTGAAGGCTGCTGTCGTCCTTCCTTTCCCGGAAGGCGGACGCAAATGAACATCGAAGTCGTTCTCAGCAAGGGAAGCGAATCATGATGCGGGAAATGGGTTGCGACGGAATTCAGCGGTTCATCGACACCTATCTCGACGGAGAATTTGCCGAGCGGGATCGCGCCGAGTTCGAGACCCATCTTCAGTTGTGCGCGAAGTGCCAGAGCAAAGTAAAACAGCAGGCGATGTGGAAGTTGGCGATCAAGGCCGCGGCTCCGCGCGAGCTGGTACCGGCGAGCTTGCGAAATAAGGTGATGCGCTCGATTGCCAAAGAGTCGGCGGCAGTGCAGACCCGTCGCTGGGTGATGCGAATCATGCCGGCGGCCGCGGCCGCGGGACTGGTGGTGATCATGGGCGTGGCGCCGCTCATGAATCGGTTGAGCTGGTCGCGCGCGGTTTCAGCCGACGTGATCGCCAAGCATCAGCGCAATCTTCCGCTCGAGATTTCGGGCGGCAGCGAGCAGGTGAAGCAGTGGTACGCGGGCAAGGTCGATTTTCCGGTGAAGCCGCCTTCGTTCGATCAGGTGGCCTCCAAACAGATGTCGGGCGGCGCGAAGCTGCGCGGCGGACGCCTCACCAACGTGCGCGATCGCCAGGCCGCCTATCTTCAGTACGACATGAACGGAGAGCGCGTGGGCGTGTTCATGTTCGATCCCAGCCAGCTGCCGCTCGGCGCAAAATCGAAGCGGGTGGTCGGCAATCGCGATGTCTATTTCGATCAAGAAAACGGCTCCAATGTGGCGCTGTTCGAAGACCGCGGCGTGGGCTACGCGATCACCTCGGATCTCGACCAAGATCAGATGGTTAGCCTGGTGTCGGCGACTGTAAGTCATTAGCGTTCATCGTAACTAACAGGAATCACTAAGTTCTTCTCGGGTTTCCGTTGACCCCAAAAATCGACAGGCGTAAACTAGAACGCTCGAGGCCCACTGGCCCTAGGTGCGCGGATGCCCCATCACGTAGTGCTGATCGATGCCGAGCAGCAAGCAAACGAATCCCATGTGCGAGAGCTGGTGCGACTCGGCTTTCGCGCCGAATCGTTCGGCGACTCGAGCGAGCTGATTGCGCGCGCGGCGGCCGGTGGCGACACGCCGGATCTGGTGGTGCTGTGCATCGATCCCAAGCCGGCTGGTTGGGCAGTTTGCGATCGAATTCGCAAGACCGACGGGCTCAGAGGCGTCTCCATCATCATCACCAGCGCCGAGGCCAGCGAGGCCGACTTCGAGGCGCATCGAAAGTTGAAAAAGCGCGCTGATGACTATTTGCGCAAACCGGTGGATCCCAAGCTGCTGGTGATTCGCGTCGCAGCCGTCATTGGTTCGCCGACCGCGCGTCTTACACAAGAGCTCGACATTCCTCTCGAGGAAGAAATTGCCGTCGATGAGGTCGAGCTTTCTGCCGAGCCGGAGGAGTTCAACCCGCAAGATTTCGAGGACTCGACGCAGGCCAAGGAGCTGGACGTGAAGCGAGCGTTCGCTGCCAGCCACGAAGCGGAGCAGCCGGCGCGCGCGCGCACCAAGTCGTCGCCGACCTTTGCCCAGGCCGAGCCTTTCGATTCGCCGACCACCTCGTCGGGCGTCGATTTGGATTTCGGTTTGGACGAGGTGGCCAGGCAGTCGACGGCCGCACCGGCTACGCAGCCCGCCAAAGAGGGCGATTTCCGACGTGAGCGCGACAATCTGCTTCGCGAAGTCGAGGAGCTGCGCGCCAAAGCGGCGGCTCGACCGGAGGCGGGGTCGGGAAGCAACTTCTCGCGCGAAAAAGAGTTTTTGAACCTGCGCGAGATCATCAACAAGAAGGAAAAAGAGATCCTCGATCTGCGCGACTCGCTCGATGCCAAAGAGCGGCTGATTCTCGACGGGAAAGACAAGCTGCGCGAGGCCGATCGCAACGGTCGCGACCTCGATTCGCGCATGCTGGGCACCGAGCGCGAGCTGGTAGAGGCGCGGGAGCTGATCGAAAATCTCGGCAAGGAAAAGACCGAGGTGCTCGATCGGGAGCGAGCGCTCAAGGCGCAGCTGGGCGACATCAAGGAGCGGCTGGGAAAGAGCGAGCAGGAGTTAGAGTCGTGGAAGCAGCGGCATGCGCAAGCGCTCACCAAGAGCGAGGAAGATCTGCGCGCGCTTACGCAGAGCTGGGAAAAGAAGAATACCGACGAGCGCGCCGACCTGGAGAGGCAGCGAAAAGAGGAGCTCAGCGCCGCCGAGCAGAGGCGGAAGGGCGAAGCCACCGCGGCGGAGGCGCGACGCGTCGACGAGCTGGAGAAGCAAAGCGCTGGGCACAAGGCTGAGCTCGAACAGGTGCTACGCGAGAACTTGAAAGAGAAAGAGCAGCTCGAGGCCGACCACGCCAATGCGCTGGCCGCAGTGGAAGACGCGCATGGCCGTGAGCTTTCGGAAAATGAAGCCAAGAAGATGGAGGAGCTGCAGTCGCTCCGACAACTTCTCGAACACGAGCACGAGC
Source organism: Myxococcales bacterium (assembly GCA_003153195.1). Classification (GTDB taxonomy): domain Bacteria; phylum Myxococcota_A; class Polyangia; order Palsa-1104; family Palsa-1104; genus PALSA-1153. Next base: position 7,371 of record PLXG01000408.1, read on the forward strand.
TTCAATTGGCGGCGGCGCGTGAATCGCACGCGCGAAAGATCCAAGAGCTCGAAGAGGCGCACACCGATCAGAAGGCCGGCATGCAGGCGCGCTTCAACATGCAGCTCGATGAGGTCAAGAAGCAGACCTCCGACCTCGAGCAGCAGCTCTCCGACGAGCAGACCGGATCGAAGTCGAAGTCGGAGAGGATCGCCGTGCTCGAATCGCAGCTCGGTTCGGCGCTGCAGCAGGCCAAAGAGAAGGACGGTCATATCAAAGAGCGCGATCAACGGATCGAGGAGCTCGAAGGCGAGAGCGCGCAGTATCAGGAGCAGATCCTCAAGGCCTATCAGCGCATCAAGAACGACGAGAATGTCGTCACTCGCGCCAAGAAGGCGATGGCGATCGCCATCACGCTCCTCGACGAAAACGGAATCGAGAAAGAAAAACCGTCGACCTAGCCGTCATGCGGTTGCGGCTGCTCTTCATTCCTCTTTTCGTTTGTACGGCATGCTCCGATCCTCAGCGAGGCATCGACGCTCGAGATCTGTCGGCGAACATCGATTCGGCAGTCGATCTCTCGGGCACAGACTTGCGAGGTGCAGATCTGGCCACGCACGATTTATCGTCGGAGAATACCGATTTCTCGGTCTCGATCGATTTCGGCGGGATCGATCTGAGCGCCGAAGATCTCAGTAGACCAGATGCGGGCGGCGCCTGCTCCGACAGCAGCATTTGCGCTGCGGGACAGTTTTGCGAATTTACCGCGAACGGATGTGTGGGACCGGGAACTTGTCAGCCATTTCCCGGCGCCTGTCCGCAGATCGCGTCGCCAGTCTGCGGCTGCGACGGAAACAGCTACACCAACTCCTGTTACGCGTACCTCGCCGGCCAGAACATCTCGCACACCGGAACCTGCCACTAAAAAGAGAGCGCGAGCCACTCGAGGCTGAGCGCGAGCGCGCCCGGAGCGAGGCGAGGAGCGTACGCGTTTGTACGTGACGAGCCGAGTGAGGCCTCGCCACGGGCTCGGCACTGCGGGTTCGCTCGCTACGCTCGCCGCTTCGCGCCCTCCGGTCGGACGCTCGCCGCGATCAGGCCGAGTGGATCGTGTTCTAGCGGAACTGTTCCATGATGCCACGGGTGACGAATAGCTCGACCAGCTCGGGATCGAATTGCGGACCAGCCTGCTTGCGGAAGATCTCTTTGCACTGCGGAATGGGCAGCGCCGATTTGTACGGGCGATCGGTGGCCATGGCATCGTAGGCGTCGGAGATCGACACGATGCGCGCCAAAATGGGAATCTCTTCGCCCACCATATTGTCGGGATATCCGCCGCCTTCCCAACGCTCGTGGTGGCTGCGGACGCAAGGAATGATGGGTCGAAGCATGTCGAGCTGACTCGAGATTTGGAATCCGATCACCGGATGGGTCTTCATATGTACCCATTCTTCGTCGCTGAGCGCGCCCGGCTTGAGCAGCACCGCGTCCTTGACGCCGATCTTGCCGATGTCGTGCAGAAACGCGCCGAATTCGAGAATCTCCAAATCGGCTTCAGACAGCCGCGCTTCGCGACCGAGCGCCATGGCGTACACCGCGGTGCGGCCGCAGTGGCCTTTGGTGTAGGGATCTTTGGCTTCAATCGCCTCGGCGAATCCAAGCAGCGCTTGCCGTGCGTTGGCCTTGAGTGATTCGTAAGCGATCTCGAGCTCGCGGGTTCGCTCTTTGACGACCACGTCGAGGAGCTTTTCGCGTTTTTGCAATTTGCCGTACTCGAGGCCGAGCTTCTTGATCACCTCTCTTTGCTCGCGCTCGAGTCGCTGCAAGCGTAGACCTTCTCCGACCACTCCTTTGAGCTGCCACTTCTGATTGGGGCCGGCGAGAAAACGAAATACTTTGCCGGGCAGCGACTGCTCGAGCTCACGTCCTTCGCGCTCGTCGCCGATCATGAGCACCACGAACGCATCCGGCTGCGCGGCGGTGATCTCGGTGAGGATCACGTAAGGATCGAGGGGCGGCTTCGACTCGATCACAATCACGCCATACTCGGTGGAGGCTAGACGGCGCTTCAAGTCGGATTCGTTCTGCGCGCCGTCGGATTTGACCTCCGGCTCGAGCACGTCTCGAATCTCCGCCACCGCCGTGGCGCTGGGGTGGACAATGAGGGCGCGCGACAGCACGATTCATGATAACACGTTGTTACTTAGATGCGGAGAGCGAAGCGAACATTGCACTGGGCATGGGGGTTTAGCGAGTGGAGCGCAGCGAAGCGAGCTGCTCCGACGAGCCCGTGGCGAGAAGGATAGCTCCCAATAATGGAACAGCTGACTGGAAATGTGCAGGGCCTGGCGGCATCCGAAAAGCGGATGCTCGAGCGCATTTGGCGCCGCCGCATCGACCCCACCTACATCGTCTCACCTGAGCTGGCGACCTTTCTCTGCCAATGTTCGCGCGAGCTCGATCGCCAGGTGGGAATTTTAGTCGATCGGCGTGGCAACATCGAGCACGTCATCGTCGGCGACAAGGAGCAGCTGTTCTTGCCGGACCTCGGTCCACGTCGTGCCGGTGCCGGACGTTTTCGTGGCGTGCGTTTGGTGCACACGCACCTTCGTGGCGAGCCGCTCACGCAAGACGATCTCACCGACTTGGCCAAGCTGCAGCTCGATCTAGTGGCGGCACTTTTGATGACGCCCGATGGCCAGCTGGGACTGATGACCTCGGCGCATTTGCTTCCAAAAAATCCGCGTGGCGAGCAGTGGCGTCTCATGGAAAACGTGTCGGCACACGAGCTTCAGCGCGGACACGAGCTCAACTTTCTCAACTTCATTCAGACGCTCGAAGACGAGTTCGCGACCAAAGCGGCGGAGACGCGCGTCGTCGACAAAAAGAAAGATCGCGCGGTTTTGGTGCAGGTGCTCACCGGTCGCATCAAGCCGGAGGATGCCGAAGCGCGCTTTCACGAGCTCAAAGAATTGTGCCGAACCGCGTCGGTGCAGGTGCTCGACGTAATGACGCAGCGCCGCCCGCAGGTGGATCCGAAATATCTGATTGGCAAGGGCAAGCTCGACGAGCTGGTGATGCGCGCGCTGCAGGCCGACGCCAACATGATCATCTTCGATCACGATCTTTCGCCGGCACAGTCGCGCACCATCAGCGACGAGACCGAGCTCAAGGTCATCGACCGCACCATGCTCATCCTCGACATCTTCGCGCAGCACGC
>PLXG01000141.1 GCA_003153195.1 Myxococcales bacterium
GCGGCCTGTCCTACCGGTGCGCTCATCGAGGTGGCGCCGTCTGACATCATCTCGCACACGCACTCGGACGCGCGCCTTAACGCGCAGTCCGGCTACGATCGCTCGGTCCTCTTCGATGTGAACAAGCTCAATCAGGCCACGCCCTTTGCCAAGGGACTGAAGAGCCTGAGGCTGCCCGAGCTCGGTCGCGCGCGCGCATCGCGCACCAACGTCCGCATTCCGCTGTGGTGGACGGTGGGACTTCTCATCTTCCTACTCTCCCTGCTCGAAATCATCGTGCGCAAGACGGCGCCGGAGTGGTCGATCTCTTTTCAGCTCCGGCGTCACCTGCAAGGGCTCGATGTGGAGATGGCGCTGCACAACATCGACTACATGCCGGGGTGTGATTTGGCGGTCGCGCTCGGATACACCGGCGCGGGACTCATGCTCTCGGGTCTTCTTTACGTCACCCGTCGCCGAATCCCGGCGCTGAAAAATTTCGGGTCGCTGCGAGCGTGGTTCGACTGGCATGTGATGGCGGGGACCATCGGTCCGCTCCTCATCTTGCTTCACTCCGCCGCCAAGCTGGACAACTGGGTGTCGCTCGGAGTGTGGGCGATGTGTGGATCGTTCCTTTCGGGATTGCTCGGTCGCTATCTGACCACGCAACTTCCAGAGAAAGCGTCTACCGCGGAGCTGGAAAAAGCGCGCGTCAACACTGAGCTTGGGCGCTTGCGAGAGCGCCATCCGGGCGTGGCCGTGGCAGACACCTGGTTCGATGACTATCGCCGCGCGCTGCATGCGTTCGACGATCGTCTGGCCGGTGTGGCGCCAGCGACGGGAAGAGCCGAAAGCATCGCCGAACTCAAAGAGCGCCGCGCGCGCGAGTCGAGCCCGGCCGTAGTGGCCGAACGGGAGCGAACCTACACCTTTGGCAGCGCCCTTCGCGCGTTCGCATGGGTGATGAAAGACGATTTTCTACGCGGCAAACATAGGCGAACGGTTCGTCGGATGCTCAAAGCGTCGGTGGCCGGCAAGGGCTCGTTCATGCTTCGGCGTGCGGCGGCGAAACATGCGTTGGAGCTGATGGTGCTCGAACGAAGGCGAGTGCTTCTGCCGCGGCTCGAACCGCTCTACTCGCGCTGGAAGATGATTCACGTGCCTTTCGCGATCGCGCTCACTCTCCTCAGCTCGATTCACATTTACATCGAGCTTCACCGCTGACCGCATTGCTTTGTCCTCGGAATCCAGCGTAAAATTGCCGACACTGTGGGTCGGCCGCGCCTCCGTCTGAACCCTCGCTGGGCGCTCCTCGCGCTACTTTTACCTGCGCTTTCGCTGCTTCATTCTTCGCGCGCTTCGGCCGACTTTTTTTCGACCAGTCCCGGGCCGCTCACCCAATCCCACGCTGCCATCGATGGAACGGATCACTGTCAGGATTGCCACATTGACGGGCGGGCGCTCAGTCGCGACAAATGTCTGAGCTGTCACAAATCGATTTTGGAGCGGCAGCGCGATCACGTCGGGGTCCATGCCAGCGCCAAGGCCGCCGATCGTCCCTGCGAGCTCTGCCACACCGATCATAAGGGGCGCGGCAAGGACATTCTCGGCTGGCAGACATTTTCCACTGCCGGGAAATCTCAATTCGATCACAGCGCCTACACCTCTTTTCCGCTCACTGGTGGGCATCAGAGCCTGGACTGCGCCAAGTGCCATCATCAAAAAACCGAAGGCGGACATCTCACCTATTTGAAGGCGCCATCGAGCTGCATCGGCTGCCACGAAAATCCGCACGGTGCGGTCGCCGAGCCGCTCAAGAAGTGCGAGCGCTGTCACGACACGCGCAGTTGGAAAGCCAAAGAAAAGCTCGAATTCAACCACGCGCGCGACACCCGCTTCACCATCGAACGCAAGCACCAGCAGGCCACTTGCGTGCAGTGCCATTTGAAGCAGCCCGATGGAAGATTTCCATCGGCGAAACTGGACATACCGGCTAGCAAAGATCTGCCCAAGCTGATCTTTCGCATCGGATCCTGGAAGCCGGACTGCGCGCCCTGTCACGAGAACGTGCACGGCAAGGCGCTGTTCGGTCAAAAGGCCTGCCGACTTTGCCACTCGGCCGATGTGGAGTGGCGCAAGGTGGTCTTCGACCACAATCGGCAGACCAAGTTCGCGCTCGACGGTGCGCACCTGGCCAAGGCGACCTGCGCCTCCTGCCACAAGAAGGACGCGATCAGCAAACCGGATCGACGTTGCGAGAGCTGTCACTCGGACGTGCACGCGCAGCGATTCGAGAAGGTGCAGGGCAACGACTGCGCGGCCTGTCATACCGCCAACAACTTCGGGCGCGACATTCGCTTCGATCACGGCGTGCGCACGCGCTTTTCGCTCACCGGAAAACATGCCGAGGTCGACTGCCGCAACTGCCATCGCGGTAAGACGCCGACCGAATGGGAAAATTTCCAGAGCCTGATCACGCGCGTCTCTGGCAAGACCAAGGTGGCGTGCATGGGCTGCCACCAGCACGAGAACGTGCATCAGAAGCAATACCCCAACGAGCGCTGCCTCGAATGTCATCGCCAGGCCGGCGTGGCGCAGATCAAAAGCAAGGGCGTGGCCGAATTCCACGGGGCGGGATCGAAGTTCCCGCTGGTCGATGGGCACAAGGAGGTGGCCTGCATCAAGTGTCATCCCAGCGGCGTCTTCACTGGCGCGCCGACGCAGTGCGGTCCCGCCTGTCATCCCGACGATCTGCACAAAGGCACGCTCGGAAATGACTGCGTGCAGTGTCATCTCGGTGCGCGCTGGGAACCGCGTAAATTCGATCACGACACCATGACCCCCTATCCCATCACCGGCCGGCATCGCGAGGTGAAGTGCATCAATTGCCATCCGCGCCGTGATTTCGCCGCGCAAAAAAATCAAGATGCGTGCGTGAACTGTCACAAGAAGGACGACGTGCACGAAGGCGCGCTCGGTCCTCGTTGTGAGCGCTGCCACAAAGACGACGGCAAGGTTTCATTCGACCACAACGACGAGCACGTCTCCGACTGGCCGCTCAATGGCAAGCACCAAGATCTGCAGTGTCAGGCCTGTCACAAAGATCTGCACTTCAAGCCGACGCCGCGAGACTGCTCCGGTTGCCACGCCGAGCCCGAACTCCACAAAGGACAGCTCGGAACTTTGTGCCAGAGTTGTCACGTCGCCAGCGACTGGAAGATCGTTCGCACCGGTCACGACATTCCCACGCCGCGATTCGGCGGCGCGCACGACGGGCTCGCCTGCGTGAAGTGCCATCCGGGCGGGCGACTTCTCGGCGGAACCTCACAACTCTGCATCACCTGTCATCGCGGCGACGACATTCATCACAACACGCTCGGGCCGCGCTGTGGCGATTGCCACACCCAACGGAGTTTCGCCGGCGCGCACTTCGAGCACACCCGCGTTGGCTGCGAGCTCACGGGCGTGCATCGACTGCTCCCGTGCGCCGACTGTCACGTGGGCGGAAACTTTGTCGCGCTCGCCACCACCTGCGCCGCCTGTCATCGCGCGCAGGCCAAGATCGGTGCCGCTCGCGGCGGACCGGTGGGACACGCCTCGTTCGGGACCTGCGCCGACTGCCATACCCCCTATTCGTTCAAGCCCGGTCTCATCGGACACGGAAGCTTTCACGAGTCCGTGTGTCGATGATCCGCCGTGTCAGACATTTTGCGGAAGTGACTTTTTTTCTGGCTTTTCTCCTGACGTCGAGCGGCGCCGCCTTCGGCCAAGATCTCAAAGATCATTTCAATTTTCGTCTCTCGCTTTCGGGCATGTACCTGGGGGAGATGCAGGCTTCCCCTTCCAACGCGCAGAGCGACGTGGGGCCGGTGCAGCTCGGCTACGGTGAGTTGCGCGCGGTGCTCGACGGCCGTCGCCTGCCCGGCGGATTCGAAGTTCATCTCGACGGACGCGTGCGCATCACCGGCGATTTCAACACCGAAAGCGCCATCGCCGGCGAAGATCAGACCAGCGCGCGCGGATATTTGGGTGGTCGCGAGTACGAGGTGCGTCAGGCTTGGGTGCGAAGGCGCGGCGACAGATTCGACTTCGGGTTCGGCCGGCTCATGATCACCGAGGCGGATGCGCTCAAGCTCGACGGCGCGCGCGTCTGGTGGCGCTTCGTCAAGCATTGGGACCTCTCGGCGTTTGCCGGATTTTATCCCGATCCCTATTCGCGCTCGGTCACCACCGACTACAGCGATCTCACTTTTGTCGGCGGCGCCGACTTCAGCTACACCTACGATCGCGTGTGGGGATCCTTCTCCGGCGTCGGCTCTTATCTTGGCGGCAACGATGACGGCGGCGCGTTGGTGCCCACCGGTCCCAGCGGAAGTCCTCGGACCGAGAACACGCGCTCGTACATCACCTGGACCAACTACGTGCGCTTCTTCGATTGGCTCGATCTCTATCACGATCTGGTGCTCGACGTGGCGGGCGCGGCCGGGGTGCAGATGACCCGCGCCGACGTGATGGTCACCGCGCGCGCCGGAAAGCATGTCACCTTTCACCTCGGCTACGATCACCTTTCGGCGCTGGCCATCGAAATGGATCTGCGTCGCCTTTTGAACGATCGCGGAAACTATTTAGCCAACACCATCGAGAACAATCTCACCGTGCAGCGAACCGCGCGCGACGAAGGACGCGCACAGGTAGAGGTTGGTTGGAAGAAGCTCTCCTTTTACGGAGAGGGACGCGTTCGCCATCGCGCCATCGTCGATCCCAAAGACGATCCCCAATTCGTGAACGCGGGCGAGCAGGTGGCCCCTTCGCTGGCGGGCGATGCAACCATCGGCTTGCGCGATCGCGGATCGCTCGGCGGAATGCGCCTCGGACTGTGGGCCACCTACCTGCGCGACTATCGTTCGGAGAATGCGCTGGTCGGGTTCGATTTCGGGCGCAGCTTTAGGGATGAAAAATTTTCGTTCGACGCGCAGATTGTCTATGCACGCACGCGCGATCAAGGTTACGGTCTCGGTTGCCCCCTCTATTTCACCACCACGCCCACCGGCACACCGTCGGCGAGCGCGCTCATTCCCACCGGTCCCGGATCGCTGTCGAGCTGCTTTGGCGGACGCGACGGCAGCGAATATGAAGCCGGGCTCACGCTCGCCACACGTCCCACCGAGCATTGGTACGCCCTCCTGGACTATAGGCTCGTGATCGACCAGTCGCAGGTTACGCAGACCGCCAACACCAGCAACATCTACACCAACATGCTCATGCTGCGACTCGAGACGCGGTATTAGGGCGGGCTCACCACGTCGACGATTAGATCGAACGACTGTTCGCCGCGGCTCACCGATAGCACGAATTTTTTCATGGTTCGCGCCGCGCGTAACATCAAACCGTTCAGGTCGTCGCGCGATCGAAGCTCGATTCCGTTCAGCCGAAAAATTCGATCTCCCTTTTCGAGCTCCAGTCGCGCGAACAGCCGATCGGGCACGACTCCGATCAGTTTTACGCCGTTCGCTTCACGCTTTTCAATGGAGGAGACGATCTGTGCGGCGTACGAAAAATCATTGCCTCGCCAGAATCGATCGAACAGCGACTTTGGGATCAAGAAGTGGTGCGCTTCCAGTTTGCGAAGGCCCTCCGCGAGATCGACCGGCGAGATGGAGAAGCCGCTAGCTCGTTCGACGGTCCAGGTTTTCCACACCGCGTCTCTGATCTCGGCTTGCCGCGTCTTCGAGGGGGACCCAAAAATCATCAGCACCTGATCGCCATGTCGTTCGACCGACCAGAGGTGGCTCTTGGCGTCGGCGAAGACGCCCGAGCTCAATGCCACCTTGGCGCGCGCCAGTCCCGACATCAGTCGAAGCCCGGCGTACTCCGCTTCGATGGCGTCGGTGACGGTGTCCCAAATCGAAAGGTTTACGATCGAGATCGGATCGCTCTCGCTGGCGATCGATCCATACACGATCGATCGATCCCCGCCCCAACCGGCCGCGGCGCGCTGGGCCGTCGTCATGGGCATGCGCGTGGCAAACAGCCTGGTCCATCCGAACTCTCCAAATACGTCGCGCTCGAGCTCGCCCTCTATTTTAGGCGCATCCACCTTCGCCGGCAGCTCGCGATCGAGAAATTTTTCAGGATGGAGGATCTGTTCGGTCGAATCGGGCGGATTGCGAAACGCGTCGTCGACCGCAGCGTTCTGATTTCGTCCACGCGTCAGCGCTGCTTGGCGCAGCGCCTTTACGAACTCGAGGCCGTTCAAATAGGGAAACAGCAGGTCGGCTTTGATGGCAGCCGGCACGTGATCGAGCACGGGGGACTTCATGCGCGACATCTCGAGAACGACCATCGTCGTCAGGAGAAATCCTTCGTGACGCTGGAATTCGATCATCGCCTGGGTCCCATCGCCCTCGGCGAGCGCGCGCTTGGCCATTCTGCGATCGGGGTTCTTCTCGTCTTTGAGGAGCTGTTCCAGATCAAAATTCTGATCTTGCAGCGCATGCGTGAACTCGTGTGCCCACACCACTCGCTGGGCTTCGAGCGGAGTCCAATCGGCGATGCACAGCTGTTTGGACTTACCGTCATAGAAGCCGCCCAGCTGTTCGGTCAGGAGATCGAACACCATCTTCTTGAAGTCGGCTTGCTCGGGAATCAACCCCAGCCGCTTGAGCACCCGCTCTTCGATGGGATTGTATTCTTTCTCGCCTTCGCGTCTGACCATCGCGCCGATCTGGTCGCGCGACATCACGCTCATGCGAATAGGCTGCTTTTTGGGCAACCCCCGAATGGACGTGACTGATTTCAGGATCTCATCGGCGCCGGACAGCAGCGACCCTTGGGAAGGAGCGGCGGAAACTCCGGCGTCGTTGGGCTCGGCGCGCACGATCGACGCCAGGCATAGAACAACCAGCGAAAGCCCGAGGCAGCGAACCGGCATGGCAGGCAGAAGGATAGTCGACGTCGGGGGAATAAGTCATCCCGCGCCAGCGGATCAGGTCTGTTGACCTCAGCAGGCTCCGCCAACGCCACCGCTCGATGGATCTTAAGTAAATAATATCAATGACTAACTGATGGCATGGAAGCTGCCTTTAGATCCGGTTTTTGCGGAGGGTAGGCGATGAAGATTCTAGCTATCGGGGTCATCTCACTCATCGGAGCGGTCGCGTCTGCGCAGAACGCGCCGCCCCCGCCGACTAACCCGTCCCTGGTGCCCGTTTATAATAATGGCGTGCCGGTCTATCAAAACGGCGTGCCCCTCTATCGGAACGGAAACCAGGTCTACCTAAATGGCGTGCCCGTGTACCAAAACGGCGGTCGCTACTATCCTCGGAATAGCGTTCCGTTGAACGGTCCGGCGGTCGTGCGGCCGGTGCTTGCGCCGCCGCCGCTCGTTTACGCGCCCGCGCCCGTGATGCAACCGCCGCCGATGATGGTCCGTCCCATTGTGCCGATGGGGATCCATCCCCTTGCGCCCATGTGGATCGGCGCAGGAAACCGCTTTCATCACCGCTGAAGCTCAGGGTCGCGTGAGCGTGGGAATGCGAATTCTCGACGTGGGCTGACTGTCGATGAACGGGCTCGCCACCACCGTGCGATTTCTACCTTCACGCTTGGCCTGGTAGAGCGCGTCGTCGGCGGCCACGATCAGTGCTTCCGGCGCTCCCATGGTGGTGCTCATCAGCTTGGCGAGGCCGATGCTGACGGTGAGCTGGATCGATTTACCAGCGTGGGTGAGCGGGCAAGTTTCCACCGCGCGCCGCACTCGCTCGGAGAACGCGTGCGCGCCCTGCTCATTGACGCCGCGGCAGATGAGCGCGAACTCCTCGCCGCCGTAGCGCGCGAACACGTCCTCGTGCCGAATGGTCTTTCCGATCACGGCTACCAGCGCAGTCAGCGCGGCGTCGCCTCCGACGTGACCGTGGGTGTCGTTGATCTGCTTGAAGTGATCGACGTCGATCATGAGCAGGTGGAGCGGGCTGCCGTGACGAACCGCGAAGGCGAACTCGCTTACCAATCGATCCTGAAAATATTTTCGGTTGTAGATCTTGGTCAGACCGTCGAGCAGAGAGGCCTGATACATCTCCTGGTGGGCGCGCTCATCGAGCTCGTCTTGAAGCTCGAAGCGGAGCACGGTATTGCCGCCAAGCACGATGGCATCGCCGCTCCGCAGCTGACGTTCGCTGGAGATCTTTTCGCCGTTGACGAAAGTGCCGTTGGTCGAGCCCAAATCTCGGATGAAAAATTGGTTGTCGCGTTTCGCGATCTCGGCGTGTCTTCGCGAGATGGAGTCGTCGCGAATCTCGATTTCGACGCCCGGGACGCGCCCGAGGGTCTTCTTGTTCGTGTCGAGCGGAAAGCGCTCACCCACCATTCCCCCCTGGATGACCAGCAGGCAACCGCGGTCTTTTAAGAAGCGGTCGTGCGAGAGGTCGCAGTCGCGGAGGTTGGTGCTATCTGGAGGAACTTTGGACATAGAAGAACTGATCCAGAATATCAAATCGCAAATATCAATACAACAGAACATCGTATCAGCTGGCGGAATTGGAACTGACTCTGCGACCAGTCGGCTGATGTCGGTTTATTGTCCGCTGGGTCCGCTGGGTCCGCTGGGTCCGCTGGTGTCTACTGGCGTGCTGCGCGCGGCTAGAAAAGTCGAATTCGTCTCAGCCCCACGTCGACGAGCAAGAGTCCGATGGCCATCCATAGTAGCAGCGGCCACAGCGCGCGCTCGAATTTGACCTGCTCGCCGGCGGAATCGAACAGTTGAGCGGCGGTGGGCAGCTCAGTCAATGTTCGACCGCCGGTTTCGCGCGAGACGTGCTCGAGGAGCGCGTCGTTGGGCGGCAGCGCCAAGTATTCCTGCGCGTACGGGATTGAGAATGCGGCGCTCGCTTCGCCCACTTTAGCGACGAAGGTTCTCGCAGCCGATTCGATCCCATCGAGACGAAACTCTCCTTCGTAGTGGCCGGCGGCGGTTTCGGAGAGCGCAACGGACGCGATCGGCGATCCTTCGCCGCGACCTGGCACTCCCCGGGTGGTGTCGAACAGTCGCACCGTGCTGTCGAGCCCGGTGATGAATCGATCGTCGGCGGAGACGGCATCGAAGGTGAAATGTACGCGCGGCGGATCGACCGACACCTTGAGGTCGGTGCTCGACCCGGTCGCGCTCGCGCTGTGCCGCATGGTGGCGCGCACCAGATGGCTGAAGAAGATTCCATAGCCGGGCCACCTCAGCCACTCGGAGGCCCAGCGATTTTTGACGTCGCTGGTGAAGGCCACCGCTTGGCCGAGGCCGACTCGCCAGCGCGCCAGAATCGGCTCGCCCAGATTCGAAGCGAGAATCACTTCCGACAGCGGCTTGGCTTTGGTGGAAATATATCCGCGCAGCCGCGGTGCGCTGGCCAGCGGAACCCCATCGAGTAGCTCAGCGTGCTTCACCACTTGAATCCGAATCGCTTCTTCCACGACCGACGAGCGCGCCACCTCCTTCGTCTCTTTGGTGAAGATGCGCGGAATGTTTTGCTCGTCCTGTGTGAAGTAAAAGCGGCCTTGTCCACGATCGGCGATCATGGTGAGCAGCGTCTTGTCCGCGCCCGAGCCCACTCCGACCGCGCTCACGGTGATCTTCTGCCGGACCATCTCATCGACCACTTGTGAGATGCCGTCGTAGCTCGCTTCTCCGTCGGTGAGCAGGATGACGTGTTTGACTTTGGCCTGCGCTGGCTCCAGCTCTTCGTAGGCGGCGCGCAAGGCCGGCAAGATGTTGGTGCCACCGCCCGCTTGAAGTCGGGCGATGTCGCCCGAAATGCGCGCGCGATTGGCGGCTCGTTGTAGACGAACGATCGATCGCGCTTCGGCGTCAAAGGCGATTACGCCGATCAGATCGGCCGATCCGAGTAGCTCGGCGGTGGCTTTGGCGGCATCCTTGGCGAGCTCGAGCTTGCGACCCGACATGGAGCCCGAGCGATCGATGAGCAGCTCGAGCGCCAGCGCCGGCTGATCGCGTTTGCGCTCACCATCGAAGCGCACCGGCAATAGCTTCTCCATGCGAGTGCCGGAATAGCCGCCAGAGCCAAAGCTGTTTTCACCGCCGGCCATGATGAATCCGCCGCCGAGATCGCGAACGTACGATTCGATGGCAGCCTCCCGGCCGCTGAGTGCCGAAGCCTGCACGTCCGAAACCAGAATCAGATCGTAACGAGACAGCTCGCTGAGTGACGAAGGCATGCTGGCGGGCGAGCGCACGTCGACGTCCATATTTTCGTGCCGAAGCGCACCGGCCAAGTAGCTCGATGCGGACGATTCGCCTTCGACGTAGAGAATGCGCGGACGTCCTTCTACCGCCACCGAGGCGAAGGCTTCGTTGTTGGATGGAAAGTGATCGAGCAGCGGTCCCGATAGCGCGGCGCGATAGCGAGTCACTCCGCCTTCGACCACTTCGCTCTTCCATCGAATTGAGTTCTGTCCGGCGAGTAGATCGATCGAGCGCTTTCCGGAAAACGGATTCACGAAGTCGTCGCGATAGAGCGTGACGGTGACTGCCTGTGGACGAGAGCTGAAGAGCTCCGCCTCGACTTCGAACGGCGCGCCCAGCTTGACCTGCGATGGAACCTTGATCGAGCGAACTAGCACTTCGTCGCGCTTTACCGAGGAGAGCGACAGATGGTCGATGTGCACTCCGTGTTCGCGCGCGCGCTCCGCTTCGGCCGCGAGATCGGAGCTGGTCTCGTTGCCATCGCTGATGAGCACCGCGCGTTTGATGGTGCCAGCCGGATAGAGTCCGTAGGCCAGGCGCAGCGCCGAGGCGATGTCGGTTTCAGTGGAGCCGGACCGTTTGAAAGGAGCGAGCGCCGTGCCCACCGGCGGAAGATCGAGAGCGCTCGGTGTCTTGGCAAAGAGGATCACGCGCAGTGTGGAGTCGCTCGCCGATGTTTGTGCTTGGCGCGCGCCTTCGACGAATTTTCGCGCCGCTTCCAACTGATCGTCCGACATGGAGTCGGATACGTCCACGCAGAGCACGGTGGCGACCGCCTGTTTCTCCGTCACTCGGCTCGGTCGCGAAAGCGAAAGGATCAAGACCGCCAAGAAGATCATGCGAATCCCAGTCGAGACCCACTGCTGCGCGGAGGAGAAATCGACCAGCGATCGCCGTCGCAAGAGCGGAACCAGCGTAAGCCCGCACAGGAGCCAGAGCGCGCCGGGGCGCGCGAACAGAAGTGGCTGCCCGAACAGATTCATACGGTGATCCGCCGCTGATAAGTCCACCACTCGACCAGCGACAGCAACAGGGCGGCCAGCACCAAGCTGGCCCAAATCTCTCGACGGGGAATCCAATTGGTTGCCATCGACGAAGGTGGCGTCGACGCGATCACCCGATTGAGCGTCAGCGTTCGCGACGGCCGAATGCGCGACTCTTCGCGGCTCTGCAAGTTGACGGCGATCCACTCGCCCCCAATTTGTTGAAAACCAACTCGCATGGGCGTGAAACGTGAGTTGCCGATTCGAACGGGCTTCCCGGTGGAGAAGGAAGACTTCAGCGATGCGTCGGCGCCCACGAACCAGTCGAGCGCGTTTACGATCAACACGGGAAATGCAACGCGCAGCGGCAGATCGGTGCGCCCGAGCTCAAAACCCATGGCTACCGTCTTGCGGCCAGCGCGATCGCGGGCGACCACGATCGGATCATGTGACGCGCTCGCCACCGCGACGTCTCCTGGTTGCAAACGAAAGCGCGAAGCGCGACCAATGTTGAGATCTTTGAGCGTAACCCAGCGGGTGAGCGGATGGCCCGCCGCCACGTCGGTGATAACTGGTGAGGCGAGCTCACCTGCGATTTCGAATGGGCTTCCGCTTCCTTCGGGTCGAAGATAGAGCGCATTCTTCTCTGGCGGAGTGGTGGGCGCGAAGCGATCGAAGATCACCGCGTCTACTTGGTCGAGCGCCTGCGGACCGTAACTTCCTGGTGCGATCTTGCTCAGCTTGATGTTTTCATCGAGCAGCAGCGCGCCTTCGAGAAATAGATTTCCCGAGGAGACCAGAAGTACGCGCAGCGACTGTCGCGAGGGGAGAAGTGCGTAAGCCCGATCATCGAGCGGAAAGAGATCGAGCGGTTGAGCGTCTGAGTCGGGGCGCAAACGCGCTTCCAGTCGGGCGCCCTCACCGGAAAGGTTGCTATAGCTGCGCCGAAAGATCTCGTTCGGTTTGAGCGCGATCTTCTCAGTTTGGACCACTTCGCCTTCTTGCAAAAGATCGAGCACTAGCTTTTTTTCAGCGTCGAACGTGCTCTCCACTTCGACCAACACTTCGTAAGCGGTGCGATTGGCTTGGTATCGGCGCACCGAAAATCCGGTGATGCCGACATTTTCAGTCGCGCTCCCGATGGAGGCGAAGCGAAGATCGATCCCCGACAGATCGACATCCACTACCCCGTTGGGCACTGACCAGGCGCCGTCGCCGACCAAGATCAAGGTTGGGCTCGACTGGCCGTGAACGGCGTCACGCGCCAAGTGAAGAGCGGTGACCAGATCGGCGGGCGCATCGGTGGCCTTGAGCGCGTCGATCTGCCGCTCGAGCTCGTCGGCCGATCGCGTGAAGCCGCCCACCGGAGCCGGGTGTGCGTCGAGTGACACGATCATCGCGCTCGAATCACCCGAAAGCCCGCGAACGATCCGCTTGGCTTCGAGCTTGGCCTCCTCCATTCGCGTGGTGGCGTGCGCAGAGGGCCTCATTCCGGCGCCGTCTTCGGTTTGCATCGACGCCGAGGTGTCGACCAGTAAGACCACAGTGCGCGCGCGATCGCGGCGCCCAAATCGCGGATCGGCCAATGCCAAAAGTAGGAAGAGCAAGAGCGCCAACTGAATCAAAAGCGAGAGCAGGCGTCGAAGACGACGGAGCAGCGCCGAAGATTGGGTGTCGCGCAGCACCCGTTGCCAGAGCAGTGAGGAGGGAACCTCGACTCGCTTGCGCCGCAGCTTGAGCAAATAGAGCGCAGCCAACGCCGCGCCCGAAATGGCCAGCGCGCCACCCAAGATCTGCAGCGCGATGCCCTCGAAGATCATTGCAGGAACCCTCCCGCGCGGAAGATTCGCAGGATCAATTCGTCGAAGGGCACCGAGATGTTGGCGCGGTAGTAGGGCAGTCCGCGACCGGCGCAGAACGACGCCAACTCCTGTCCGAACTTTTCGTGCTCGCGCGCGTAGGCTTTCAGCACTCGGTCCGACAGCGTGACCTCGCGACTCTCGCCGGTCTCGGCGTCGATCAGTTCGACGTCGCCGCGAAGTTCGGGGTGGGCCTCTTTGTCGGAATAGAGCTGGATGACCGTGGCGTCGAAGCGGTGGTAGCGCAAGAGATCGAGCCCGCCTTGAAATCCGGCCGGATCGTAAAAGTCGGAAAGCACGATCACCACGCCGCGCCGTTTGGTTCGATGCACGAATGCTTCGATGCTCGCCTCGAGCGAGGTCACCCCGGAGGGCTCAAGCCCGGAGAGAAAATCGAACACCTTGAAGATATTTCCCTTGCCGCGTGCCGGCGGAAGTCGAGATTTGAGCTCGCTCGAAAAGGGCAGAATCGAAACGCGATCGAGCTTGGCCAGCCCNNAGCCCGACGTAGGCCAGCGCCGCGGCGACTTCACAGGCGTAGTCGAATTTTCCATTGGCGGCCATCGATCGCGAGGCGTCGACGAGCAGGTAGATGTGAAGATCTTCCTCTTCTTCGAAGAGACGCAACAGCAGCTTGTCGAGGCGACCGTAGACCGACCAGTCGAGGTAGCGAAGATCGTCGCCGAGCGAATAGTTGCGATGGTCGGCGAAC
>PLXG01000437.1 GCA_003153195.1 Myxococcales bacterium
CCGTTGGTGATCGCGCCGCTGCCCGCGGCGATCAAGAATGCGTCGCCGTGCCCGTGATAGCAGCCGGCGAATTTAACGATCGCGTCGCGCCCGGTGAATCCGCGCGCCAGCCTGACCGCGCTCATGGCGGCTTCGGTTCCGCTCGAAGTAAAGCGTATGCGTTCGATCGACGGTATCATCGACGCGATGAGCTCGCCGAGCTCCGACTCGGCTTCGGTTGGCGTTCCAAACGACGTCCCGCGTCCCGCGGCTTGCACGATCGCCTTCACTATGCCTGAGTTGGCATGTCCCAAGAGTGCCGCGCCCCACGACAAAACGTAATCGACGTATTCGTGCCCGTCGAGATCGTAAAGAAACGGACCGGATCCGCGCTGCATGAAGACGGGCGATCCGCCGACGGCGCGAAACGCGCGCACCGGTGAATTGACGCCTCCCGCAATAATTTCGCGCGCGCGCGCAAACGCGGAAATCGAGCGTTCTAATCTCAAAGCTGAAGTCCTAACAATGCATCGCGCTCCGCGATCGTGTTGATGCCGGCCAGCGCGCGTTCGTCTGGAAAGCCGACCCGCCGGTGAACGAGCCTTTCGACGACCGCACGGACCGCTCCCGACCCGGCCGCCAGCTCGGAACGGCCTTCCCGCAAGAATGCTTCGCGCGAGTAGATCGCGCAGAGCGGCTCGAGCCGCCCGTTGCGCTCGGCGGCGACGGCCTCCAGTTGCGGCTCCCAGGCCGCCAGCAGGCGGTCGAAAACGCCACGGTCGACGAACGGCGCGTCCCCGGCGATCGTGAAGCACAGCGGCTGCGAGACGCTTTCAAAGGTAGAGACGATTCCGCCCAGCGGTCCGCGGCCGGCCTGGAGGTCGGGCACGATCGTGCAGCCGAGCTCCCTCGCGATCGCTTCGCCGAACGGCGCGTTGGCCGAGACATACACCGGGCCGATCGATCGCACGTTGCGGTACACGCGCAGCAGCAGCGGTACGCCGCCGGCGTCGCTCTCGAGCTTTCCCGGGAAGCGTGTCGCCCCTCCGCCGGCTAGAATAACGACGGCGACGTCAGCGGCTGCGGGCTGCATACTCTTTGGCGAAATAGGTGATGACGATGTTCGCGCCGGCGCGCGCGAAGCTGACGAGCATCTCGTGCACCGCGCGCTCCTCGTCGATCCATCCGTTGAGCGCCGCGGCCTTGATCATCGAATATTCGCCGCTGACGTTGTAGACGGCAATCGGCAGATCGAAACGGTCGCGCGCAGCTCGCACCACGTCGAGGTACGCGAGCGCCGGCTTCACCATCAGGATGTCGGCGCCTTCTTCAGAGTCTCTGAGCGAACTTAATAAAGCGTCCGATGGGCGCGCGGGATCAATCTGATAACTCGCGCGGTCTTTGATTGAAGATTTTGGAGCCGAATCGGCGGCATTGCGGAAAGGCCCATAAAACTTGGAATGAAACTTGGCAGAGTAGCTCATGAGAAGTGTCGAATCGAGGCCCGCTTGATCGAGCTTCTCGCGAATAGCGCCGATGCGCCCATCCATCATATCGCTCGGAGCAACACAGTCTGCTCCCGCCTGCGCGTAGGCGAGGCCCGCGCGCGCAAGCTCTTCAACCGAGGATCCGTTCTCGATGTGATCACCCTCATGAGAGAGGATCCCGCAATGACCGTGAGAGGTGTGCGAGCAAAGACAGACGTCGACTGAAATCCAAATATCTTTGCCGAATTCTTTTTTAAGAGCCGCGATCTGCGAAGCCGTAAAGTCGAAATTGAAGTTCTTCTCGGCTTTCTTACCGGGCACGCCGAAAAGGAGAAACTTATGCACGCCTGCTTCGAGATCTTTTTCAATCTGCTTGAGCAAAGACTCGGGCGTCTCGCGATGCACACCGGTTAAACCCGCGATGGTCTCGCGCTTGGAAATACCCTCAACCACAAAGGCCGGCTGGATGAGCTGCTTCTGCGAAACCCGGATCTCCTCGGTCAGCTCACGGATCCAAGGATTCTGCCGAAGGCGGCGATAGGTCATTCCACGTCGGGTATTTTGAGCCATTTTCTCCACTCCTTTACCGAAGGAAATACCGTCAGATTGCGGATGCCCTTTTCACGAAGCAGCTGCGCGGTTTTTCCGGGACCACACGAATGTTGTGCCGTTGCGGGAACATTTGCACCCAAAAAGAGGAACTGACTGCCGCTGTTCCAAAACACATGCGTCGTTTGGCGAGAAAAACCTTCGACCGCCTCTTTTCGGGGCTCGAGCGAATAAGTAGCGACGACCTGGGCCTCGTTCCAACTCTCTTCGGCGTCTTTGTGGGTGAGCACTCGCCACTTCGAAATCGCGGGCAATTGAAGCACTGCTTCCTTCAAGAGAGGGCGGATGGACTCAAAACCCAGACCCTCGGCACAACCCTCCACCCAGACGCCCTTTTCGGCCAGCGTGAACCAGCTTCGAGTGCCCGATGTCCAGACTCTTGATGCGCCCAAGAGCGAAGCCGCTCCATCCGGAAGCGCCCGTGAATGTGCGATAAAGACCGCATCGCTCAATAGGCCACTTTTCAGGGCCTGTGCGTCTTTCAAAAAACGCTGATTGAAACATTTCGCCTGGGTGCCATCCCAGGCGATTACCGAACCGGATACGGGGATCGGGCGCGCTTTCCAGCGGAATTCATCGAGAACTTTGCCGTCCATCGCTCGACCCTTGATCCAGAGTGCGTCACCGCACTCTGGAAGTGAAACCTGGGTGGCTCCAAACCGTTGATGACAACCGCCGCCGAATTCACCGAGAACCGCGCGTTCCGTCGCGATCTGGTCAAATGAAGCCGAGTCGTGGAGCCGATGGATCGCATCGTAAGAAACCTGATCATCTTCGCGGCACTCGATGGCGAGCGATCCCTGACCAGGCGCCGTCGGGCACTGCGAAAGAGGGAGCACCAACCAGCGCATCCCGCGCAGAAGCTGCTCGAGTTTCTTGTGGCCGGAAGAAAACTCCTCGTGATCCATCCAAAGCCGGGTCAGGCCGGCGAGCGAGAGTACGACGCCATCGAGAAACTTCTCGCTTCCTTCGGCCTCAAGAAGCCTTCTCAGTCGAGTATCAACATTGCCACGAATCTCGATCCAGTCAAACTTGACTTCCCGCCCATGCGGGAGCGCCTTTTGTAAAAAAATCGGAAGATTCTCCAGCCGGCGCGGCGCCGAAGTGCCGATCTTGAGCGGACGATGCTGAGCAAGTTTTTCGGCGGTACGTGGTCCAAATAAAATCACGTCGCGCGGGTCCGCACGCTTAGGCGTCGCCGCGAGTCTGAGTCCCTTCGGGCGCTCCAAGCTCAGATCCTTGAGGGAATGTACGGTGAGCTGAACATCTCCGCGCAAGAGCGCTTGATCTATTTCAGCCGAAAAGAATTCTTTTCCTTCGACCTGGCGAAGGGGAATATCGACGATCCGGTCACCCTGCGTTTCGATACCTACGAGTTCAACCTTGATTCCAGGGTTTTTTTTCTCGATTTCGCGCGCAACCCAGCTGCTTTGGGCCCAGGCCAGGGCGGAGCGCCGCGTGCCTAGTTTGAGGGTTTTCATGGGTGGGTTATTCGACCAGCGCCGTGTTGAAGATG
>PLXG01000473.1 GCA_003153195.1 Myxococcales bacterium
GCCATGCATGGCGCTCCCCAACATGATTGAACACCCCGTCGAGTACCAGCCCGAGCCCATGCTCTCGCGTATCGCGCACCAATCGCTCGAACGCAGCGTCGCCACCAAACTGCTCGTCGACCTCGAAGTAATCCGCCGCGTCGTACTTGTGGTTGGAAGGCGCGCGAAAAATCGGCGTTAGGTAAAGGGTATCGACGCCGAGCTCGCGCAGGTGCGGCAAGCTCGCCCGCACCCCGTCCAGATTGCCACCATATAGATCGATGCCCCGGGGCGGCTGAGCCGGGGCAAGATCCCAAGATCGCCGAATCGTTCCTTCGGCCGAGGCCCGCTCCGGCATCGCGGGAATTGAGCCAAACGCCCGAAAGCGGTCGACAAATACCTGATAGACGAGCTCCGACACGAGCCCCTCCATAGCACATCATTTGAGGGCGGCCGCGCATTTAGTTCGCCGGGTGTGATCGCGATCACTCAAGATTTTCCGAACGATGCCGTAGCCTTAAATCAAATGGGGCTCGCTTCACTTTTTCCTTTACGGCGTCGAAGGCACGTCGTATAGAGGGCCCTCAATTTTGCGACATCTAAATTTTGGAGGGTTTGTAATGCACAAGTCATCGGTTGTTCTCGCACTTTCTCTTGCACTCGCTGCCTGTGGTGGCGACGACAGCGCCACTGGTTCGCCGGATCTGAAGGGCGTGGTTTCGACCAACGACCTGACGACCACCACCGTCGTGGGGGATATGGCCGTCACCAAGAACGGTTGCAACGGCTACCTCAACTGCTACATCGGCTGCTTCTCCGACTCGACGCAGACCCAAGCCATGGTCACCCAATGCACCACCGACTGCGGCAGCGCGGCGATGACCAAGACCGAAGCGAAGACCAAGTTCTCCACCGCCCAGATCTGCTCGCAGAGCTGGTGCATCTGTGGTGCGACTCAAACCCTCGACACCAGCACCCTCACCTGCGCCACGGGCGACGGCGCCGCGGGCGCGTTCTACAAGTGCGGTATCGACTCGATGGGGAACTTCACCGAGGCCAATGGCTCGGCGATCTCCTCGAGCGGCACCGGCCCTTGCGACACCTGCCTCAACAACGCCTCGGCGTCTCTGTTCGGTCAGTCTTGCCCGAGCCCGAGCAGCGTCGATTGCAATCCGTCGGTCTGCACGGCGAGCGTCAACGCCTGCTTGAACGACCTCCCGTAATCTCGTTTCAACAACAGCCGCCCTGGTTCGGCTTCGGCCTGAGTCAGGGCGGCTTTTTTTTTTGAGGAGTCGCGTCATGAAAAGTTCGTCCATCGCCTTCGCATTTTGGGCCATGGCTGCTTGCTCGACGCCGGCTCCGCCCGTTCCCGAGGGCACCGGGATTGGCGATCACACCACTGGTCAAGACGCCGGCACGGCGAACGATCTCGCGATCGACTCGCCGTCGGATTTTTCATTCAAGGCGGTCGATTTCGCGGTGGTCAAGCATGACTTCGCGGTGGCCGATACGCCCGATCTCGCCCAACCGCCCGCCGATCTCGCCACGACGCCTGACCTAGCGCAGAGCGGAAACCAGAACGGCGCCTATGGCTGCGACTCACTGTCGTACTGCTACGGCGACTGTTACTTGGAAGCCGATCTGTTCGGGTTGACGACCGACGAATACATAGCCTGCTTGGACGACTGCGACGCGAGCGCGTCCAATCATGCCATTCAGCTGGCGAACACTGCCATTCAGTGCGCGGTCGACTACTGCACCGGCACCATCGGAACCGCGACGGCAAAATGCTCCAGCCCCAATGACAGCTCGAGCGCTTGCATCAAGTGCCAGAATGACGCGACCGCAGGTCTGCAATCCCTCGACTGCAGCTCCACTCATGCCGTCTCCTGCAATCCCGCCGTTTGCGCGCAGACCGTCACCGACTGCCACAGCGACGGGCCGTAGCAATGTTCGCGCGTTTTTTTAAAAGACGCGGACGAATCCTGGCGGTGAAGTGGGGATACAATCCCAACTCGTCCTCTCTTGGAGTCGACGTCACGTTTCTGCTCTTCGGCATGGCGGCAGTCGCGCTGCTCACGCCCATCATCGCGCTGTTTCTACGCGCGCGTAAGGCACTGCCGGCCAAGCAAGAGCCGAGGAGCGCTCCCTGATGTGGTGGTTTCAACGCGCGAAATCGGAGTCGACGCCGCGCCCCTTTCGCTACGAGACGTTCGGCGGAATCGCGCAGCTGGAACGTCCTCGCGCGCTGGTGTTCGTCGATCGCGATCGCGCGCGACACCTCGGCTATGACGATGAGAGCGCCTGGATCGCACCGCCTGCGGACGATCCTGCAGACGATGAAGGCGAGCCGCTTTCGGCGCTTCTGAGCGGGCCACTCGAGGCGCATCTGCAGCTCACCAATCGCTGCGGCGCCGGCTGCCAAGGTTGCTACACCGGCGCCACACCGGAAGGCGCACCACACGAGTATGGTGAAGCCGATTGGAAGCGATCGATCGACGCGCTGGCGGCGCAAGGCGTGTTTCATCTCGCGCTCGGCGGCGGTGAATCGGCGCTTTTGCCGTGGCTTGGCGACATCGCCAGACACGCACGCAGTCGCGGCCTGGTTCCCAACCTCACCACCTCTGGACTCTATGGCGACGCCGAGCTGGCCCGACTGGTCGAGTGGGCGCCGCTCTTTGGACAGATCAACGTCAGCGTCGATGGCGTCGGCGCAGCGTATCAGGCGGTGCGGGGATTCGACGGCTTCGATCGCGCCGATGCCGCCGTGCGCGCGCTTCGCCGCGCCACCAAACACGTCGGAATCAACTGCGTCATCACCCGCGACAACTTCGATGGGCTCGGTGAGATCTTCGCCTACGCGCGCTCGCGGAAATTGAACGAGCTCGAGCTGCTGCGCTTCAAGCCCTCCGGCCGCGGCGCCAAAACCTACCAGCAACTTCGCTGCACCGACGCGCAGCATCGCGCACTTTTGCCGGCGGTGCTCAAGCTGGCGAAGCGTTATCGTATGCGCGTCCGACTCGATTGCTCGTACACCCCGATGGTGACGCACCACAAAGTGAAGCCGCGCCTCATGCGCTGGCTGGCCATCTACGGTTGCGCCGGCGGCGACTGGTTGGTGGGCGCCAAAGCGACGGGCGCGCTGACCGCCTGCAGCTTTGCCGCGCCGGAAAACACCAAGGTCGATCTGATCGAGGACTACTGGGCCGGCGACGATTCATTCGCCACCTTTCGCGGATGGCGCGACGCGGCCGAGCCCTGTCGCTCGTGCGAATATCTTTCGCTCTGCCGTGGAGGATGTCGAGTGGTGAGCGCGCACGTGCTCGGCGATCCGCGCCTGCCCGATCCAGAGTGTCCGCGCGTGATCGACTCGGGCATTTCGCACGGCCAACGTCGCCTGAGCGTGGTGAGCTGATGGCGGTGGAAAATCGACTCATCTTCGTCATCTCCGACGCCACCGGTGAGACCGCCGAGAAGGTGATGCGCGCTGCGCTCTTGCAGTTCGCCAATGCATCGGCACAGCTGCGCATGTATACGCGCGTGCGACTGGAAGCGGAGATGCGCAGCATTGTGGCGCGCGCCAAGCAGACTCACGCGCTGGTGGTGTTCACCGTGGTCTCGAACGCGCACCGCGAGCTCTTGCGAAGACTGTGCGATGAAGAAAATGTCGACGCGGTCGATCTCATCGGCACGCTCATGGCCAAGCTGTCGGTGTTCCTCGGCTCGCAGCCGAAGGGCGTGCCGGGACTGCTTCACACCATCGGCGACGACTATTTTCGCCGCATCGACGCGGTCGAGTTCACCGTCCGCAACGACGACGGACGCGAGCCGCGCAATCTACCCAAGGCCGATCTGGTGCTGGTCGGAATCAGCCGCACATCGAAGACGCCGCTGTCGACTTTTTTGGCGCAAAAGGGTCTCAAGGTCTCGAATGTCCCGCTGGTGCTCGGCATCGAGCCGCCGACGGAGCTGTTTCAGATCGACCAAGAAAAGATCTTCGGCCTGACCATCAAAGCCGAGGCGCTCCTCCAGATCCGCCAGGCGCGACTGAAACATTTGGGCATGCCGCCCGACACCAGCTACGGGCAGCGCGATCACATTTCGCAGGAGATCGCCTACGCACAGTCGGTCTTTCGTCAGCATCCGATGTGGCCGGTCATCGAGATCACCGGCAAAGCCGTGGAAGAGACCGCCGCCGACATTTTGCGAATCAAGAAAGATCGCGAACAGCGCAAAGACTGAACGGGCACGTTTTCAGCGCGAAAGTACGACCGACAAGATCACCACAATCAGCGTGATGAGGACGATCGCGGCGCCGACGGTGAGCAGTCCCTTCTGCATGGCAGGACGATCGAACGCCTCGCGCTCCTGCGCCAGCCGTTGAATCAGCGCCTCGCGTCCGGTGAGCCCGCCTTTCAGCTGGTCGATGCGCAGGTAGAGCGGCCGGAAGCGATCGCCTTCAATTCGATTTAGGTTGAGCAGCGTCCCAACCGTGATGAAGCGCTGACTCATCTCGCGCTCGGCCGACGCACGCTCTTCGTCGGCGGCGCGCTGATCGGTCTCGAACTGCTTGTTCGCCAATTCGTGCGCGTGCTCCGCCTCTTTCAGCTCACGGATCTGTGTTTGCAGCTCCTGTTTGAGACGCGCGATGTTCCGCTCCAGCTCGCCGATCGGACCGTCGAGCTCCATCACCTTGGCGCGCGCCTGATCGCGAAGCGGGGCAATCGAGCTCGCCTCCTTGCGTGCCGCTTCGGCCTCGAGTCGTGCCGCCGCCGCCGCTTGAATTCCGCCGCCCTTGTCCTCGGATGTGACCTCGAGCTTCAGCGCTTTGGCGTCGCCCTGCGTGGCGCGTCTTTCGGCGGCGCGGAGCTGTGATTCGAGCTCGCCGAGCTGCGTTGCGTGCGCCCGACGCTCTTCGCCGTGCTGACGCAACAGATCTTCGTTCTGCGCGATCTCGCCCTGTTTGCCGGCGCTCTGCGCCTCGCGGACACGGCGCTCTGCGCGAAAACGCTCGGCCTCGCGCGCGATCTCTTCGGATGCAAACCGAGCCGATTCGAGCGCGTTGTCGCGACGATTCTCCTCGGCGTGTACGCGGCCCATCTCTTCGGAAAATACCGGCTCGTCGAGCTGCGCCTCTCGCGCCGCACGTCCCAGATCTCGCAGAACCCCATCGAGCGTACGCTGATCGGCCACCACCAGTGCGGAGAGCGTCCTTGCGGCTCGCACGCGCACCCACCACGCGCGCAGAAGCGGCGGAAGATAGCTCACCGCTCGCCACAGCGATCCGCTTTCAGGCGGCATCGGCATCGGCGGCAACTTGAGAGACGGAAAGTCGGACGAAGCATTTTCGAACTCAGGAGGATGCCTGGTCGGCGCGGTCGGAGTCGGAGGCCGAACCGACATGGGCAGCGGCTGCGATGGAATTCCCAGCAAGGTTCCGGTCGGCGCAGCCATATTGGGCGCCTTCACTTCGGGGCGGAGCGGGCCCGACGGCGTCAGATCAATTTGTAGGGTCGGCGCTACCTCGACCGGGGTCGGCTTGCGCGCAGCTGCGGGGATACGCTTGCCGCAATGCGCGCATTCGCGAGCATCTTGCTGATTCTCCTCGGCACAGAAGGGACAGTATCTCATCTTGCGCGGACCATCTTAGTGCGTCTTCGGGCCGCATGCCAGGACAGCCGAAACGACCTGTGATAGGAGAAGGGCATGTGTTTTCGGGTGGGGGGGATGCTGGTCGCGATGCTCATTTCGGCGAGCGTGTGGGCGGCGCCGATCGACGACGCCAAGGTCGCGTTCGCATCCGGAAAAGAGGCCTTCGAACGCGGAGAATACGAGAGCGCGCTGACCGCATTTCTCAAAGCGGATCGCTTGGCGCCCGCCCCCAACCTCACCTACAACATCGGCAACACCTATGAACGAATCGGCCGCTACACCGACGCGGCTACCAGCTTCGAGCGCTACCTCGGCCAAGCCGGTCCGCCGACCTCCGAGGAAGAAAAGCAATTTCAAGAAAATTTACGCGCGCGCATCGCCGCCAATCGCAAGCGAAGTGAGCTCAACGCAGCCCAGTCCGCGCCGCCGGTCTTGAATGCACCCTATCAGACCCTGCCGAACTACTATCCTAGCTTTCAAACGCCTCAGGCCTTTCGCGAGATGAAGCGCAAGGAGCTGCGCGGACGTCGCGGTCGAGCCATTGCGCTCATGGCGATCGGCGCTTCGCTTCAGGTGATCGGGATCGTGCCGTTGGCGCTGGCCGCCTCCGAACATGACAGCCTGACCCTGGGAGTGGAGGACTTCTTCGGCGTTTCGCTCGAAATCGTGGGATTGACGCTATGGATCCCCGGAGCGGTCTCGTTCGCCCGCTCCGAGCGCGAGCTTAAGGGNNTCTAGTAGTACTAGTTTACCGGTTCGTGTAGGCGTGGTACCGATCAGGCTGCCATGAAAAAAGAGAGCCTGAACTCGGTCGAAGCCAGCTGCGAATGCATCGAAAAGGTGCTGGGGAAGAGTCAGGCTTTTCGCAAAGTCGATGACTGTCTCTATGTCGTCAGACAAGGTTCGAGCTACGTGATGGTGAGCGTAGTGCCGACCGGTCCCAAATCGAAGCATTCCGATCGCTCGGTCATTCGCGTGGTGTCGCAGGTTGTGGCCGGCGTTCAGCCCGAGGCGTCGCTGTTTCGTCAGCTCCTCATCTTGAACGGTCAGCTGCGCTTCGGCGCCTTTGCCTATGTTCCGGAGGGAAACCTGATCATGTTCGGCCAGTCGCTGTTGGGCGGACGCGACATGCAAGAGAAAGAGCTGATCGCCGCGGTCAACGACGTGGCGCTCATTGCCGATGAGTATGACGATCGCATCGTGGCGCGTTACGGCGGCTCCCGCATGCAAGACGTGCTGGAAGAAAAAGCGATGGCCAAGCTCTTCGGCGAAAACGACAACCTGGTTCTGCTCGAGGACGAATAGCAATGATGAAGGGGGCACGCGCAAACATCATTGAGGCGATCGGTGGAACGCCGATCGTCAAGCTCAACAAGGNNGAGGCGATCGGCAACACGCCGATCGTCAAGCTCAACAAGGTCGCCGCTCACGTAAAGAGCGACATCTACGTGAAGCTCGAGTTTCTCAATCCAGGCGGCTCGATGAAAGATCGCGTCGCGCTCAACATCATTCACGATGCTGAGCGTCGCGGACTGCTCAATCCCGGATCGACCATCATCGAAGCCACGTCGGGAAACACCGGCGCGGGTCTGGCGCTCGTCGGTGCCGTGCGCGGATACAAGTGCATCTTCGTCATGCCGGACAAGATGNNTCTGCCCGACCGCCGTCGAGCCGGAAGATCCGCGCTCGTATTACGAAGTCACCAAGCGCCTGGTCAAAGATACGCCCAACTCGTTTCACTCCAATCAGTATTTCAATCCGGCCAATCCCGAGGCGCACTACGTCTCGACCGCCCCGGAGATGTGGGAACAGACCGGCGGCGAGATCGACGTCTTCTGCGCCGGCATGGGCACCGGCGGCACGCTCACCGGCTGCGGACGCTATTTCAAAGAAAAGAAGCCGGGCTTTCAGGTCGTCGGCGTAGATCCCATCGGCTCGCTCTATTACGAATACGTAAAAACGGGACGTCTAACCAAACCGTTTTCCTATTACGTCGAAGGAATCGGCGAAGACTTTCTGCCCGGTACCATGAACCTCAAGATCCTCGACCAGATCATGCGGGTCGACGACAAAGAGTGCTTCCTGCTCACCCGCGAATTGGTTCGCCAAGAGGGAATTTTCTGCGGCGGATCGTCGGGCGCCGCAGTGGCCGGCGCCATCAAGTACGCCGAACAGCTGGGCAACGAAAAGAAGAACATCGTCGTTCTGCTCCCCGATTCGGCGCAAAAATATCTCTCCAAGATCTTCGATGATGAATGGATGCGATCGAACGGCTTCCTCGAAGAGGAAGATCCGCTCGGCACCGTGCGCGATCTGATCGCCTTCAAACGCGCCCGTCCGCTCATCAACGCCAAAAAAGGCGATACGCTCAAGAGCGTCGTGGGCTTGATGAAGGAGCACGGCATCTCGCAGGTGCCGGTGCTTGATCGCGGCCGCCTATCCGGCCTGGTCTCCGAGCTCGATCTGCTCAACTATCTGCTCAAAAATCCGGGAAAGATGGATGCGCCCGTCGACGAATTGGTCGAGGCCGACTACGCCACGGTGACACCAGAGACCAAGATCAAGCTGCTCAAGACCATCTTCAACGATGCCAAGCTGGTCTGTGTGCTCGACAAAGACGAGTTGACCGGCGTCATCTCCAAGATCGATCTCATCGACTATCTCTCCACCCGTCGTGCCTAGCAGCGTCTCATGTCGCTCGCTGTGCGATCTTGAGCAAGGAATCGTTCGTCACCGGTGTGATCAAAATTCGAAATCACTGCCTGTTCGCGCCGCTGAGCGAGCTCAAGGTGATTTGGCATCCTGTTTGGCTCTCAGCTCGGTGAGCCGGCGCAAGAGCGCGGCAGGTGCATACTCCTCCGACCCGAGAAGTTTGAGCGTACAGCGGCCCCCAAACGTCACCGTGCGTTTCTTCCGCCACTTTTTCCGCGTCTCCGCTACATTTTCCGCCGATGAAAACCGAATCAAAGCATCTCGAAACGTTGGCCATTCACGCCGGGCAAGTTCCCGACCCGACCACCGGCGCCATCTCGGTGCCGATCTACCTCACCTCGACCTATGTGCAGTCGGGTCCGGGCGAGCACAAAGGCTACGAATATTCGCGCACGCAAAATCCGACCCGCCACGCGCTGGAGGGAAATCTCGCGGCGCTCGAAGGCGGGCGTTACGGCTTTGCGTTCGCGTCGGGTTGCGCGGCGGCGACGACCATCCTGCACATGTTCAAGTCGGGCGATCACGTGGTCGCCGGCGACGATTTGTACGGCGGCACCTACCGCATCTTCGAGCGGGTGATCAAACAGTTCGGCATCGAGGTCACCTACGTCGACCCGACCGACGCCGCCGCGTTCTCCGAGTCGATCCGTCCGAACACCAAGTTGGTTTGGGTGGAGACGCCCACCAATCCGCTTCTCAAATTGTGCGACATCGGTGCAGTGGCGCAGATCTGCAAAACAAAAAAAGTATTTCTCGCCGTCGACAACACCTTCCTCACCCCGATGCTGCAGCGCCCGCTCGAGCTAGGCGCCACCATGGTGGTGCACTCGACCACCAAATATTTGAACGGCCACGCCGACGTGGTCGGGGGAGCGGTGATCACCAGCGACGAAGAGGTTCGCGAGCGGCTGTCGTTTCTACAAAATGCGATTGGCGCGATCCCTTCGCCGATGGACAGCTTTTTGGTCCTGCGCGGCACCAAGACGCTGGCGGTGCGCATGGAGCGCCATGTACAAAACGCGCGTGTGGTGGCGGCCTGGTTGGAAAAACATCCGGCTATCGAGAAGGTGATCTATCCCGGCTTGAAATCGCATCCGCAGGCCGCGCTGGCGGAAAAGCAGATGCGCGGGCCGGGGGGAATGATCTCCTTCGTGCTGAAAGCGGGCGCCAATCGTTCGGCGCTCGAACGCGCGCGCGCGATGCTCAAGTCGACTGCCATCTTCGCCTGTGCCGAAAGCTTGGGCGGCGTCGAGTCGCTGATCGAGCATCCTGCCATCATGACCCACGCCACCATTCCCCCGGCAGTCAGACAGAAGTTGGGCATTTCCGATGGCCTGGTGCGGGTGTCGGTGGGCATCGAGCACGTCGACGACCTGATCGGCGATCTGTCGCAGGCGCTCGAACGCGCCGACCGCTAGACCGTCAGGGCAACTTTTCACTTTCAATGCGGGCACCCATTGAATAAGGTCCGCGCCGTGCCTCTCCTAAAAGAGTTTAAGGAATTCGCCCTGAAAGGGAATGTCGCCGACTTGGCGGTGGCAGTCGTCATCGGCGGCGCGTTCGGAAAGATCGTCAGCGCCCTGGTGGCCGATCTGGTCATGCCAGTGGTGAGCGCCATCCTGCCCGGCGGAGATTGGCGCGCCTACAGCGCCACGCCGCTCCACATCAAAGTGGGCGACTTCATGGGCGCGGTGCTCGACTTCATCATCGTCGCCGCGGTGCTGTTCGTGGTGGTGGTGAAGATC
Organism: Myxococcales bacterium; assembly: GCA_003153195.1. GTDB lineage: Bacteria > Myxococcota_A > Polyangia > Palsa-1104 > Palsa-1104 > PALSA-1153. Next base: position 10,089 of record PLXG01000473.1, read on the forward strand.
ATGGGCGCGTTCAAAAAGCCGGCGGTCGCCGAGTCCACCACCAAAGTCTGTCCTGAATGTCTGGAGACTATTCCGCTCGCGGCGCGCCGATGTCGAGCGTGCACCGCCGTCGTTCCGGCCTGATCTCGAAAATCTCTGAACCCAAAATGGAGGTCTCTGTCTTGCGTAAGCTTTCGTTTCTATTTGCTCTCCTCTGCATCACCCGTCCCGCGCTCGCCGGCGATCCGAAGTTCGATCATCGCATCGAGGACGACACCACGCCCGCGCCCAAGCCCACCGTTTGGAAGGCGAACGCGCAGCTCGGCTTCTTGCTCGTTCAAGGCAACTCGGAATCGATCGGTCTGTCCGGCTCGGCGCTCGGATCGGTGAAGCATTACAACAACGCGTTCGAGCTGTTCGTTCAGGGCGCCTACTCGTTCGTTGGGACGCAGTCGGTAAAAGACGGTCCCATCGACGGCCACAAGACCGCGGTTCAAAACTGGCTGGGGCGCGCACGTTACGATCGCTTCCTCTCCAAGATGAACTCGGTGTTCGCCAGCTTCGTGGTTTCGGGCGATCAGCCATCCGGCTACGTCTACCGACTCGAGCCGCAAATCGGTTACTCGCGCATCTTCTTTCAGTCGGTGCACCAGACCTTCAAAGGCGATTTCGGTTACGACTACACCTACGATCACTACGTTGCTGGCACGCCGCCGCCGCGCAATCTCGACTTTCACTCGGCACGGGTGTTCCTCGGCTACGAGAGCAAGTTCAGTCCCTACGCGATCTTCTCCGAGGGCGTGGAAGTTCTTTGGGCGCTCAACGATCCGGACAACCTCGACCACGTTCGCATCAACAGCTTGACGTCTTTGTCCTCGACGGTGACCAAGCGCGTCTCGCTCAAGCTCAACCTGACGCTCAAAGCGAACCTCCACCCGCCCACTCGGCCGAATGATCCGGTCACCATGATGCCGATGGGCGAATACGAGAAGCTCGACACCACGCTGGAAGCGGTTTTGGCGGTAACCTTCCTCTAAACCCTGCTAAGATTGTCGTCGGAGGTTCGAAGATGAAGACCATCTTTTTCGCGCTGACGCTTTCCCTCGGATTCGGCGCCGCCAGCTCGGCATTCGCCTGCGACTGCGAGCACAAGAAGGCCGAAAAGTCGTGTAAGGGCAACTGCGATCCGAAAAATTGCGGCGGAAGCTGTAACGGCGCTCAAGGCCAGGACGCGGCCAAGTCCGACAAGACCCCCAAGAAGTAACTTTCTACTTGGTTGTGCTGCCGGCTGCGATGGTCGGCCACTTTCCCGACGTCACCGCCTGATTCAACTGCGCTACCAATGTCGCCGGCACCGCTTGCGGTGGAAGCGTTCGAAAAATATTCACCGCGTCGTGTGATTTCGGCTCCTCCGAAAACGGGCGCGGATTACGCAGCTGGACCGTCTGACCGCTCGACGGCGGCGCAATGAAACCTTTGTTGAGCGCGACCCCAATTCTTGACGGGCAGTGACAGGGGTTGGACGGATTCACATGCTCGCAGCGCGGCGCCAGATAGTCCGCCACTTTTTGCCGAGCGCGCGAGAGTCGCACCTTGAACGCGCCCTCTTTGATGTCGAGCAGCTGAGCCGCATCCGCATCACTCTTGCCGATCACCGATGAGAGCACGAACGCCACGCGCTCCCCGGGTGAAAGACAATTGATCACCGCGGTCATGCAGCCCTGCTTCAGCTCCCACAGCAAAAACTCGCGCTCAGGCGCGGTCAGCGATGAAACCTCATGGGTGCGGGTGGCTTCCGACCGGAGCGTGTCGTCGAGCAGATCGAAATCGACCTCCGGCTCGGCCGGCAACCGCTTCTCCGCCACGTGCGCGGCGATCTTGAGCAGCCACTGCTCCAGCTGCGCACCGTCGAGCCCAGGAATTTCGCCGGTGGCGGCTCGCTGAAAAGTTTCGAAGGTGGCCTTCTCCGCTTCCGCGCGATCGAGCGTCATGCGCGAGCAAAAGTTGTAGACCGATGGCAGGTGGCTGGCCACCGCTTGCGCTAGCGTGGCCATTAGCTCAGCGGCTTGGCGGCCGAGGGCGGCTCGCGTTTCTCGACGGGAATCTTCGATCCGGTGGAAGGCGGCTCACATNNATGAACTGCTCGAGCTCTTTGGTGACCTTTTTCAAGAGGTCTGCCTTTTCGCGGTAGGGCAAAAACGCGCTCTTGAAGCCGCTGATGATGAGCTCCTTCAGATCGGCCAACTGAAATCCGTAGGCCTGATGGCAAAGCAACATCTCCTTGGAAACGGTGGTGTTGGTCATGAGCCGATTGTCGGTGTTGATGGTGACGC
>PLXG01000323.1 GCA_003153195.1 Myxococcales bacterium
CCACCGCCACCGCCGCCACCACCGGGCTTGCGATCGCCACGTCCGCCTTTACCACCCGGTCTTCCGCCGTGTGCGCCCGCGCGCACCGGCTCTGGCTGCAGATCGACGAGATAGTGAAACTCGCCCACTTTCTTGGCGCCCTTGGGCTCGTGCTCCGCTGCGAACACACGCACCAGTCGCACGCGCGACGCGCGATCTCCGACGGCCTCGAGCGCTTCAACCAGGCGACTCAACTTATCTCCGGTCACGCCGACCTCGGCGCCCAACTTTTCGTTGAGCTCTTCCGCCGGCACATTTTCACTCACCAAACGCGCGCGCACAGAAACCGCACGCTGAATGGCACTTGCTCCAAACTCGGTAATGGTTTTCATCGGGAAGAGAGGCTAACAGATTTCGCGGCGCAAAAAGGGGTGGATCGCGCCTTTCAGTCGCAATAGCAGCTGGCGGTCTCGCTACAGTCACCGGTGCCGGTGGCCAGCTGGCAAGCGGTATTGCCGTCGGTGACGGTGGTGCTGGCGCCATCGGTAAAGCAGATCTTGCTGGGACTGGCCGACACGTCGGAAAAGTGGTTCCAAAAGATGCCGCCACCGGTCTCGCCGGTGTAATTAATCTCGGACGTGCTGCCGCTACAGTATTGCTGACAGGCATCTTCGAAAGAGAACGCGCCCGAGCAGGCGCGCGCCATATTCACGTTCGGTGTTCGTCCGTCAAACGGACTCGGCGCCCAGCGTCCGTAGAGCGTCGGCGGGGAATCGGTTCCGATGATGTCGCCCGGCTTGGCGCAGGCCGGATCGCTGCTGCTATAGACGTAAACGTATTGATTGCCGCCCAGGTATCCATTGGCGGTTCCGTTTCCGTCTTGGCAGACGACCTGTTCGGCCGAGCAGCTGGCGTTGCATTGACCGCACGCGGTTTGCGCGTCCAGCGAGCTGGTCCCGACGATGGCGGACGAATCGCAGACCTGTGCGCCGGGCGTCCCGTCGTTGCACTGAAAGGAATGACAATACTCGCTCAGGTCCGATGTCCCGTTCAGATCGGCCGAGCTCAATAGATCGATCGAGAGTAGATCCGACGATGATGCCGAGAGATCCGACAGCGATGCGCTGAGATCGTGGGGGCTCGACGACAGATCTGGCCCGCCCAGATCGGATAGCGCGGCGCCTCCGCTGTCGGCGGTCGAGCCACCTCCGCCGCATGCCAGCCACAGCGACGCCAACCAGAGCAATTTTCGCATCGCTTCATCGTACTCGAAACGAGACCGGAGTCCGATCAAAATGGCGCGGGAGACTCGAGCACGACCGAAGCGCGGGTGTGGGGATGTATGAACCCCACTGCCTCGGCGTGCAGCATGAGCCTAGGGCCTGAACGTCCGTAGAGTCGATCGCCCACGATGGGCAGCTCGAGCCCAAGCCGATGCGCGGCGTGAACCCGAAGTTGGTGCGTGCGCCCGGTTCGCGGAAACAGCGCGACCTTGGTTTGTGTGGAGGAGCGCTCTATCAGCCGCCAGTCGGTCACTGCCGACTTGCCGTGAACTGGATCGTGAATCTGCCTAGGGCGATCCTCGACGTCTACGCGCAGCGCCAGCTCGATGGCGCCGGTCGATCCGCGACTTGGATCGAGCTGCCCGTCGAGCCACGCGACGTAACGCTTTTCGACTTCGCGCCGTGCGAACAGCCGCTGAAGCGCCACATGGGTGTCGGCGTCTTTGGCGATCAACAAAAGACCCGACGTGTCGAGATCGAGGCGATGCACAATGAGCGGACCGGTCGCCTCGGGATATCGCCGCTTGATTCGAGTGAACACCGAGTCGCGCAGCTGCGTGTGGCGGCCCGGCACTGACAAAAGCCCGCACGGTTTGTCGACGACCAGCAGCCACTCATCTTCGTAGAGAAGCTGCGGCTCGTCGTCGGAGATTTTTTGCGCGCCGTAGATCAGCGCCGCGCCGGTCGAGATTCCTTCCAGCATGAACGGCAGAATCACGCCGCAGTTGTTGCGACACGAAGGATAAAAATTTCCGCTGCGACGACTGCCGTCAGGTGGCGGAGCGCCCCACCAAAACTCCGCCAGTCCAAGCGGGGTCAGGCCGAGCCGATAGGCACGTCCGAGCAATTTCGGCGCGGCACAATCGCCCGCGCCTCCCGGGGGCGCATCGGGCGAGAACAGGGCCGAAAGTGAGCGCGTTTGACCGAGCGCATTTTCGATCGCGTAGGTGTCCCACAGCTGATGCAGCCGCCGGCGAGAAGTTTCAGCGCGCAGTGCGTCGAGCGCGGCCAGCTCGGCGTCGAGTACACGCACTTCGGCGTCGATAGGCGCACGCTCTTGCTGGTGCGCGAGCTCCATTCGCCGTCGCTCCGACTTGTCGGCGCGACTTTGCTGGTCGAGAAGATGAAGCGCGGCACGATCTTGCGACCCGCGCTGGCGCGCCGCGTGCCGATTCGCGCGATTTTCCTCATGGCGCACGCGCAGGGCGCGACCCTCGGCTTGGTGTCGTTCGTTCAACCGCGAAAGTGTGGTGCAGAATGCCATGCGCTCGGCCCCCTCCGCCAAGTCATCATGTCTGACATTGAGCGCACGCAGCCCCGCCTCTGCCTTGGGCCAGAACGAAGCGCGCGCGGACTGATCGAAGAGCGGTGGCACGAAGCCCTCGATGTTCCAACGCCCGTCGAGCATGCCGGAAAATCCGCACAGAAAACCGATCCGCCCGTCGGCCGCTTTGACCAGCAGCACCCCGAACATTTTTCCGCCGCGTGGATCGGCGAGCGACGCCGAAGCGAAATCGAACGCGTCCGATTCGAGCAGACGTTGCAGCTGGCGCGCCGCACGCTCGGCCAAGACGTGAGGCAACTCGCGATCGAAGGGATTGGGAAAGGTGGCCGGAAGCTGAGCGTCGATCGGCTGCGGATTGACAAAAATGAGCTCGGGCCGAGTCATCCGCCGACGAAGACGAACGGATAAGAAAACATTTTCGGTCCCTGCGTGAATCTGGGAAAGGTCCACGCCCGTGCGTGCTGCGACAAGCAGGCCGGCAGCTTGGAGAATGAAAATGCGGGCGCGTCCACCTGGACCGAACTGACGGTGCCAGTGCGATCGATCGACAGCGTGACGATGGCCTTGCCCGATCCGACCGCGGCGTTGTGCTCTTCCAGGCGGTAGCAGGCTTTCACTTCAGGGAGGTTGGCGCGAATGACGCGGACCACTTCGGGATCGGGAAGCTCTCCCTTGAGCTCGCCTACCATGGCGCTCTTTCCATCACTGGGCGGATCGATCGAGCGGCGCACCTCGCCGAGCAGCCCGGCCCCGCCGGCCTGATTTTCGATGAACGCGGGGTCGGCGTTCTTCTCCAGCTCCGCCCACTTCTTTTCGAACTCGGGGTTGGGTTTGCTGGTCGATTCCTCTTTTTTGCAACCGACCAAAGCGAATAGCGCCAACGAAATCACGATGCGGTTCATGACCTCTACTCTACTTGGTCTTGCACCTTCCGAAACGGAGAATCTTCACGCGCCCGGTCGAGCGCGCGCAGCACTAGCACCCACACCCCAAGCGACAGCAGCCCGATTCCCAGGTAGGCGATGTTTCCAAGCGGGCGCAGCTCGAGCACACCGAAGTCGAAGGCGCCATGAAATGCGATCGGCACCAGGAGCGCGTAAAGCCCGCGACGAAGGCGATCGGCGCGCGCGACCTCCGAGCCGCGACGGCCGTTGCCGAGCTTGGCCCGCCCGAAGAAATATCCCATGGTTGCACCGGTGAGCGCGTGCGCGGGAACGGTGAAAATGGCGCGCAGAATCCCGGTGGAGAATCCTTGGCGCAGAACGACCAGTATGTTCTCGACGGTGGCGAGGCCGAGCGCCAGCGCCACGCCGTAGATGACGCCGTCGAGCGGCTCATCGAACTCGTCCCAATGATAAATGACAGTGAGGAAGGTCCACCACTTGGCGAATTCCTCGACCGCACCGGCGAGGACGAATCCTTCGAACAGCCGCGCCGGCAAGCCGCCGAGCGCCAGCCACACGTCGCCGACCACCCGCCCGAGCGCCCAAGAGAGTGCGTAGGCGATGAGCATCGCCTCGATCCCTTTCATAAAGGCGAGCGCGACATGTCCGTGCGGCTCGGGCTCGTATCGATCTTTGAGATAGAAGAAGATCATGAGGCCGAGCGGTGGAAGCGCGGCGAGCGCGAGGTGAAGCAGGATCATGATCAGTCGCTATCGTATCGAGGAAGACGTCCTGAACGAAGTTATTTAACCGAAGTCGGCGCTAGTTCACCGCGCAAGATCGGCTCGAGCTGGCCGTCTCGATGAAGCTCCGACAGCTCGCTGTAACCGCCGATGGCCACATCCGCCAAGAAGATCTGCGGAACCGTTCGCTGGCCGGTCTCCTCCATGAGCCATTTGCGGACCTCGGAGTCGCCCGAACAATCGATCTCTTCGAACGGGACCCTCAAGTGCGTGAGCAGCGTTTTGGCCGCCCGGCAGTAACCACAATAGTCGGACGTATATACTTTGACTGGAATCATTGTCATCAATGTAAGTCCGATCCGGTAGGATGGCGACGTATGAGTAAGGCCTGGAAAACCCTCACTAGATTACCGACCGATGAGGGACTGCTCGAGTTGCGGCAGCGCGGCGAGCAAGAATTTCTGATCGTCATCGGCGGACGGATCCTCATGACCAGCGTCGCCAGACGCTCGGAAGAGGCGCTCGCGACCTTGGCGTGTAAACACCTCGACCGCGCGAAATCACCGCGCGTGCTCGTGGGCGGGCTGGGAATGGGATACACATTGCGCGCGCTGCTCGACCGATTGTCTGACAAAAGCAAGGTGGTGGTAGCCGAGCTCAACCCGGTGGTGGCCGAATGGTGCCGGGGGCCGCTCGCGCCGCTCACCGCCGGTGCGGTCCGCGATGCGCGCGTCAAAATCGAGCTCGGCGACGTCGCCGAGATCATTTCGCAGGCGAAGGCGGGGAGCTACAACGCGATCCTGCTCGATCTCTACGAAGGTCCGCACGCGGCCACGCAGCGCCACGAGGATCCCTTCTACGGCCCGACTGCGCTGGCCAGGACCCACAAGGCACTGGCAAAGAAGGGGGTGTTCGCGGTCTGGGCGGAGGAGCCCGACAACCGATTCGCCACGCGACTCAAAGCGGCCGGCTTCGACACCTCCACGCATCGGTCAGGAAAAGGCGGACGCTCGCACGTCATCTATCTGGGAATTCGAACCTAAGAAATTACTGACACGTTCCACCGACGCAGCTCGTGCCGCCGGTGCACACGTTGGTGCAACTGCCGCAGTTGTTCGAGTCGACCTGAAAGTTGGTGCACACTCCGCTGCAGTTGTCGGTTCCCGTCGGGCAGGTGCCGCTGCAGGCTGAGCCTGAGCAGCTTTCGCGGCCGTCATACATGAGCTGAATCTCGCCGGCGGTGAGCGCGCGGTTAAAGAGGAGCACTTCGTCGAGCTCGCCTTTGAAATAGCTGTTCACGCCGGGCGGCTTCCAACCGCCGATGTTGGTCGACCAGTACACCGCGCGATCGGAGGATTGAAAGTCACCCGAGCCGGTGGCGACCAGCTGCCCGTCGACATAGAAGTTTTCATTTCCGCCTGAGGCGGGATCGTAGGTGACCGCGAGGAAGTGCCAGCCATTCAGCGCAACCGGCGCCGAGAGAGGCGCGTTGCCATTCACTTCCCAAACGTGCGCGTACGCGGTTCCACCGTTGATGCTGAGGAACGGCATGTTCCAACCGCCGCCGAAAGGAACCGAGGTGATTCCAACGATTGGTCCGTTGGTCGTCTTGGAGGTCAAGACCCACGCCGTGGCGGTGAACGTGTTGTCGTTTCCGTTTCCCAGCCACGCGCCGATGGGCGCACTCACCACGCTCGGGCTGCCGCTCAAGGTCACGCCCTCACCGGAATGGCCCACGGCCCAACCGGCGCCGGTTGAAAGCGTCGCGGCAAATCCATTTCCCGACGAGTCGACGCTGGACGTGCCGCCTCCTTCGTTGAGATGCCAGCCGGCCAAGATTCCGCTGCCACACGAGCCGCAGGTATGTGCCGGACAGGCTAAACCGCAGCCGCCGCAGCTGTTCGAGTTGCTGGTGGTGTCGGTGCACACGCCGCTGCAAGTTGTTCCGCCGGTGCAACTGCACACGCCGCTCGCGCAGGTTTCGCCGCCGGCGATGTTGCACGAATTTCCGCAGCTGCCGCAGTTGCTACCGTCGATCTGGGTGTTCGAACAGATGCCGCCGCAATTCGAAAGTCCGCCGCTGCAGCTGCACGCTCCGGTGGAACAGGTCTGATGCGAGTTGTAGAGCACCGCGATCTCCCCGGCGCTGAGCGTGCGAGTGTAGGCGCGCACCTCGTCGATGGTTCCGTTCAAATAGCTGTTCACTCCGGTCGGTCTGGCGCCGGCGATGAAGGTGGTGAAGTAATCGATCGCCATCGATGGCGCGTACGCACCGGTGCCGTTTCCTTTGGCTACCCCGTCGACGTAGAAAATTTCCTTGCCGCCGCTTCCGTGCGAATAGGTGATGGCCAAAAAGTGCCACGCGTTGAGCGACACGGTGGCGGACAGCGGATTGTTACCGTTCACTTGCCACAGCCAGCCGTAGACGGTGGCGCCGTTGATGCTCAGAAATGGCATGTCCCAGTCGGTGCCTGGCAGAGTCTGCGCCACGCCGAAGATGGGACCGTTGCTGGTCGACGTGACGTAGACCCATGCGGAGGCCGACAGGTCGGTGTTGGTTCCGAACTCGGCGCCAAGCTCGGCGGTGGCATATTGCGTCACTCCATCGAGCGCGATGGCCTTCCCCGAATATCCGGTCACCCAACTTGGACTTCCGTTCAAGGTAATGTCGTTTCCCGCTCCCGACGCGTCGGAGGCGGTGTCGCCGGTGCCCTCGTCGAAGTGCCACTGTCCGACCAGCGCCAGATCGGTCGACTGCGACGTCACCATCTGACAGACGTTGCCGCAGGTGCCGCAGTTGAGCGAGTCGTTCCAATTGTCGACGCAGGTCGCGCTGCAGTCGAGCCCTGATGCGCAACCGCACGCACCCGCGATGCAGCTCTCGCCGCCGGCGATATTGCAAGTCACGCCGCAGCCTCCGCAGTTGTTGATGTCGGCGCCGCCGATGAGCGTTTCGCATCCGTCAGACAATTTGTTGCCGTCGCAATCGGCGTATCCGGTGGCACAGGTTCCGCTACAGGTGCCGGCCGAGCAGGCGGCGCTGATGTGCGCACTCGAGCAGGCGATGCCGCAGCCGCCGCAGTTCGCTACATCGGTGCCGAGTGTGTGGATCTCGCAACCGTTCGATAGTTTGTTGTTGTCGCAATCGGCGTAGCCGGTGGCACACGCGCCGTCGCAAATTCCACCTCCGCACGCGGCGCTGATGTTGCTGGTGGAACAGATGAGTCCGCAGCCGCCGCAGTGAGTCGCGTCGCTACCGGAGGTCTGGATTTCACAGCCGTCCATCTGCTTATCGCCGTTGCAGTCGCTGTAACCAGCCGCGCACGCACCGTCACACACACCGCTGGTACACGAAGCGGTAAGGTTGCTGTTCGAGCACACCACTCCGCAGCCGCCGCAATTGCCCACGTCGCCGCCGAGAACCAAGGTCTCGCATCCGTTTGCCAACTTGTCGCCATCACAGTCGGCGTAACCGGCCGCGCAAGTGCCACTGCAAACTCCCGCGGTACAACTGGCGGTAATGTTGCTGTTCGAGCAGGTCACTCCGCATCCGCCGCAGTTATTCGGATCGACTCCGCTGATTTGGGTTTCACAACCATCGCTGAGCTTGTCACCGTTGCAGTCGGCGTAGCCGGGATCGCATGCGCCGTTGCACACGCCGCCCGCGCAGGTCGCGCTGATGTGATTATTCGAGCAAGTCGTTCCGCACGCACCGCAGTTACGGACATCCACGCCCATGATTGAAAGCTCGCAACCATCCGACAATTTGTCGCTGTTGCAGTCGGCGAATCCGTCTTCGCACGCGCCGTTGCAAACGCCGCCAGCGCAGTTGGCGCTGATGTGGTTGGTCGAGCAGCCGACACCGCAGGTTCCGCAGTTGTTCACGTCGACCTGAAGATCGGTACAAGTGGAGCCGCAGAGATTGGGCGACTGACCGCCACATCCGGACACGCACTGCTCGACTCCGTTGGAAGTGGCGCAGACCGGTGTGCCGCCCGCGCAGGTGATGCCGCAACCGCCGCAGTTTTCCGCGGTGGTAATAGCGGTTTCACAGCCCGCTCCGCCGTCCGCGTGGCAGCCGATGAATCCGACCGCACAAGTGAATCCGCAGGTGGTTCCGTCGCAAGTTGAGGTCGCGTTCGCCGGCGCCGTGCAAGGAGTGCACGACGTGCCGCACCTCTCCACGCTGCTGTTCGAGACGCAAACGCCCGCGCAGGAGTGACTTCCGCTGGCGCAAGCGTCGGCGTCTTGGACGTCAGAAAAATCTTGGAGCTCCGAAATGTCAGCCAAATCGGGCTGACTGTCGCCGCCCAAAAGATCGGGCGCTGACCCGCGCAAGTCGACACTTGCACTACTTCCGCTTCCGCACCCCAGGGCCATCAGGATCAACGCGAGCGCAATCTTTCCCATTTTGAGATCATACGATGAGTCGGGTACCAGAATGNNCAGTGCGCCATTATAACCATTGATTAACACTTTGTTTTCCTGCTTTGGCGTTTTCGCGCGCCGCTCTCTACCTTTTTCTACAATTCATGGTTATACCTCCGGAGCCCGAGCTGGGAAAACCGTCCACGGCACAGGGCCGATCAGTTAACTATGCAAAATACAACAAAAGTTCGCGTCTCGGTCATTCTTGGTCTCTTGCTCGTTTTTGGCTTTCTGGCTTGGGTCAAGGTCTCGCAGTTCAAGTCGATGATCGCGGCCGGCAAGGCTTACGTTCCGCCGCCCGAAACGATCACTGCCACTAAAGTCGAATCGTCCGACTGGCAGGGAACCCAGGGCGCGGTCGCTTCGCTCATCGCAGTTCATGGCGTGGTAGTCGGCGCCGAGCTGCCAGGGATCATCCGCGAGATCGGTTTCGATTCGGGGATATCGGTGAAGCGCGGCGCGATGCTGGTCAAGCTCGACACCTCGTCCGAAGAGGCGCAGCTGGCATCGGCGCTGGCCGACGCATCGCTCGCCAACGTGAACCTCGAGCGGGCCAAGACGCTGCGCAAAAGTGAATCGAACACGCAGGCCGACCTCGACGCGGCCGACGCGCACGCCAAGCAGGCCGAAGCGGCGGTCCAGAATCTTCGCGCCACCATCGCCAAGAAAACCATTCGCGCGCCGTTTGATGGGCGCATCGCCATGCGTCAGGTCGAGCTCGGGCAATCGGTCTCGCCAGGTACCCAGCTTGCATCGCTGCAATCGGTCGATCCGATCTACGCCGAATTCACGCTCCCGCAGCAGGCGCTGGCCAGCCTCAAGCTCGGCGAACAAGTTTCGATGCGCACCGACATCTATGGCGACTCGCGCTGGAACGGCAAAGTGAGCGCGATCAATCCCGAGATCGACATCGCCACTCGCAGCGTGCGCGCCCGCGCGACGTTCGCCAACGCCGACGGCCGTCTCAAGCCCGGTATGTTTGCCAACGTGGACGTCATCTCGGCCGATAAGCGCAAGGTGCTGCTCATTCCCTCGCCGTCGGTGCTTTACGCTCCGTTTGGAGACTCGGTGTTTTCGATCGAGAAGAGTTCCGATGGCGCCAAGCCCGGATTGGTCGCCAAACAGAAGTTCATTCGTGTCGGCGAGCGACGCGGCGACATGGTCGAGGTCGTTTCGGGCCTCACCGTCAATGAGGAGATCGCCTCGAGCGGCGTCTTCAAGTTGAAGAACGGAGTGGGCGTGGTGATCAACAACGACCTCGCGCCCAAGGCCGAAATCTCACCCACGCCGTCCGAAAAATGAAATTTACCGATCTATTCATTCGCCGCCCGGTCATCGCCATCGTCGTCAACTTGGTGATCGTGATCGCCGGTCTGCAGGCGGTTCGATCGCTGAATGTCCGACAATATCCGCGCAGCGAGAACGCGGCGGTCACCGTCACCACCACCTACGTCGGCGCCAACGCCGATTTGGTGCGCGGGTTCATCACCACGCCGCTCGAACGGGTCATCGCCTCGGCAGACGGAATCGACTACATCGAATCGGAGAGCCATCAGAACGTCTCCGTCATTCGCGCGCGCTTGCGGCTCAACTACGACTCCAATCGCGCGCTCTCGGAAATCGGCTCTAAGGTCGATCAGGTGCGCGGCGATCTGCCGCCCGAGGCGCAGGTCCCCATCATTAATATTGAGTCGGCCGACAGTCAGTTCGCTTCAGCCTACTTGAGCTTTACCTCAAAGTTTCTCAAGCAGAACGAGATCACCGACTACCTGGTGCGCATCGTTCAGCCGCGCCTCTCGGCGGTCGAAGGCGTGCAGCGTGCCGACATCATCGGCGCCCGAACGTTCGCCATGCGCATCTGGCTCAAACCCGATCGAATGGCCGCGCTCAATGTCAGCCCGGCGCAGCTTCGTCAGGCGCTGGCGTCGAACAACTATCTGGCCGCCGTTGGACAGACCAAAGGCTCGCTGGTCCAGGTCAACCTCACCACCAACACCGATTTGAGATCGGTGGACGAGTTTCGGCGCATGGTGATTCGCGAAAACGCCGGCGCCACCGTACGACTCTCCGACGTCGCCGATGTCGTTCTCGGCGCCGAAGATTACGACACCATGGTCAACTTCAGCGGTCAGACCGCCGTATTCATCGGCATCTGGGCGCTTCCCAACGCCAACTCGCTCGACGTGGTGAAGCTGATTCGCACCGAGATGGACGCGATCAAAAAAGAGCTGCCCGAGCAGATCGAGGCCAGCGTCGCCTTCGACGGCACCGTCTACATTCAGAGCGCCATCGACGACGTCATTCACACGCTCGGTGAGACGCTGGTCATCGTCATCATCGTCATCTTTCTATTCTTGGGCTCGCTACGATCGGTGCTGGTCCCGGTGGTGGCGATTCCGGTTTCGCTCATCGGCGGTGTGTTCCTCATGCAGGCGTTCGGCTTCACCGTCAACCTGCTCACGCTGCTGGCCATCGTGCTCTCGGTAGGACTGGTGGTCGACGACGCAATCGTCGTGGTCGAAAACGTCGAACGACATTTGCGCGAAGGGCTCACGCCGCTCAACGCCGCGCTCAAAGGCGCACGCGAGCTGGTCGGTCCCATCATCTCCATGACCATCACGCTGGCGGCGGTGTACACGCCGATCGCGTTTCAAGGCGGACTGACCGGATCGCTGTTTCGCGAGTTCGCGCTCACGCTCGCCGGCGCGGTCACCATTTCCGGTATCGTCGCGCTCACGCTGTCGCCGGTGATGTCGGCCTACCTACTCAAGCCGGGTCACGAGGACAAGGGCCTTTCGGGCGTGATCAATCGCGCCTTCGATCGATTGCGTGGCGCCTATCAGCGCGGCCTCGACGGCGCGCTCAACAACCGCGGCATGGTCTACACCGCGTGGATCGTCCTCAGCGTGCTCATGCTGGCCATGTTTCAATTCTCGGCCAAGGAGCTGGCACCGGCGGAAGATCAGGGCGTGATCTTCGGCATCGTCAACACGCCGTCGAACTCCACGCTCGATCAGGTGGCGCAGTCGACGCGCGCGGTCAACAAGACGGTCATGGCGATTCCCGAGACTGGATTCACCTTTCAGGTGACGCAGCCGACGACCGCATTTTGGGGCATGGTGCTGAAGCCATGGGATGAGCGTAAGCGATCGGCTTTCCAAATTCTTCCCGAGGTGCAAAGGAAAGTAGCCGCCATTCCCGGGGTGCAAACCTTCGCCATCGTTCCGCCCGCGCTGCCCGGCGGCGGTAACTTTCCCGTCGAGTTCGTGCTGGCGTCGACCGCCGAGAGCGCGGAGATATTGGATTTCGCCAAGCAGCTACAGGCCAAGGCCGCCACCAGCGGTATCTTCGCCTTCCCGCCGCTCATCGACGTGAAGATCGATCAACCCGAGGCCGAGATCGAGATCGATCGCGAGAAGGTGGCGCAGCTCGGGCTCAACCTGCAAAATGTCGGACAGGATCTAGCCGCGGCGGTGGGCGGAAACTTCGTCAATCGCTTCAGCATCGCCGGCCGCAGCTACAAGGTCATTCCGCAGCTGCTGCAGACCGAGCGGCTCAATCCCGATCAGCTCAAAGAAATTTATGTCACCGGTCCCAACAATCAGCTGGTGCCGCTATCGTCGATCGCAGTGGTGAAAAACTCGGTGGTGCCGCGTGCACTCAATCGCTTTCAACAGCTGAACGCGGTCAAGCTTTCGGGCGTGGCCATCCGTCCGCTCGACGAGGCGCTCACCTATCTCGAGACCGAAGCGGCCAAGATTCTACCTAAAGGTTACAAGCTCGACTACACCGGCGAGTCGCGGCAGCTGCGCACCGAAGGCAACAAGTTCCTGCCAGCGTTCATGCTGGCGGTGGTGCTTATCTTCTTGGTGCTCGCGGCGCAGTTCAACAGCTTCCGCG
>PLXG01000170.1 GCA_003153195.1 Myxococcales bacterium
TTGGCCCACACCACCGCCACGTCGGAGATTCCACCCGAGGTGATCCAGCGCTTCTCACCCGAGATCACCCATTTGTCGCCCATCTTTTTTGCGGTGGTGCGCATTCCGGTCGGGTTCGATCCGAAATCGGGCTCGGTCAGACCGAAGCAGCCGATCGCATCACCCTTGGCCATGGCCGGAAGCCAGCGCTGCTTTTGCGTTTCCGATCCGAACGCGTGAATCGGATACATCACCAGCGAACCTTGCACCGATGCGAAGCTGCGAATGCCGGAATCGCCGCGCTCGAGCTCCTGGTTGATGAGGCCGTAGGCGACCGCGCCCAGTCCCGCGCAACCATATCCTTCGAGCGAAGCGCCGAGCGCACCGAGCGTGCCCAGCCGCTTGACGATCTCTTTGGGAAAGGTGCCGGCGCGAAAATGGCCGCTGATCTTGGGCATGATCTCTTCGTCGACGAAGCGGCGAAAGGTATCACGAACCAGTCGCTCGTCTTCGGTGAGCAGCTCGTCGAGAACGTAGTAGTCCACTCCAGAAAATCCCATGCACTTTTCTATCACAAAAAGGGGGGCACGAAAAAGGCGCGGCTGGCGATTGGCGGTATACTCGGGACGTGCGAGCTCTGCTGATGGTCTTTCTGGCTCTGGCGGCGACCAAGCCGCATCAGCCTCCGATGCCGCGTCGTACCAATCTCAAACCGCCGGGAAAAATCCGTCACGTGCCCGAAGGAGTGATCGATCGATTGCGAAATGGGCACAAAGCCTATCGCGATGGAGATTATGCTCAGGCGCGACGCGAGCTATCGCCGCTTGCTGGCGAGCACATGGCCAATCCAGACTACGTGCTCTATCTGCTGGCGCAATCGGAGCTTCTCGATGGTGATGCTACCGCGGCGTTGACCCATTTTCAAAAGATCGGTGGCGGCCGGTTTCACTCGGTGGCGCGTGCGCGTGCGGCCGACTGTCTCTATGCGCTGGGAAAAAAAACGGAGGCGACGCGGCTTTATCGCGAAGTGCTCAAGGAGCGGAGTGAGGACATCGATCCCGCGGTGGCTCTCTATCGTATGGCGGAGATGGAAGATTCGATCGCCGGATACAAGCATGTCTACGTCGAGCATCCCAATCATCCGTTCGCCGATCGCGCGCTCGAAAAGATCGAATCGGCCAAAAGCGAAATCAGCGCTGCCGATCGAATCGCGCGGGCCAAGATTCTGGTCAACGGTCGCGCCTGGGAGCGTGGCGTCGAAGAGCTGAAGGCGGTGCCGAACGACTCTCCGCTTCGCGTCGAAGCGGACTATTGGACCGGCACCGGACTCTTTCGTTCGCGCCACGACTATTCCACCGCCGCAGCCAAGTTGCTCAGTGTCTGGGAAAAGCTCCCTGGGGAAGAGCGAAAAGCGGAGGCTCTTTTTCACGGCGCACGGGCGCAGTCGCGCGCCGATCGCGATGACGACGCCATCGCCGGATATCGCTTGCTCCTCACTAAATTTCCGCACTCGCGCTATTCGGCGGAGGCCTCATTTTTAATCGGTTGGCTCGATTTCAATCGTGGAAAACATGCGGCTGCGATTCCGGAGCTGGAAGAGACGCTGCGCCGTTATGGATCGTCGCCGTTCGTCGACGACGCGCGTTGGTATTTGGGATTTTCGCGCTGGCTCACCGCCGACTATTCCGGCGCGATCGCCGACTTCGAGAAGCTGACCAAATTCGGCGGCGCGCTCATCGGTGGCAAGGGACAGTACTGGAAAGGTCGGGCGCTCGACAAGCTCGGTCGCGGCGGCGAAGCGGAAGAAACGTGGAAGGCGCTGGTGACGGAATTTCCGCTCAGCTACTACGCCATCGAGGCACGCGCGCGGCTCAAAGAAAAAGGGCGCGAAGTGGGACCGTTCATCGATTCGCATGCGAACGCGCCGTCGCTGGCCGAGCTCGATCCCGCGCTCAGTCTTGATCAACTCATCGTTCGCGCCGACGAGCTGATTGCCGCCGGGCTCACCGTCGAGGCGGGTGTCGAGCTCAAGCGCGGAGAATCGGAGTTCATTCGGCGCTATGGGATCGAGCGGGCGCTGCCGACGCTATTCGATCGCTACACGCGCGCAGAGAATTTTCAGCGGCCGCATCAGCTGGCCGAAAGCCATTCGGGTGAGGCGCTGGCGCTCGATCCAGCGCAGGATACTCGCGCTCGTCGCTGGTGGGAGCAGATCTTTCCGCGCGCCTATCGATCGTACGTGGAAAAATATTCGCCGATCGGCGACGACCCGCCCTATTACCTCTATACGATCATGCAAAAGGAGTCGGCCTACAATCCGCACGACGTGTCCTACGCCGACGCGATTGGGCTGTTACAGATGATTCCGCCGACCAGCCGACGGGTGGCACCGGAGATCCAGGTCGAGTACACCGACGACATTCTCTACGATCCAGAGGGAAATATTCATTTCGGCGCTTGGTACATTGGACATCTGCTGAAGAAGTTCAAAGGCCAGATTCCCGTCGGCGCGGGCAGTTACAACGCCGGGCCCAAGGCGATGATGAAATGGCTCAAGCTGAGCGGCACGCGTCCGCTCGACGAGTTCATCGAGCTGTGCTCGTATACGCAGACACGCGAGTACATGAAAAAAGTGTGCGAGATCTATGCGCGCTACGTCTATCTTTATGCGCACGAAGATTTCATCCCGGCGCAGACAGTAGATACAGCGTTTCTCGACGATGGAATCGACTACTGAGGCAAACATGGCGAAGTTCAAAGGCACCGTAGGACGATCAGATCTCGAAGGCGGTTTCTGGACGCTCGAAACCGAGGACGGCGAGGTCTACAAGCTCGAAGGCGGCGGTGGATATAAAGCTGGCGCGACAGTCGAAGTGGATGGTTCCGTCGACGAAGGCGCGATGGGCATCGGCTTCGGTGCGCCGGTCTTGAAAGTAAAATCGATTAAGTAAAATCGATTAAGTCGCTAGCTGGCGGCGCGAAGTTGGTCGGCGCGACGATTCATGATCACCCGCGTACCGCCCGATGGCGCCAGCGTGATCGAGCGTCGCTCGATCTTGGCCGGTCCTTCGGCCAGGCTGAGCTTCACCTGCGAGAGTACGGTGGCCAGTACGATCGCCATTTCGTATTCCGCAAACGCCATTCCCAAGCAGCGACGGACTCCGCCGCCGAACGGCAGCCAGCTATAGGGATCGATCTTCTTGCCCAAAAATCGCTCGGGCATGAAGCGCTCCGGCTCGGGATAGGCTTCCGGTCGTCGGTGCGCCAGGTAGACGCAAGGCGCTACGTATGATCCTACCGGCATCGATACGCCACCAATTTCGATGGGCGACTCCACCCGACGAATGATCATGGGAAAGATGGGGCGCAGGCGCAGCGTCTCTTTGACCACCGCGTCGAGGTAGGGAAGCTGCTTCGGCGAAAACGAAGGACCACTCGCGCGCAACTCATCGTCGATGCGCTCACTCACGCCCGGCGTAGACAGAATTCGATCGAAGATCCACGACAGCGACGTAGCGGTCGTCTCGTGACCGGCGGCGATGGCGGTCATCAGCTCGTCGCGCAATTCCTGATCGCTCAGCGCCTGTCCGTTTTCGTCGCGCGCGTCGAGTAGCATCGACAAGATGTCGGACCCATCGCCGGTGCTCCCGGACCGTCGACGCCGTTCGATCATCTTGTACAGCTCTCGATCGACCGCGTCGCGATCGCGCGAAAACTTTCGATAGGGACTGAACGGAATGTTGAGCTTTTCGGGATTCATGAACAGCGTCATGAAGGCGAACATCGCCGGCGGCGGATGAAACAGCTCGGTCACGATGGCAGAAAAACGATCGAGCTCCGGCCCCGCCTGGAATCCGAACACCGTTCGCAGAATTACTTCGAGTGTGATCTGCTGCATGAAATGGTGCAGCGAAAACGGTGTGCCGACCGGCCAGCGCGCGATCGACGCTTGAGTGATCTCGCGCATCGACGTCGCATAATTTTGCATGCGCTCGCCGTGATAGGGTGGCAGCAGCAACTTTCGTCGCGTAAGATGCTCCGATCGATCGAGCAGCAAAATCGAGCTCGCGCCCACCAGCGGCGCCAAGATCTGGTTGGCCTTGCCGGCGAACAGCACGTCGGTGTCAGCAGTAAAAATCTGGCGAATGACTTCTGGCTTGGTAACGAAAACGATCGGTCCGCCGATGCCGGGAAAGCGCACGGTAAAGCTGTCGCCAAATCGGCGCGAACAATCTTCCATAAACTCGACCGGGCGACGGACCCAGTCGAGCAGCTGAAGCACCGATGGTTTTCGCGGACCCGGCGGCAGTCTCATGGCAGCGCTCACCTCGCGGAAAAGGGTGGTCCGTCGCCGACATTTGGTCAAGTCACCTGAGCTTTGACGCCTCCACATTTCCTGCGTATGCTGCTTAAAATTCGGGAGAGAAAATGCACTTCGATCTCAAGCATACCTTCGACGCGCCGGTCGACGTGGTGATCGCCGCCATGAGCGATCCCAGCTATTTCGACTTCATGAAACAGAACATGAAGCTCATGAGCGACATCAAATCGGTGGAGCGAAAAGAGGAGGGCGATCGCCTCACCTGGAAGTTGCGCTGTGTGCCGATTCCGATCATCAAGAAGTTGGGCCCCAAAGACGTTCCGCCCGAGGCGCTAGCCTTCATTCAAGAGTCGTCGCTCGACAAAGCGAGCAAACGTCTTTCGTTCAAGAACATCGGAGAGCACCACCAAGTTCGCAAACACCTCGAGAACTCGGGCACCATGACTTTTCGCGACGTCGGCGGCCGCACCGAGCGCACCATGAGCGGCGAGCTCAAGGTCACCAACTTGCCGTTCCTGCTGAAATTCCTGGCGCCCCTCGCCGAGAAGTTGATCTACTCCAACGCGGAAAATCTGCTGCAAGAAGAGGCGCGGGTCTTCAACGACTTTCTAAAATCGCGCAAGTAGCCGGCGATTCGAGTCGCCGGTTTCGCTTACTGCGCGACGACTTTCTTTCCATCGTGTAGCGTCTCGCCACCTTGCATAATCACCAGGTCTCCGGCACTGATGCCGCTGGTCACGTTTAGCTCGGCGCCGGTACGCTCGGACACCGTCACCTTGCGCCCTTGCGCTTGGCCATCAGTCACGACATAGACGATGTCTGTGCCGTCGCGTTTGACCACCGCCGTCGATGGAAGCGTAATTACATTTGGTGTACGGCCTTTGACCAGGCGCAGCGATTGGCCTTCATGGACGGATTCGTCGGTAATCTCAACTGACACCACGTTGGTGGCTGGATCGATCTTCGCCACCTTGCCGAGGAGCGGCTTCTTGTCCTCGCTGTTCGGCTCGTTGGCCAGCGACACGCTGATGCCCGGCTTGAGCTTGGCCGCGTCGACTGCCGGCAACTTGAAGTCGGCGGAGAGCTGCTTGCCAGCAATCTTGACGATTGGCTCACCCGCCTTCGCCGCTGCGCCAGGAACCGCCAACACCTGCGTGACCGTTCCATTCGAAGGCGAGAGCAATCGAACGTGGGGTATCCGTGCTTCCAGCTGCTCCCTGGCGGCGACTTTTTCTTCGCGCTTCTGCTCGAGGGCAGTAGTGGCTGCTTTGTTGTTCTTGGCTTTGATCTTGGCGATCTCGTTGTCGTAGAAGGTGATGCGATCGTTCACGTCGGCGAGCGTCTTTTCAATCAGCACGAACGAGTCGAGAGTGGCGAGCGGCATTCCGGTTTTGATTTCGGTTCCCTGCACCACTACGTCGGTGATTCGCCCAGGCTCACCGAAGGAGAGCACCTGGCTCTCGCTTCTCTTGACCTGCGTAGCGCCGTCGAAGAGTTGAACCTGATCATGCACAGTCGCCGCCTTGGCGGTGACCGGGATCGCCGTGTTTGGAACCACGACCTGCAGATAGACCACGCCGCCACCGATGACCACCAAGGCCACGATTGCGAGCGCCATGAGCGAGCCGCTGCCCGACTTGGCCGGTGGCTTCGCCGAAGTTGCCGGCGCCACTTTGCTGGTCGGACGAGCCGTAGAGGCCGGTCCCGGCGCGGTGCGCGGCGAGCTTGCCGGCGTTGCGACACCCAGGGGCGAAGGAGCAGGTCGCGGAGTCGCGATCGCTGGTTGCGCGATGGTAGGACCGGTGCCCGAGATGAAGTTTTTTTGTGGCGCGGTCACGATCGGTGTCGACGGAGGCGTGGCCCTGGTATCGAGTGGTGCCGTCGAGCGCAAGAGAGCACTCGAGTCGAAGGCGGTGGTCTTGTCGTCGAAGTCGCTCGACTTGGGTTCGGACGCTCCCGACTGATCGAGTGTCATCTCGAAGAACCCGAGTTGCGCCAATCGATCGGCATATTCTTGAATGTCGTCCGGGGTCGGCTGAAGCCCGAGCTCGGCTTGGGCCCAAGTCGCGACGTCCTCGAAATCGATCGAACCGTCCATGCGCTTGGCGATCAGCCATTCGAAGTCGTACATGCGCATGCGCGCGCCCGATTTCGGATCGCTCACGTCGAAGTATCGAATACCCTGCTCCTCGAGCGGAGTTGCTTTCAGATCATTTCGAATTCGCGGCATCATTGTCTCACGCGCCTCGCCTTAGCTCGGTGAGCACCAGCTTGGCGACGGCCTTGAGTGTTTCGAACACGCCCACACCGGTGGTCGCGGTCGCTTCGAAGTCGATCACGTTGGTCGGATTGACCACTTTGCGCAGCTCTTCGAGCGGCGCCGAGTTGGGAAGATCGCGCTTGTTGTACTGAACCACGTACGGCAGCTTGTCGAGGTTGTAGCCCTGCTCCTCGAGATTTTGTCGCAAGTTGTCGAGCGATTCGATGTTTGCTTCCATGCGCTCGATCTGCGAATCGGCGACGAAAACCACGCCGTCGACGCCCTTCAAGATCAGCTTACGGCTGGCGTCGTAAAACACCTGACCGGGCACGGTGTAGAGATGAAAACGGGTTTTGAATCCGCGGATCTCACCGAGCGAGAGCGGCAGAAAGTCGAAGAACAAGGTTCGCTCGGTCTCGGTAGCGAGCGAGATCATCTTGCCCTTCGCTTCGGGATTGGTCTTGTTATAGATGAACTGCAGGTTGGTCGTCTTGCCGCAAAGTCCCGGACCGTAATAGACGATCTTGCAGTTGATCTCTCGCGAGCTGTAGTTAATGAAGCTCATCGTTTCACGATTTCGCGCATCAATCGTTGAACAAGTTGTCGATGTCTTCGTCGGAGATTTCACCGAGTATGGACGGTTGAGTTCCCGACGCCATTTTCTGCACCAGTTGCTCGAACACTTTGGTCAGCTCGTCCGACGCTTTTTTCACGCGCAGGCGAACCAGTCCGAGCGACGAGCGGGTGTCGAAGAGCACGACCAGAATCGCGCGCTGCGCCACCAGTGAAAGATGGATGTTGGTCTTCTCGCCCTCATGAAACTGGCCCGAGAATTCCTTCTCGGCGAGCAGTTTGGCGATGCCACCGGTGGCCGCGACGTTGCCGGCAAACAGCGACGAGAGGGACGTGACGTCGAGATGCTGCGTCTGTCCCGCCCGCGCAATCTCTTGCCCGTCTTTGTTGATGACCAAAATCGCGACCGCGTTGGAATCGCGCTGGAGTCGGTCGCAGACTGCCTGAATCTGCAGCTGCTCCTCCTCGAACATGACGACCTGCGACATCAGATGAGCTCCTGAGCCTGGGCTCTGGGATGAACAGACATTTTAGTAGGTTATTGTTATCAAATAACCGCTGAATTTTCAAGCCTTCCCTACATTTCGCGCCGGCCTTCCCTACATTTCGCGCCGGCCTCCACTACATTTCGCGCCGGCCTTCCCTACATTTCGCGCCGGCCTCCACTACATTTCGCGCCGGCCTCCACTACATTTCGCGCCGGCCCTCGAGGGCCCGCGAGATGGTGAGCCCGTCGGCGTATTCGATTTCGCCGCCCACCGCCAGGCCGGAGGCGATGCGGGTGACGCGCACACCGAGGGGCTTTACCACCTTGGCCAGATAAAGCGCGGTGGCTTCGCCCTCGACGTTGGGGCTGGTGGCGATGATGAGCTCGCGAATTTGAGTGGCTTCGTCGTTGTCGCCGAGGCGCGTGAGCAGCTCGCGCAGTCGCAGATCGTCAGGGCCAATGCCTTCGAGCGGCGAGAGCACACCGTGCAGCACATGATAGCGCCCGCGAAATCCGCCGGTACGTTCGACGGCAAACAGATCGGGCGGGCTGGCCACTACGCAGACGATGTGCGGATTGCGTCTGACGTCCGCACACAAGTTACAAGGATCCTGCTCGGTCAAGTTCATGCACGTCGAGCAGAGGCGGATCTTCTCTTTCACCTCGGCGAGGGCGCTGGCCAGATCGCGCGAGTACTCGATGGGCGCGCGGAGAATATGAAATGCCAGACGCGTAGCGGTCTTCTCGCCGACGCCAGGCAGTTTCGCCAGCTCGCGGATCAGACGTCCGATAGGATCATTCCCCACGGAAAGATTATATCGCAGTTATCGTGAAGTCGGGGGACGGTGCTTTAAAACAGACCGGGAATGGACAGGCCGCCGGTCACCGACTTTAGCTCGTTGGCCTGCAGCTCCTGCGCTTTTTGCAGACCGAGATTAACCGCCGCGAGGACGAGGTCCTGCAGCATGCCCGGATCTTTGGGGTCGATGGCTTGCGCATCGATCTTGATGGCGCGCAACTCGAGTCCGCCCGAAAAAACGACCGTCACCATGCCGCCGCCGGCCGAGGCTTCGATGGTCTTTTGCTTGGCTTCTTCCTGTGCTTTCATCATCTTTTGTTGCATGACCTGCGCTTGGCGCAGCATCGCGTTCATGTCGGGTCCGGCCATGGCTACTCCTTACGAGTGATGGGGAGGGCGGAATCTACGTCCACGACGGGATCTTTCCAGGTGCCGCCGAACGTTTCGTCGATCGCTTTTCGCATCGGATGGGTGATCGCTTCTTGCCTGCGCTTCTCGCGATCTTCGTCGTCTTTGCGCTGCTCGACTTCGATCAACGTTTCCGAGCGCGCCGGCTCGAGCGCGCCGACGATGATCTCGACCGCCAGCTCTTTTCCCAAAATGGTCTTGAGCGCCGTGCGAAGTTGAACCACGCGCTCCCGAATTCCATCGGCGGCAAAGTCTTTGTCGAAGCCGAGCGTCAGCTTTTGATCGGTCCACTCGATCTTGCGGCTCTGCGCCAGTTGCGAAAGTCGCGGCTCGATGGTGATGAGCGCTTCGACGAGATCGGTGAAGTTGGTGGGAATCTTCGGCGCGGCAGAAGTCGACGGTTGACGGTCGACAGTCGACGGTTCTGCGGGAGAAGTCGACTGTTGACTGTTGACTGTCGACTGTTGCGGCGACGGACTCGATCCACCAGACGAATGTCCGCCGCCTTTTTCGACGCGCTGCTCTAGCGCTTCCAGCTTGCCGATCAGTCCCGACAGATCTTCCAGCGGCTCGACCCGCATGAGCTCGATCAGTCCGACCTCGAGCACGAAGCGCGGCACCGGCGAGCGCGAAACTTCTTCCGCGGTGCGCGCGAAGCGATCGAACAACATCTCCAGCAAACCGGCCGGCAATTTCGTCGCCGCGTGCTTGAGCGATTCCAACTCCGCCGACGACGCGTCGACCAGGTTCGCCGGCGTTTTGACCGACGCCACCACCAACAGATCGCGCAGATGTCCGAGGAATGCGTGCGACAGCTGCGCCAGATCGTAGCCGCGCGTATAGGCCGCATCGACCAGCTCGAGCGCGCGATCGGCATCCTTGCCCAAGATCGCTTGGCCGAGCTCGAACAGCAGCGTGCGATCGGCCACGCCCAAAATCTGCGCGGTCATCTTCTCAGTCAAGCCCGCGTCGCCCGTCGCTGCGATCACCTGATCGAGCAGTGAAAGCGAATCGCGCACCGAGCCGCCAGACTCGCGAATGATGAGTTGCAGCGCCGTCGGCTCGAAGGTGATCTTCTCGTGGGCCAAAATTCCCTCGAGATGTGTCGACAGAATCTTCGACGGCACCAACTTGAAATCGTAGCGCTGCACGCGCGACAAAATCGTCGCCGGGAGCTTGTGCGGATCGGTGGTGGCGAAGACGAAGATGGCGTGCGGCGGCGGCTCTTCCAGCGTCTTGAGCAGCGCATTCCACGCGCCTCCCGAGAGCATGTGAACCTCGTCGAGGATGTAGACCTTCTTCTTGCCGCGCACCGGCGCATAGCGAATCGCCTCGCGTAGCTCACGAATCGAATCGACGCCGTTGTTCGAGGCCGCGTCGATCTCCTGCACGTCGACGCTCGAACCTTGGGTAATCTCCTTACAGGCCTCGCACTCATTACAAGGAGTGGGTGTCGGCGCTTTTTCGCACGACAGGCACTTCGCCAAAATTCGCGCCGCAGTCGTCTTGCCCACTCCCCGCGCGCCGGTGAACAAAAACGCATGGTGAATGCGGTTTTGGGCGATCGCGTTTTCGAGAGTGCGGGTGACGTGCTCCTGGCCGACGATGTCGGCGAAGCTCTGCGGGCGATACTTTCGCGCGAGGACGAGATAGGACATTTTTCCCTGAAAAAAAAGTGGCTCCGGGCACCCGCGCCGTCGACTACCGTTGCTCCCTTCCGGGCCTGGCGGGGTTCGTCAGCATTGCGTCGCCCAGAGCCGAGGGCAGTCTAGCAGCGCGAAACCTTTTTTCAACCGTTACCTTTGAATCATTTCGACAAAGCGGCTGGTGCCCAAATCCGTCGTTTGATCACGCCCAAAAGCCAGGCGAGTGGCAGCGCCGCTGCTAAGATCTCGAGGAGAAAGTGTATGTAGGTGATCAAATTCTCGATCGCTGAATAGTGCAGATCGTCCTTATAAATCACGCCGGTGCGATAGGTGATGGTACCGGCTAGGCCCAGCACCACCAGCCAAAATGGCGTCCGCCACGACCAGTAGTTCGCCCGCGAGGCCGCGAGCGAGTGCTCTAGCAAGTAGCGTCGATAGAACCATCCCAGCACCCAAAGTCCCGCGATCGACGAAAGGATCTGGAGCGCGTAGAACACCCTGAGTCCGCGGCCGATGGAAAGCTGAAGCGGTGAAAAATGCTGCACCACCCAACCCTTTTGATGAGTGAGCGCGTCCCACGCGAGATGGGTCCAGATTCCGATGTAGAGGCTGACTGGTATTCGCCACCACGGGCGCATTTTGAGATCGAGCAGAGAGGAGGCACCAGCGACCACCTCGCGATCAGGACTGGGCAGTGCATAGGCAAACGGCCGTCGGTACAGCTCGGCCAACAAGAGCAGCAGTGCACCCGCTGGCAGACAAAATGTGACGCTGCGAATGAGAGTGTGGGTCTTGTAGACCGCGAAGGTTGCGTAGGGAAAGTAGTAGCCCAAGTCGGGCGCCATGCTGCCGCACACCAACGCCGGAAAATGGAACCAACGCTTTCGTCGGAGTGGGAGAACCAGCGCGGGATGTGAAAGGGTAAAGGGCAAGACGGCGAAAGCTAGTTGATGGGCGGCTCAGAGCAGCGCCCGTTGATGCAGCTCACGCCCGATCCGCTGGCGGTGGCGTCACAGCAGTCGGCGTCGATGGTGCATTTGTCGTAGAGCGCCGAGCAGTTGTCCGTCGACGAGCAGTAGCCCTTGTCGACTGCAGGCGCGGAGCAAACCATCGTCCCACCGGTGCCCGGCTCACAGCAACCGCCGCAACATTCGTCACCCGACGCGCACGTGGCGCCGTCGGCATGGCAAGGATCGGGCGACCAAAATCCGCGCGAGTTTCCTGCGGAGAGCTCTTGGGCCGGTAGGTAGAATGCGGGATGGCTGGGATCAGTTCCAGCAGGTGCGTTGAGATCGAGCGCGCCTACCCAGAGTTTCTTCGGGGTGTTGCCGGTCATCATCGCAGCGTAGACCGTGCCGTTACGCGCGTCCGAGTACCACGGGTTCAGCGCGGCCACGTTGCCGTACATTCGACGGCTGGTGAAGACCACCCACGCGTATCCGCCCGATACGATCGGATTCACCGTTGGCTCGTAGTTTACCGTCGAGTCGTCGCTGTGCATGCTGACCGCTTCTGGGCTGATGGGGCCGACGGGCAGATAGCCTTTGCCGTTCAAGTTGTCGAGGCGAACGTTGGTTTTGTTCACTAGATCGAAATACCAAAGCTCGGCACGAATACAGTCACGCGTAAAACCGTATTGGGGATCATTGTTGGGGTTGTCATTGGCGGCACAATTCGATGCGGCAGTCAGCTGAACTTCGTAGACGATGCCGTTGCCGTTCGGCAAAAACGCTGGCCAAGCCGATTGACCGGTTGTCGGTGTCGCCAGCACTTGAAGATTGGAGAAGGTGTTCGAGCCCTTGTCGAAGTCGATCATTGCCAGCGATTTTTGATCGCCGGCTGGTCCCGAGCCATCCGGTGATCCCGCCCAATACACGAATGCGATGTGTTTTCCATCGGGAGAGAAGGTGGGCAGCGTGGCCTGAAAGCCGATCGGAAGACCAGTGGTGCTGACCAGCGCGCCAGCTGGCCACGTATAAAGGCGACTGGTAGTGTCGCAATACGCCGCCAAGTCAGTCGACGGCTGAGCCGAACCGCTCGACGAAGAGAAGGCCAGTGTGCCGTCGGGATGGATCGCGGGAAACGCCAATCGGTTCACGGTCAATGTGCTCTCGGCGTTCGCGCTCAGAAGGTCGAACCTGCTGGTCTGGTTGTTGACGTCTTGCTGGACATAGGTCGCTTTTCCGTCGGGCGACACGGTATGGCAGGTGCGGCAGGCGTTCGAGTCGGTCACCAAGGTTGGAGCTGTCGCGCCCGGTTTGATCGAGAGCACCGACGCGCCGAGGCCCCAGCTCGACGTCGCCAAGTGAGTTCCGTAGGTATTGTAGTAAATGGTTCCTTTGAGCGCGGCGTGTGCGAAGTTCCAGGTGAGCGAGTAGGGGCCGACTGCGTTTGATCCTTCGCCAAAGGTGATGTCGACTTTGACTGCGTCGCCGGCATTCGAGGCCGCCACTAGATCCCAAAGCGCCTGTGGAATCGGTAGGTTTACGAACGGATGTCCCACCTGAGCGGTGAACGTGCTGGTCACGTCGACGGTAGTTCCGTACATGTGCAGCAGCATCGAATCGAAGTTGTGCGTCTTCGGATCCCATTGAATCAGCGGCGCAAGCTGTCCGCGAGGCCACAGGACTTTGTCGCTTGGATAAAGGATGAGAACGTTCGAATCGAGCGTCGCCGTTTGTCCCAGCGTCGTGATTTGCGTCGAGCTCGCCGGGCCGCCCGGACCATTGCCGCCGACGCCACCATACCCGCCATATCCGACGGGCGCCGACGAGCCAAAGTTGGGATCGCCATTTTTGGTGGTGGTGACGAGCACGGTAACGGTGGTGTGAGTGGTGTCGCTGCCGTAGGTGGCGGTGATCGACGCTTTTCCACCGACGGTGCTGACTGGAGTGAACACGCCCGACGTGGCGTCGATCGTGCCGATGGTGGAGTTGTCCATGGTCCAGTGAACGTCGACGGGATTTCCATTGTATTTCGCGCTGTAATTGACGGGCATGGCCGTCTGGCCGAGTGCCACCGTGATCACTTGATCCGCCGGCGTGATCTGCAGCGGAGAGACCACCACCATCGCCATGTCGCCGCTCGCTCCGAGATCGCGTGCCATCGAGAGATCGCTCCCAACTTGGGCGCGACCGTTCACGGTACAGCTCGCGAAAATCGTGGCCAACCCGAGTGCAGTTACAACGCGCATCCGTCCCCTTTAAGAGGTAAAGAGTAGAGCAAAGACTCTGTGATTTTAGCTCAGGTCGGTGCCTTAGTACAGAGGACGGCGCTCGGGAAACATCGGCGGTGATGTGGGTCGAGTTCGGAGATGCCGTTATGGATCCTTCTGGTTGTTTATCCAATTCGCGATAACTGAGGACAACTCCGCAGGAACGTGGCCAGGTCATTGATACTAAATTGGTTTCGAGGGACCTGTTCGATGATCAGTTCCTGGGAACCAGCCTTGATATGCGGCAGAGCAGGGCTTTCATGTGAGCTACTCGAGCTCCGCGACGCGCACGGCCTTTTGATCGCGCCTCGCTTCGACGCACTTTCGCAGCCGCTCGCGCACCGATTCGGCGTTGCGAATTCCTTTCAAGACGACGCGCGGAGTCGACGCGTCGTTGCTGTTCACCACGATATTTCCGAGGCTCACCATGCGTAGCAGAAACGGCTCGTCGAGCGTGGTGTCTTTCACTCGATAGAGCTCGAGCTCGTTGAGCTTGCGGCCGAAAATTCCGGTCTGCATTCGCAGGCGCTGGGTGGTGAGCGTGAACCTGGTGGCGCGCACGCGGAGATAGGCCCTGAGCGCGAAGAAGATCGGTACCACCAGCCAACAGAGCAAGCCGCACAAAACGAAAAGTCCGAAGTTGGTGTACTGCGATGGGCCGCCTTCCCACAGCAGCTCCTCTTCGTTTGGTGTCGACATGCGGCGAGACTAACTCGGACTGCGCAATTCAGCGACGGCTTGTTGTAAGATTCGCGCGCTTGAAGAGGAGAACAATCAGCTACGTCGCCGTGCAGCGCAAGTGCCGATCAAAATCGGTCTGGCCGAAACCAAGGCATCAGTAAACGTGATGAACGGACATCAGACTTCCTGCGAAGCCAATGGTCTATTGGGAATGGATGCGCTCAGAACCTGCGTGATGATTTTTCGCCCAGGAAACGCACGGATCTCCTGCAGCCCACTACACTAATACGCTCTCTTGAATAACTTCATCCGAGTGGCTCGCGCGGGATTAGTAGCGGTAGCTGTCGGCTTTGTAGGGGCCTTGCATCGGTACGTCGATGTACTTGGCCTGCTCTTCGGTGAGCGTGGTCAACTGCGCGTTGAGCTTCTTCAGCTGAAGGCGCGCCACCTTCTCGTCGAGGTGCTT
>PLXG01000035.1 GCA_003153195.1 Myxococcales bacterium
CACCTGACGCGCCAGTGTTTCCATCTTGGGATCGGGGTGCACCCAGTCGTAGGTGAAGCGCGCCTGGTCGAGCGGACCCAAGATCGAACGGACTTCGGAAAGCTCGAGCAAAAGTGATCCGGGCGGGATCAGCAGACGAATTGCCAACTGAATGGGATCGACGTGATGATAGAGCTGCTCGCGTTCGATCCAGTCNNCGTAAACGCGACCAGTGACGGACGCAATGGGATGCCCACCGCTTTGAGCAGCGCGAAGGCCTCTTCCACGTCGGCGCGAGTGTGACCCTTGTCGAGGATCTCGAGCACTCGGTTCGACAGCGACTCGACCGCGCTCACGATGAATGCGCAGCCGAGCTGCGCCAGTTCGGTGAAGAGCGAGCGATGCTTGAGGATGTGCTCGATCTTGATGGTGACGTCGAAGGTTAGGGACGGATGCGCCGCATGGATTGCACGCACCACCGCCATCGCGTGGCTCGGGCCGTTTAGAAAATCGGCGTCGCCGAGCGTGATGTGCCGCGCGCCGGCCGCGACCTGTTGTGCGACGTCGGCCAGCACCGTCTCCAGCGGCACCACGAAAAATCTTCCGTGATAGACCGCTGGAATCGGGCAGTGACGACACAAATGCAGACATCCGCGGCTGGCTTCGACATAGCCGGCCATGAGCGACTCTCCCTGCGAAATGAAACGGGCATAGCTCGAAAGTGGTTCCAGCGTCTCGCGCCTGGGCGTGGGAAAATCGAGGCGATCGAGCACTGCCATCTTGGGCTTAGGCCGCTCGCCGCGCGAAACCGCCAATACCGCTTCCACCAGCGCCGTCTCGGTCTCACCACCGACCACCGAAGCGTTCGCATCGTGAGAGAGAAGATGGTCGCGATTGAGCGGCGCGTAGAGTCCGTAGAAGCAAATGTGACAGCGCGGATTGATCGCCCGCACGCGCGCGGCCGCTTGCGCTCCCAATCTGAGCGCGGTGTGCATCGGCACCGAAATCCCGACGAAGTCCGCTGCGCGCGTCGCATCTTCGTCGAGCGCGGAGACCGCCAGATCGCAGGTGGTGATGTCGGACGAAGAAAATCTCGCCGCTTGGAGAAAGCTGCGCGGCCAGGCGAGCCCGAGCGGCTGATGGCCGAGCTCGTACGTCGAGAGCAGGAGAATCTTCACTTGGCTTTGGGCGCGACAAACTCCGGCGGCAGCGCCGCGCCTTCGCCGAAGAAGTACTGTTCCATTTGCTCGCGCAGAGTCGACTGCGCTTTGGCCGACATCAGATCGAGCCGATACTCGTTGATCAAAATCTTGGAGTGCTCGAGCCACATGCGCCAACCTTCGTCGGAGACGTTGTCGAACACGCGCTGTCCCAGTTCATCTTCGAACGGTTTCCACTTCATTCCCGGAAGCTCTTTGGAAAGCTTCACGCACTTCACCATCCGCGCCATGACGACTCCTTACCTGCTTACGTACCTTCACTGTCGACCAGATCGGGTGCAAAGCGCCCAAGATGGCTGACATCTCCCAGTACCTGCAAAAGCGGCCCCGACTTTTTGAATTCCACCACCGACACTGCCGCCACACGCTGTTCGATCCGCGCACGAAAAAGGTCTACGTCGACGCCGAGCAGCGCGCACAAGATGACACGTAAAGTCGCCTTGTGCGAGACCACCAGCACTTTGCCGTCCGAGTGATTTTTGCGGATCGATTCGATCACCGGCATGGCGCGCGCAGCGATGTCGACCGCGGTTTCGCCACCCGGCGGCGAGACGCGGCCTGGATGTGCCGACCAATCCGCGAAGCGCTCCGGTTCGCTGCGCTGAACCTCTTCCTCGCTGCGGCCCTCCCATTGACCGTAGGCGATTTCCTGAAGACCTTCCGCAATCTGCACATCGATCTGCGCCTCGGTTGCGGTCGGCGCTGCGGTCTGCCGGGTGCGCAAGCGGGGGCTCGCATAGATGGCAGCCCAGCGCTCGCTGCCATAGCGGGCTGCGAGCGCCTCGGCCATGCGCATCCCATTGGCATTTAAGGGAGGATCGATGGATCCGCAGAACGAGTTGGCCAGCGACAGATCGGTCTGCCCGTGACGCACGAAATAGAGCGACAGCATCGCCCCTTGGAGTAGCTCACCTATGATAAAATAGGAAGGTCGATGAAGCCTGACCCCACCTTGCTACCGACTTTCCCAACTGGCGTGCTGGAGCGCCTGGCGCGACTGCCGGACACGCGGCTTCGGCCGCCGCCTTCGCACGAGGGATTGATTGCGCTGATTTCCGATCTGATGCGCCGGCCGTGGTTCGATGTGGGTGCAAAACATTATCTGGACGACTACTTGCGCAGCGAACGACTTTCGCGCACGCCGCTTCTGCAGCTGCAGAAGGCCAAGTTGCGGCGGTTGGTTTGGCACTGCTTTTTGCATGTGCCCGGTTACGCCGGACCGATCGCCGAGATCCTGAAACCGGCGGAGATCGAGGTGCTCGATGCGCTCGAGCGATTGCCGATCGTCGATTCGGCGGCGCGACGTTCGGGCGATTTCCGCGCGCGCGTGACCGAGCAGGACGGCGACCACGCGGCCGAGCTCGCGGCGCGACGAATTGCGCTGCGGTTGCGCGCGGCGCGCTGGCGAAGCCGACAAGTGAAAGAGGCAGATGAGGTTGGCGTTTACGCGGCCAGCTGCGAAGTGGGCGATGCGCTACACGCCATGGCCGACCATCTGCTGGTCGAAGTGGTCGACGAAAAGGGCGGGCCGGCTCCCGTCGGTGAGGTGGGTCACGTGCTCATCACCGATCTGCACAACTACAACACGCCCTACTTGCGCTTCGACATCGGCGTGCGCGGACGACTGCGCGCCGAATCCTGCCGCTGCGGGCGAGTACTTCCGCTGGTCGAGCTCACCGGCGAGCGATAGTTTGAGAGCGCTGATCGTGACCAAGATTTTCCCGAACGCGCTCGAGCCGCTTTCGTCGCCGTTCAATCGCCAACAGTTCGCGGCGCTGTCGAAGCTGTGTGACGTCGAGGTGCTGGCCACCATTCCCTGGTTTCCCGGCGCGCGCATGTTTCGCGAGATATCGGCGGCCGGGCGGCTGATCCGTGTGCCCGATGAGGATCAGGTCGACGGAGTGCGCGTGCACCATCCGCGCTTCTTTTTTCTGCCGCGCTTCGGTCACGCGCTCTCGGCTGGATTTTACGCCGCGTCGCTCTATTCGACGGTGAAGGCCTATCGCGGCAAGATCGACGTGCTGCTAGGATCGTGGGCCTATCCCGATGGAGCGGCGACGGTGATGCTAGGGAAAATGTTGGGCCTGCCGACGGTGGTCAAGCTGCACGGCTCGGACATCAATGTGGTGGCCGAGATGCGCGGGCCGCGCCAGATCCTCAAGTGGACCCTGCCCAAAGCCTCGCGGGTGGTGGCGGTGAGTCGCGCGCTGGCGGACAAAGCGGTTTCGCTGGGCGTATCGCGCGACCGCATCGCGATCGTTCCGAACGGTGTCGATCAAGATCTGTTTCATGTCCGCGATCGAAATCATGCGCGCGGTGTGATTGGAATCAAACACACCGGGCCGCTGTTCGTGTATGTCGGGCGACTCGAGCGCGCCAAGGGCGTATTCGATCTGGCGCGCGCGTTCGAAAAAATTCCGCGCACCGATGTGGAGCTAGTCTACGTCGGCGATGGCAGCGCACGCGCGGAACTGGAAAAGTTGGCGGCGCCATTTGCCGGACGGATCAAGATCGTCGGCGCGCAGCCGCTATCCGACATTCCGCTGTGGATGGCCGCATCGACGGCGATTGTGCTGCCCAGTCACAACGAAGGCACGCCCAACGTGATCTTGGAAGCGTTCGCCTGTGGACGTCCAGCGGTGGCGACGACGGTAGGCGGAATTCCCGATCTGATCACCAGCCCGGAGCTCGGCGAGTTGGTGGCGCTGGGAGACGAAGCGGCGCTCACTACCGCGCTCGGCCACGCGGCCACGCGATCGTACGATCCGGAAAAGATCGTCAAAATCGGCGCGCGCGGCGGCTGGGAAGAGAGCGCCACCAAGCTGTATCGAGTGCTGCGCGAGGCGATCGCGTGAACGTGCTCTATCACCATCGAACGCGCGGCCAAGAGGTCGAGGGCGTGCATATTCGCGGCATTGTCAACGGCCTGCGCCAGCTCGGACATCGCGTCGACATCGTGTCGCCGCCGGGTGTCGAGGTCGATCACGGACCCACTGCCGTTGCGGCAAACGACCCGCCGAAGGCAAACGGCACACCGGAGGCAAACGGTGTCCCCAAGAAATCGGCCTGGTCGCTGCTCTCACGCAATGCGCCGGAGCTGATGTTCGAAGGTGCCGAGCTGGCCTACAACGCCTATGCTTGGCCGGCCATCGAATCGCAGATGGTTCGCCGCCGTTACCAGCTTCTGTATGAACGCTATGCGCTGTTTACCGTCGCTGGTGTGATGGCGGCGCGCGCCCATCGGGTACCGCTCATTCTCGAGGTCAACGACTCGGCGGTGGTGAATCGAATTCGTCCGCTCAAGATGCGGGCGGCGGCTCGGCGCGTCGAGCGCTACGTCTGGAATCGAGCCGACGCCATCGTCACCATCACCAGTTACTTCCGAGATCTGATCATCGAAGCCGGCGTGCCGGAAGAGCGGGTGCACGTGATCGCCAACGCCGTAGACGAAAACGCTTTCGCCTCGGCCGAAGACGGATCGGCGCGCACGCGCCTCGGGCTCGACGGTAAAGTGGTGATCGGATACGTCGGCGCGATGAATCATTGGCGCCGTCTCGATCTCTTGATCGAAGCGTTTGCCGCGCTGTCGCACAAACATCCATCGGCGCATCTGCTGCTCATCGGAGAAGGGCCGGATCGCGCTGAGATCGCCGACCGCGCGCGCTCTCTCGGTCTCGAATCGCGCGTCACCTTCACCGGCCGCGTTGCGCACCGAGAAATTCCCTCGCATCTAGCGGCGCTCGACGTGGCAGTCATCCCGCATTCGAACGCCTACGGCTCGCCCATGAAACTGTTCGAGTACATGGCGGCGGGAAAAGCGACGCTCGCACCATGGCTACCGCCCATCGTTTCGGTGATCGGTTACGATGACGGCGGCCTTTTGTTCGCGCCGCTCGACGGAAAAAGTATGGAGCGCGCGCTCGACCGCGTGCTGTCTGAACCCGCCTGGCGCGTTCAGCTCGGGGTTCGCGCCCGCGAGAAGGCGCTCTCCGAATATGTGTGGAATCGACATGCCCAGACGATCATGGAGCTCTTTTCCAAGATTGATGCGACGGCCTTGAAGCGAAGGGAAGCTCGGTGAACCAAGCGCCCGTCAGAAGGCCTTCGTCCACCATGACCTGGGTGGGACCTTCGATCGATCGCTGGATGCCGCGATCGCTCCTGGTCAGACGCGGTGCTTCATCGAGACGAGCGGTCGCGCTCACCTTCGATGACGGACCGGATGGTCAAACGCTGGAATATCTCGACCTGCTCGATCGGCTTTCGGTGAAGGCCACCTTCTTCATGATTGGACAGCAGGGCGAGAGGCGAGCTGCGGAGATGGCGGAAGTGGCCCGGCGCGGTCACGAGCTCGCCAGCCACGGGTACACCCATCGCGCGCTGACCCATCTCAGCCGCCGCGAGATTCTCGATGAGCTTTCGAAGACCAAAGCGATTTTGCCATCGCCGACTAGGTTGGTGCGCCCGCCCTTCGGTGCAATTTCGCTGCGCTCGTTCGCGCACATGCTCAGCTGCGGCTACACCACGGTGCTGTGGTCGCTCGACTCCGACGACTGTCGTACCGACCGTCCTGAGTCGGTGATCGATCGGCTGCATCCGTCGCGGATCAAACCGGGTGAGATCATCCTCCTTCACGAAGGACAGAAGTGGACGCTCGAGGCGCTGCCCACCGTCGTGCAAGCGCTCAAGGAGGACGGCTATTCGTTGGTTACGGTCTCCGACCTTTTGGGTCGCTAGCCTCAGCTTTTGTTTCTCCGTCGGTTGCCGGCGCAAGCCAGCGACCACGCCGTGCAACTTTCGTTTGGTCGGCGAGACCACCAAGCTGAAAGAGGGCGAGCCGCTCCCCGCTTTTTCGCCCTGGTTCGACGGCCGTCGCCTGCTCTTACGAGGCGTGCGCGGTGAGACCCTGGGCCTACAGATCCTCGGCGGCAACTCGGGACACATCGATTGGGCGGGCGCGCCGGTCGAGGCGAGCTGTTTTCAAGTCCGATCGCTGAACGTCACCGAGCCCTCGAGCGCGATGTACGGGCTGAGTCGCGGCGTCGGTCGATATCCCGACGTTCTGATTCCGGCGCAGACCGACTGCGCCTACTACGATCTGAAAATTTCCGCGCACGCGAAAGCGGGGGTCTATCGCGGCGTGATCGAAGTCAGCAGCGAGAATCCCGATCTGAAGAAGAAGAAGAGCGATCCGCTTTTGCGCTCGCTGGTTTCCGTCGAGCTAAATGTGGCGCCGGTGACCATCGATCTCGAGGACAATCCGCTGGTGTGGGTGTTCTACGCGCCCAAAGAGCTCGCGCGCGTCCATCATATTGTCGACGTCGACTCGGCGGCCGAGGTCGATTGGGAGCGGAAATACGACCTGCTGTTCCGCGCGCACGGCGCCTATCTGGCCAGCGATCTGAGCCCAGCGCGGTTCAGCGCCCGTCGCGGAGCGCTGCACAATGTTCGCTATTGGCCAGTCGCGATCGACACCACCAGTGATCAAACCATCTTGCGCGACGTGGGCGCGTTTCGCACGCTCTTTCACGGTGAGACCGCGCAACCATTTGCCATTCCAGTCGACGAGCCGCATTCGCTCGAGGAGCGCACGCGCGTCAAGCAGATCGGCGAAGCGGTGGAGCGCGCAGGTGGTGGCGTATTGCGCGCGGTCACTGGCAAAGAAGACCCGATCTACGACGGCGCGGTCGACGTCTACATCTCGCCGGAGATATTTCCAAAGTTTGCCGCCGACCAACACAACGACAAGCTCCATTTTTGGACCTACAACGGACATCCGCCGCAGGCCGGCAGCATGATCCTCGATACCGACGGCACGGCGCTGCGCACCTGGGGCTGGATCGCCTATCGTTACGGCGTCGAGCTCTGGTACGCCTGGGAGGGCGCTTATTTTTCAGACAGGTATAATAAAGGTGGACCGACCGACGTGATGACCCAGCCTCTCACTTTCGATCAGCGCCGCACTCGAGGCGCGCAAGCCGACTGGGGCAACGGCGACGGTGTGCTGATCTATCCGCAGACGGGTGACATTCCGGTCTCGCCGTTTCCATCGCTGCGCCTCAAAGCGCTTCGTCGCGGCCTGACCGATCGACTACTTCTGCAAAAGCTCGAGCATTGCGCCGGGCCGGCGATCGCACAGACCATTGCTACCCGGTTGATTCCGCGCGCGCTCGGAGATGCGCCCGACGCAAAATCGTCGGCGAAATTGGCGGCCGGCGCCTGGTCTACCGACGAAGCAGTGTGGGAGAGCGCTCGTCGCGAGCTGATCGATCTGCTTGCCGAGCGCTGTCCGGAAGTTGAACAAGATTCGGGAGCCGCTCCGTGACCTACCACGAGTGGCTGAAAACGGTCATCTCTCGCGGGGGAAACTGGATCGACGAGGAGCCCGGCGCCGCCACCGCCGGCGCGGAGGTCCGACGACTTTTTCGGCGCGCGCGTCTTCAGCGTGTGAAGACCATCGTGCTGGCGGTTTTGCTCGGCGCGCTCGGCGCCGCCTACGACGGCTACAGCGGTCGCAGTTTTCAGTCGCGCATCATCTATCGAGTCACCGAGAGCGACATGGATGCCACCATCGCGCCGCCGCCGAAGAAACAGCTCAAGAGCTACGTCGAAGACACCATCTTCTCCTCCGAGCGGCTGGTGAAGATCATGAAGGATCACAACCTATACTCGAACGTGCTCACGCGCGACGTGCAGCTGGCGGTGGAGAACCTCAGAGAGGACATCGAAGTCGAGGTTTGGCGCAACTACTTCGTCGACGCGCGTATGGCCGGCGACGCGGGCCGCTCGGCGCGAATTGGAATTACCTTTCACGCCAAGCAGCCGAAGCTGGCCTACGACGTAGTGCAGGCGCTCGGTACGCTCGTCACCGTGACCGACGGTGAAGAGCGCACGCGACTGGCGCGGCTCGCGGCCGATCAGGTGGCGCAAGATCTGATCGAGCTCAAGGACAAGATCGATCGACAGCAGCATCAGCTCAACGTGCTGCTCTATATGCCGCGCGCGATCCAATCCGGTGAGGGCGCGGCGTTTCGCACCAGTCAATCGACGAACTTGGCGCGCGTGCAGGCGCAGGATTTGAAGAAGTCGCTGTCGCAGCTGGAGATGGTTCTTCACGATCTAGAAAAGCGCCACGATTCGTACGAGCTGCGCGCCTCGCTCGAGCAGGCGCAAATGGGAGTTCGCTTCGAGCTGGTCGATTCGGGGCGCGTGCAGCGAATTTGGGGAACCACTCGGCAGCGTGCCACCCTCCTCTTTTTCGCGTTTTTCATTCTGACCCTGCCGCTGTGCGCCATGGGCGTGGCGGCCTTCGATTCGCGCATTTACGAGCTCGAGGATGTTCGCCGACTTGGGCTGCGGGCGGTGGGGCGGGTGGCGCCCTTTCCCGGAAGCGACATCGAGCCGCTCGTCGACCGATTGGCCGAAAATCGTGTACAATAGTGCACCGTGACAGAAGAGCGCACACCACGCGATCATCTCGACCGAATCCTCACCCTCCTGCGGCGCGCCGCGGGATTTCGACTGCAAGCGGGACTGGTCTTGGTCATTGGCGTCGCGGCCTCGATGTTCGTTGCACTTACCTGGAAGCGCATCTATCGATCGGAGACGCTCATCCTCTACCGCGAGGGAATCAGCTCAGCCAACTTGGGCGGTGCCGATCTAGGCGGGGATCCGGCGCGCAAGCTCGGGCTGCGTCTCAAAGAGATGGTGTTGTCGCGCTCGCGGCTGCAGCAGATCATCGAGGAGTTCAAGCTCTATCCGGAGATCGTCGATGACCGCGGCTGGGTCGATGCCGTTGACGAGATGCGGCTGCACATCGCGTTCCGTGTAAAAGATGGCGACACTTTCGGACTTTCGTTCGAGGCCGACAATCCCGATCGCGTGCAGAAGGTCACCGCCAAATTAGCAGACGTTTTGATCTTGGAGAATTCGCGCACGCGCACCGAGCAGGCGGAAGAGACGCGAGAGTTTCTCGATCGCGAAAAGAAGCGCAACGACGAGGAGCTCAAGGCGAAGGAGACCAATCTGGCCACCTTCCTGGCCAAACATCCCGAGTTCGCGCGTGAGACTGGACAGTCGGCGGGCGGTGGCGGCGGCGGGCAGGCCGGGAGCGCGATTCGCGCCGTTGGACGTAGTGCGGCAGCGGCGGCGGCGGCCGGCAGCGGCAACAGCGGAGACGCGACGGTGAATGCGCTCGAGCGGGAGGCGGCTCGCATTCAGGCGCGGCTGGCGGTGGGCAACACGCACAAGACGCCGCTCCTCGATCCGCGCATGCAGCAGCAGCGTACCGAGGCGGAGTCAGAGTTCGCTGCGTCGCAAAGAGATTTGGGCGACAAGATGTCGCAGTTCACCGAGCAGCATCCTGATGTCAAGGCGGCTAAGCTGAGGGTCGAGCTGGCGCGCACGCGGCTCAAGCGCGCCAACGAGGCGCTCCTGTCGGAGACCGCGCGAGTTCCCGAAGAGAGCAGCAATATCGATCGCGAGGCGCTGGAGAGCGCGCTGCAAAAGGTCAATGCCGAGATCTCCTCGCGAAAACGCAAAAAGCGTAGCGAAGATGGCGAGGCGGCCCCGGCGGTAGCGGCACCTTCGTCGAGCGATTGGATCGTCGAGCTCGAGACCGAATGGAATCGTCTCAACCGCGAGGTCGGCGAGACGCGCGAGAAACATCAGCAGCTAGAGGACAAGCAGTTCAAAGCGTCCCTGGTGGAGAGCGCTGCCAGCGCCGGTCGCGACGCGCAAATGCAAATCGTCGACGAGGCCTTTAGGCCCACCCATCCAGGAAAACCGGGACGCTCCACCATCGCCGGCGCCGGCCTGGCAATTTCATTTTTCCTTTCGATCTTGATGGCGCTCAGTTGCGCGTTTTTCGACGATCGCATTCACGATCGCGTGGACCTGGAACAGCTCGAGATCGCACCCCTGCTCAGCGTGGTGGCCAAGCCGTCCAAGAAGGAGTCCCTTGTCTGAGGAGCTTCGCATCTTGCCGGGGCTCGACGCTCCGGTGGCGCGAGTCGTGGCGATGCCACATTCGCTGCCGAGCCAGATCGACGCGCGGCTGGTGATGGTGCGCGAGCCCGACTCGCAGCGCGCGGCGAGCTTTCGCGTGCTCCGGCATCGCATGAGCGCGCAGGGCGATCCGCACGTGGTGGTGGTGTCGAGCGCGATTGCCAACGAAGGCAAAACGACTTGCGCCGCCAACCTGGCGGTGGCGCTGTCGGAAGACGCGCGCGCACGCGTCTTGCTCGTCGAGGCCAACCGCCGCCATCCATCGCTGGCCGAAGTGTTTGGATTTTTTCCCGAGCGCTGCTTCGCCGAACAACTGGAATCGCATAGGCAGAAGCCGGACGATCCCTGGACGGTGGTGGGCGTCGCGCAGACGCTGCACGTCTTGGCGGTTCGCTCGGGCGATCCACCGCGGCCGCTCACCAATGGTGCGACCTTTCAAACTTCGATCGAGTCGCTCAAGCGATCGGGCTACGACTACATCATCATCGACACGCCACCGGTACTCGGCTCGGCCGACGTAAATTTGGTTGAGGACGTTGCCGACGGAGTGTTGCTGGCGACCTGGTCGGGGCTCACAACTTCAAGGTCGCTGCGGCTGGCCGCCGAGCAGATCGAGCCGACCAAGATTCTCGGCTTCGCACTCCTGAACGGCTGATCGCACTTCCGATTCAGCGCGTCAGCTCGCCGTTCGCATCGCGGAACTCCACCGTCTTCACCATCGGTAGCGCGCGCAGAGATTTTTCGATCTTCTTGCGATCTCCCACCACCACGATCACCAGTCGATCGGGAAAAAACAGGCGCTGTGCGCTCAGCGTGGTCTTGGCCACATCCAACGCGTCGAGATCGTCGAGCGCCTTTTGCCAGTGATCGACCGGCAGATCGGCGAGCAGCAGCTTTCCCAGGAATTGTGCCGAGAGCAGGCCGTGGCCGAAGGTCTCCACCAATTGATCGATCAGTAGCGATCGACCTTTTCGCAGCTCTTCTCGCGTCGGCCCTTTTAAGATTCCCTCCAGCTCCGATAAAATTTCGCGAACGGCTGGCGCCGTTACGTCGGTGCGCACCGCCGCGCTTGCGTCGAACGATCCCGGCGCGCGAAAAAGCTTGAAGCGGGCGTGGGCACCGTAGGTATAGCCGTGGCGCTCACGCAGGTTTTGATTGAGTCGACTGGTGAACGATCCACCCAGTACGGTTTTGAGAAGCTGAAGTGCGGCGTAGTCCGACGTGGAGCTGGCCACTCCCACGTGACCTATGCGCAACTCCGATTGCGTCGCGCCCGGCCGATCGACGATCACCAGTCGCGCGGCACCGGGCGTGGCAGCGCGAGGCGGCGCTGCGGGGACGGCGTTCGATTTCCAATCGGCGAACGCACGTTCCACTCGTAAAGCGGCATCTCTAGGCGCATCGCCGACGAGGAGCAGGGTGGTGGTCCGCGGTCCGTAATGAGTGGAGTAGAACGCGCGAAGATCGGCGACATTGATGGCGCGCAAACCGGCTTCGGTTCCATCGGGAGAATGCGCGTAGGGGTGGCCGTCGCCAAAGATGACGCGGTCGAAAACTTCGTCGGCGATTCGTTCTGGCTCGGCGCGCTCTTTCAGAAGCTCAGAAATCAAAGCCTCTCGTTCGCGCGTCCACTCCTCACCCTCGAACCGAGGACGGGTCATGAGCGCGGCCATGAGCTCGAGCGCGCGATCGAAATGGCGCGCCGTCGTCGAAAGCGTGAGACGTACGCCATTCTGATCGACTTCGACGTCCAGATCGCCACCGAGATCGGCCAGCGCCTCGGTCAGCGTTGACCGTGTGTAGCTAGCGGCGCCTCCCTCTTCGAGCATTTCGGCCACGGCGTTGGCCAAGCCGGGCTTGTCTTCGGGATCGCAATCGCTACCGGCGGTCACCAGACCGACCAGGTGAACGATGGGCAGATCGGTTTGTCTGAGCACCGCCACGCGTAGTCCGTTTGCAGTTCGCTGGCTGACAGCCGCCATCGGTCGCCAACGCGTTTGCGATTCGATCTTGGGCTGCGGCATCGCCGTTGCGTTACCGCAAAATAGAACGGACAGGAAAAGCGCGACCTTCATCGCGGCACCACCCGGAAGATCAGATGCGGTTTGGACAAGACGCGAAGGGCTACCGTCGCCACGGCAGGCGCACCGATTTTTTGATAGCGCGATAGCAGCTCGGGCACGCGAGACGGGTCGCCGAAGCGAAAATCGAATTGAGCGATCGCTTCGGTCAGACCGATCATCGACTCGATCTCGCGAAGGTGCTCGACGTCGAGAAATGCGCGCGCCCGCTCGATCTCGCGGTCCGTCGGTGGTGCAGTGCGCAGGCGCTCCACCTCTTCGGTGATCGCTGTCTCCAAATCAGCCGCCGTTTTGTCTTTTCGGGCGATCGCCGAGATTAAGAAGATCCCGCTGCCCTGCATCGCGCGCTGCTCGACTTCCACCGATTCGGCGATTTTGCGCTCGTACACCAGTCGCTGATAGAGCCGCGAAAATTTTCCGCCGCCCAAAAGCGCGGCTAGCAGCTCACACTCGGCATCGTC
This sequence comes from Myxococcales bacterium, assembly GCA_003153195.1. Taxonomy (GTDB): domain Bacteria; phylum Myxococcota_A; class Polyangia; order Palsa-1104; family Palsa-1104; genus PALSA-1153. The sequence goes on from PLXG01000035.1 coordinate 12,748, forward strand.
CGGCGCAAACCAGGCCGGCGAGAGAAACGCAAAAGTGACCTTGGGCAGCTCGACCGCATCGGTGAGCGTGACGATTTCGGTTTTTGAAAGCGGCGGCGGAGTCGGTATCTCCACATGCGTGGGCTCCGGCACCTGCTTCATCCAACCGAAATAGTGTTCGATGAGCGTCTTGGCGCGCGCCGTATCGAAATCTCCGGCCACGATCAGAACTGCGTTCGACGGCACATAGAAGGTGTGAAAAAATGCAGTCACGTCGCTGACTCTGGCCGCCGAGAGATCGCGATGCGAGCCGATCACCGGATGGTGATAGGGATGGCCGAGCGGATACAGTTTTTCTGGCAGCACCAATTCCATCTTGGCGTAGGGACGATTTTCATAGGACTGACGACGCTCGTTTTTGACCACGTCGCGCTGCAGATCGAGCTTGGCCTTGTTCATTCCGTCGGGAAGCGTCGACAGCCGATCGGCCTCCAGCCACAAAAATGTTTCCAGCAGGTTCGACGGCCCCGACTCGAAGTAGTAGGTGCGATCTTCGCTGGTGGCACCGTTGTTTTGCCCACCTTCGGCCTCCATGATCGAATCGAATTTTCCGTTGGGCACCGCCTCGGTCCCCATGAACATCAGGTGCTCGAAGAGGTGCGCGAAGCCGGTCCGTCCTGGGCGCTCGTCTCTCGACCCAACGCGATACGAAAGCTCCGTTACAATGTTGGGAAGCCGATGATCGGGGTGAAGGATGACCACCAGCCCGTTTGGCAGCAGGTAGCGCTCGACCTGTACTTGGAAGGGTTCGGCTCGGACGACCGCCGGCTGCACAGCCGGGGCGACACCGAGCGCCAAAAGGGTAGCCAGAATTCGCACCCCCGAACGCTAGCATGGGGAACAGGAGCCCCCAAGCTGGCAGCCCGGTTAGCCATCCTCTGGATCGTTAACCAATTGAAAGTGCTAGTATATTGTCAGGCCCGGCACTTGCTCGGTATCTCCTTAACGACCAGGAGCCTGTCATGAACGAGAAGACCAGCATCCAAGTGGACATCGAGCGTCGGGCCCTTTATTACATGAGGTCTGGCGTCGCGTTCAGTCGCGCCTACGCCCAAGCGTTCATTGAGGCGCTCTCGGAGCGGATGCCGGCGGGCGAACCGGCGCTCGAAAAGCCGTTGCGCGATTAGGCCCCAATTCGCAATAAAATTTTCTTCTAGTTTTTTTCTTGGCTAGCAGCGATAGATCAGGCTACTGCCGCGTACACGCGGAAGGGCCGATCGATGGCGACAACCAAGACCTCCAAAGAAAAGACCAAAGAAGCGCCGAAGCGCGGAGCAAAAAAGCGCGAGGCGAAGTCGTCGGCTCCGGCCGACACGAGCGAAGAGACCGAAGCGTCCTCGTCGGAAGCGGAAGACGAAGAAGACGACGAGGAAGAGTTCAAACCGGTCAAGCGCGGTGCCAAGCCGCAAAAGGCCGAGCCGGAACCGGCGCAGTTGGTTCGCCGACTGACTCCCGAGGCGAAAGCGCGAATCAATGCGCTCGTCGCCAAAGGAGTTCCGCTCGCCGAAGCGCTGCGTGCCGCCGCATCATGGGAGACGTTCGTTGCGCCCGTGAAGGAAGAGCCAGCTCGACTCGTTCAAGGACGTGATGGCGCAGGTCCCGGTGCGCCGGGTGCGCCGGGCCGTGGTCCAGGCCGCGGTCCCGGTCCGGGTCGTGGTCCCGGTCGTCGTCCGAAGTTCGAGGATGACGGCGGTGGCGGCGGCGGAATCGGCGACGAGCCGATCGAAGAACCCGCCGAAGACTGACGCAGACTCTGCGTTGATCGAAGTCCGATGCCCACTTTGCCCGCTTTAAACGACGAGCCGAGTCGCACTTGGAACTGGGACGACCTTTCCGGGCCGTCGCGGCTGTGGTCGCTCATGACCGGGCTCGGGCTGCAGGCGGCATCGGAGCAGACGCGCTATCTCTTCAATGCCGAGCTGCGCGGTGCCACGCTCATCGGCTGCCATTTGGCGCAGGTCGATCTTTCGAGTGCGAAACTTTCCGGCGCACATCTTGAGCACGCTGATCTGCGCAAAGTTAATCTGGAAGAGACTCGACTCGACGGTGCGGTGCTCTATCACGCCAACTTGAGCTGGGTTCAGGCGCGTGGGGTCGACTTACGTAACGCGAACCTGGAGGCGGTCGACTTCACCGAAGCGGTGCTCGACTCGGCGCGCTTCGATGGCGCCGATCTCAAACGCGCCATTTTCAATCGTGCCGAGATGAGCGGCGCCAGCTTCGTGCGCACGCGACTGCTCGAAGCGATTTTGGAGAGCGCGGAGCTTCCCGGCGCAAACTTTCGCGGCGCGCATCTGACCGGCGCATCTTTGCCGTTGGCCGATCTGAGCGGCGCTGATCTCTGCGACGCAATTTTGAAGCGCTGCGATTTTCGCGGGGTCGATTTTTCTGGCGCCAAGCTAGACGGTGCGCTGCTCGAAGGCGCGCGTTTTTCCGATGTGGGCCTCGACGCGAGTGGAAAATCGATCGGCACGGCGCTGTCGCAACGCGAAGCCGCGGCGCTGCCGTCGACCGAGCAGCTGCTCAGCGCCAAGTGGGAACAGATCGAAGTAAACGGGGAAGTCCGCGCGCGCGGATCATTCATCGCCTAGAGCCTATCAGCCGGATGGAATCTCGAACGCGTTGCCATTTTGCCAGCCGGTCTTGCCAGTTTTGCGATAGTGCTCGAGTCGGCGAATCGCGATCTCGCAGAAGATGGGATCGATCTCGGCGGTGATGCAGCGGCGCTGCGCGATTTCGCAGGCCAATAGCGTGGTGCCGGCGTGCGCGAAAAAATCGCTGACCAGATCTCCTTTTTGCGAGCTGGCGCGCACGATGCGATCGATCGCCTTGAGCGGCTTCTGTGCGAAACATCCGGAGACGTTTTCTTCCATGCGGTAGAAAACCTGCTGCACGTCGATCCAGACGTTGCCGGCGCGAATGGTGTCCGACCGCCCGCGCTCACCGTTTTCGGTACGCTTTCCGCCGATGGCTTTGTAGTAGCCGCGCACGCTCTTGGGAATATCAGTGTATTCGGCGTCGACGAGAAACAGCGGATCGCCCTTAACGTAGTAGAGGAGCTCCTGCCGCACCGCCATCCAGTTTTTCTGCGTGCCGTAGCCGCGCTGGTTGCGCAACGTGATGAAGGAGCGTGCGCGCAGCGCGGTCGAGCGCATCATGATCATGAAGTCGGGTAGCGGCTGAAATCCGTCGCGCTGATCGGCGCCCAGCCAAACATAAAAAGAGGCGTCGTCGGTGAGGGTGGCGATCGATGTATCGACCCAACGTTTGCACCAGGCGACGTACTCGGTCGGCGTGCGCTCTTCGAACGCCACCAAGTTGTAGGGCGGATCGTGAATCGCCAGCGTGGCGCGATCACCCGCCATCAGCCGCGCGACCGCACGCTCGTCAGCGGCGTCGATGCACCCGACGCGGTGGCGACCTTGCGGATCCTGCCAAATCTGTTCCGGCTCGAGCCGGCAAAACGGCAGCAGTCGCCCGCGCAAATCCTCGGATGCGTCGAGTCGGCCGAGTGGATTGTTGTGCATGCGTGAGTCGCAGAATAGGACAGCGCGGTCGCCGTTTCCAGGGCTGCGAGACGACACTACATTGGCCTACCTTTCGCGCGCAAACAGCAAACGAGCCTCCTTCTGTGTATTCCGGCATTCTAAAATTCGTTAAGATAATGAGCGTTGAATAATCAGGACTTCAGCGAAGAGACTACCGCCATCGACCGCCGCTCATACACCGAGCTGGAGGCGGGAACTCGCGTGGGCGAGTACGAAATCATCGAGAAGATCGGTGAAGGTGGAATGGGCTTCGTCTACGCCGGTCATCATCCGGTGATCGGGAAAAAAGTCGCGATTAAAGTTCTGCAGCACTGGTTCTCGCAAGATCCGGCCATCGCCAGCCGCTTTCTGCGCGAGGCCAAAGCGGTCAACGCCATCGGCCACGAGAACATCGTCGACATCTTCGCCTTCGGTGAGTTGCCAACGGGGCAGCTCTACTTGGTGATGGAGTTTCTGACCGGGCGAAGCCTGCGCGACCGCTTGCGAGATGCCGGCGGTGGAATGTGGCAGGACGTGACCGCGCGCGCCGAGGCGTTTCGCATTCTGCTCGAAGTATGCGACGCGCTCTCCGCCGCGCACGCGACCGGCATCGTTCATCGCGATCTCAAGCCCGACAATATTTTTCTCACCATGTCGCGGACCGGTACGCGCACCAAGCTGCTCGACTTCGGAATCGCCAAAGAGATCGGGAGCGGCACTGACCTGCAGAAAACGTCGGCGGGAACGCCGATCGGAACGCCGCTCTACATGTCGCCCGAGCAGTGTCGCGGAATGGACGTCGATTGCCGCGCCGATCTCTACGCGCTCGGCGTGATTATGTATGAGATGTTCGCCGGCGTGAGGCCTTTTTCCGGCGAGAGCTTCATTGATGTGTTGAACGGGCATATGTCGGTTCCGCCGCCGCAGTCGGGTTCGGGCAGCGGTGCCTTCTCGTCGCTGCATCGTGAATTGCAGACGCTGATTCTGGCCTGCCTGGAAAAAGCACAAGAGAGTCGTCCCACGCTCGACGAGGTGATCGCCAATCTCAACCAGCTGGTGGTCGATTTCGATCTCGATCTGCGGCCGAGCTCGATCGGCAGCGTACGACTCAAGTCCGAAGGCGCGCAGACGCCACGCACTTTTTCGAAAGCGCGAACGAGCTATGTGCCGTGGTACATCGCGACCGCGGTCGTGTCTGCGCTCCTCTCGGTTGGACTTTCGGTGAGATTCGAAAAGCCGAAGGTGAATTTGGTGCCGCGCGAAAACCCGGCCGTGATTACGATTCCACCCGTGACAGTTCAGCTGCCGGTGACTGCCGTTCCACCGATGGAGAAAGCAACGCCGGTTAAGGCGGCGCGCACCGAGGTCAAACCGACCAAGCGCGTGCGTCACGAAAGAGCGTCCGACGAGAAGGTCGATCCGAACGCAACCAGCGGTTGGCAGCAGCCTTAGGTCGTCGGCAGCACGCTCAACGCAAAAAGTGCATCAGCCCCGCCGCCAGGATCGCGCTGGCGGCCGCCACCATTGCCAAACGCACGAACGGCGGTTTCGACGATTCGATCGCTTTGGCCACTTTGGCGGTGGCGCGCCTCGAAGCGTGACGAAGGTGGGGAGAGTTGTCGCCAAAGCTGTGGCCGATCGAGTTTGGCGGCAGCGTGATCGGTGCGCTTTCGTGCGGACCGCCCAGCGAGGCGACCATCTTCGCGAGCGCGGTGCGCATCTCTTCGGCGCTCGAGTAGCGATCGCCCGGCGACTTCGCCAGCGCACGGGCCAAAAATGCGTCCGCTTGATCGGCGTACTTGAGGTCGAGCTTGAAATCGCGCGGCGACGGCACTGGTGCGAACACGTGCTCCTGCAGCAGCTTGATCGGACTCGGATTGATGTAGGGTGGGCGCCCGGCCAGCATCTCGAACATCACGCAGCCGAGCGAATAGAGATCCGATCGCGCATCGATGGTGGCGCCGCGCGCTTGCTCGGGTGAGACATAACCGGGAGTGCCGACGAGAAATCCAGTTTCGGTCAGATGTACGTTGCCGCTGGCGACCTCCTGCACGATTCCGAAGTCGACCAGCTTGACCAGAATCTCTCCTGCGACCGTGCGCGCCAAAAAAATGTTAGATGGCTTCACGTCGCGATGAACCAGGCCGTAGGAATGGGTGGAGTCGAGCGCGCTCAAGACCGCATCGAGAATCGAAGCGGCCTCGTCGAGATCGTATGTTCCTTTGAGCTCGATCGCTTCGGTGAGCTCGATCCCTTCCAGCCGTTCCATCACCAGGTACCATCGGCCCTGGTCCTCGCCGAAGTCGAACACCTCGAGCAGGTTCGGATGACGCAGCTGCGAGACCACGCGCGCCTCGCGCTGAAATCTCGCCACCGATTCGGACGACAGCGCGCGGTCCGGCCGCAGCACTTTCACTGCCACCTGCCGCGCCGGTTGGCCGTTTCCTTCGGCTGCGTCGGCCAGATAGACCTCGCTCGTTCCGCCCGCGCCGAGGCGCTTACCAATGCGGTAGCGACCTGCCAGAAGGGAGCCGTGCTTCAAGAGGTCCAAGTGAACACTCGTATTGAAATTTTACCAGAAAGCCGATGGGGTACGAGGCAAAAGGCCGCTCGAGCCGGCTCGTCCGGACGAAGCGCGGAAGCGGAAGGTCGATTCGAAAGCGCCAAACGGTTTTGGAAAGACAAGCGTCCCCTCGCGATCACGCAGATTGCGGGCGCCTATTCGATCGCCACCGCCAAGGCGAGCGCCGGCGCGATCGAGATTCCCGCCGGCGCCGTTCCCCGTCCAGCGATCATCGGGCACGGCATTGCGCCCGATCGACTGGAGGCGCACGGCTTCGGTCAGGCTCGACCGGTGGTGCCCAACACGACCGCTAAGGGGAGGGCAACCAATCGCCGCATCGAGATGCGAATCGTCGACGATTCATCCGCAAATTCTCTCACCGATTAGGGAACGATCACCGAACCGACTGGCCGGAGCAATGATCAATCGAGTCGCACACGCGGATCGAGCAGCGCATAGCCGATGTCGACGAGCAGGCTGGCCACCACGATCATCACGCCTGAAATCAAAACAATGCCGACGATTACCGGTAGATCGACGTTCAAAATGCTGGTGACCGCTTCGCGCCCAATTCCCGGCCAAGCAAAAATATACTCGGTGACTACGGCGCCGCCCAGCAGCACGCCGAGATCGAGGCCGACCAACGTGAGAAGCGGCATGAGCGCGTTTCGAAGTCCGTGCACGATCACTACACGCGCCTGCGACAGTCCCTTGGCTCGCGCGGTACGAACGTAATCCTCGTCGAGAACTTCGATTAGCTCCGTCCGCAAAAGTCGCGCGTAGTAGGCTGCCCCCGCCATCGCTAAAGTCAGTGCTGGAAGAATTAGATGACGAATGCGATCCCAGCCGCTCGCGCCATAGCCTGAGACCGGCAGCCAGTCGAATCGGTAGGCGACGAAATAGAGTAGCAGCGGACCGAGGGTGAAGATGGGAATGCTCTGCCCGATGAGCGTCAGCGCCTGCCCGATCAGATCGGGCGCGCGGTTGCGCTTGAGCGCCGACAAGATCCCGATCGGGACTCCGATCAAGAGTTGCAGGAAGAGCGCGCCGAGCGTGAGCTGCAGCGTGGGCCATAGGTGCTCGAGCAAAATGTCTGCCACCGGCCGCTGAGTTCGGAATGATTGCCCCAGATCTCCATGCGCGACTCGACCGACGAAGCAGCCGTATTGCGCCAGGCGCGAGCGATCGAGGCAGAGTTGATGGCGAATGTTCATGATGGTGGCCGCGTCACCGTGCGGACCGAGGATGGCGTGCACCGGATCGGCCGGGAGTAGCACGGTGATGGCGAAGGTGCACGAGACCAAAAAACAGATCACCAGCGCGCCCCATCCCAGCCGCCTGAGTAGAAAAAGAATCATCCGCGGCGCTCCTTGTGATCGAGCGCTTCGCGCAGTCCTTCACCGAGCAAATTGAAACCGAGCACCGCCAAGAACACCGCCACGCCCGGCGCGAACATGAGCCACGGCGCGCCGCGCAGATAGGATTGACCTTCGCTCAGCATGCGACCCCAAGTGGGATTGGGCGGCGGAGTTCCCAGNNCAGTCCGAGATAGGAGAGCGTCGATTCGGCGAGAATCATCTGACCGGCCGAGAGTGACGCCAGTACTAGGATCGAACCGGTCACGCTCGGGAGCACGTGTCTCAAGAGGATCCGCATAGGGCCGGCACCGACGGCGCGCGCGGCCTGAATGAAGTCCATTTCGCGCACAGTGAGCACCTTGCCGCGAATCACGCGCGCGGCTTGCGTCCAGCCGATGAGCCCGAGCGCCAAGAGCACCGCACCGAGGCCCGCGCTCGATTCGCGGAACACCACCGTCAATGCGATCACCAAGAGCATGAACGGGAACGCCAGCACCAGATCGGTGAATCGCATGAGTAGCGTGTCGGTGAGTCGCCCGGCGTAACCGGCGATCAGCCCGACGGCCAGCCCGAAGGTGAGTGCAAGCAACGTGGCGGCGGCAGCAATTTCGAGCGAGACCCGCCCGCCGTACAGCAGTCGCGACGCCACGCATCGTCCCAGCATGTCGGTGCCGAAGGGATATTCTGCCGACGGTGGCAGCGGTGCGCCGAGCGCGCTCAATCCAGCCATGTTTTTGGCGAGCGGACTGTGGATATCCAAAAGCGGCGCCAAGATCGATGCCGTCACCAGCAGCGCCACGAGGGCAAATCCGATTGCCGCTGAACGATTGCGCGCGATGTTTTTCAGCGCCTCGCTCACCGGCTGGAGCTTCGCGGATCATCCAGCCAGGCGTCGCGAAAGCTGCGCAGCCAGACCGGGTGAGGGACCGCGTTCATCAAATAAGGTTGTCTGACATTTACGTCGATCTGATGATAGTGCCAAATCCACGGACAGTCGTCGTGGAGGATTCGCTCGACGCGATTGTAGGTGGCCAGCCGCTTTTGATGATCGGTCTCACGGTGCGCCTCGTCCAAGAGACGATCTACTTCCGGATTCGAGTAACCGGTGTCGTTGTTGGCATTTTCCGCTGCGATCATCTTTGAATGAAATTTCGTTTCGAGAAAATTCGATGGGTCGGGATAGTCCATCGTCCATCCGGTGAACGAGAACGGCAGTTCGTTGCGGCCGACGGCAGTGATGTAGGCAGGGAACGTCATCGGCGAAAGACGCACACGCACGCCCACTTCGGCCAAGTCGGATTGGATCGACTGCGACAGCTTGTCGGCGATCTCGTCCTTGGCGTAGCTGTAAGTGACGTCGAATCCGTTGGCATATCCAGCCTCGGCGAGCAGCTGGCGCGCCCGCGTCGGATCGTGTGGGTAGGGCGGAATGCTCGGGTCATAGCCCTCCATCGGCGGTGGCAACATCCCGTGAGCGATCAGCGCCCGTCCGTTGTACAGCCGAACCGAGTCTTCTTTGTTGAGCGCGTAATTCATCGCTTGTCTGACACGTCGATCGTTGAACGGCGGCTTGGTCACGTCCATCCGCTCGCCGAAGACTCGCATCAGCGTCACCCTCGAGAGATAGGGTTGCCACGCCGGAGTCTGGGCAAAGCGCAGGTATTCGTCCGACGGAAGCTGGTTCACCTCGTCCGATTCGCCGCTCAAGAATTTGAGAACGCTCACATCGCGCGGAATCAGGAGCTGCACGTCGACACCATCGAGGTAGGGGCGCTCGCGATTCCAATAGTTCGGATTTTTCGAGAACGAGATCGACTGTCCTTCATGAAAGCTCGTCAGTACGAACGGTCCAGTCGAAAGGGGTGTGGTCCGCAGATGCGCACCGACGGACTCGACGTGCGATTTCTTGAGCGGGGTGGCGAAAGGCATGATGAGCAACAGGGGAAACGAGGCGTCGGGTGCGGTGAGCCGAAACTCGAGATGGCGGTCGTCGAGCGCGCGAATGCCACTCGCGTGAGAAGATTTTCCGTCGAGAACTGCTTGAGCGCCTTCGATGACAGCGAAGAACAGGGCGCCCGGTGACGCGGTAGCGGGCGTGAGCAAGCGATCGATCGCGTACGCAAAATCGGCGGCGACTACCGGCGATCCATCGGAGTATTGAATCCCCGGCCGCAGGATGAATGAATAGATTCGACCGTCCGCGGAGAGCTGATAGCTCTCCGCCAGCTCCGGTACCAGCTCGAGCGGGCGCGCCGATCCGGCCGGCGCATAGTCGAGCAGGGTGTCGAAAAGAAGATGCTCGGCCAACAGCGAAAACTCGTCATAGGCGATGGCGGGATCGAGCGTTCGTACGTCATCGGTGAGGGTGATGGCCACCCTTCCGCCGCGGTGCGGGGTGGTGGCGCCGGCGCCGAAGATTCTGGGCGGTGGCACTCGATCGCCGGCCGAGTCTTCGCCGCGTCCGCGACAGGAAGACTGGCACGAGGCGCAACCGGCGGCGAGCAGCAGCCAAAAGATCGAGCGGTTCAAGCCCGCAAATTATAGACGGAACGCCAGCGGTTAGCGAAGTCCAGACTGGGAAGCACTGGTAAGACTAGGGCCCAGTATAGACCGCAATCCCGTTGTCGGTGGCGAAATAGACGGCCCTGCCGGCGCGATAACGATCGACGTGAACCTGCCGGATGTCGTTCGACGGAAGACCTTGCGCGGTGGTGTAGCGCGTGAACGATCCCGACGAGGGCGAATACCTCAGCACCCCCGAGGACTCGGTGGCGATCCAGACTTCACCATTTTGATCGATGTCGAGGCCGGTGAGATAGTTGGTCGGAAGCACATTGCCGGCGTTGAAGTAGGTGGCCGCGTAAGTGCCCGGGGTGAGATAGGCCAACCCGTTTCCGTGCGAGGCGACGTAGAGTCCGCCGCTGCCATCGACCGCGACGCCGAAGTTCCAATCGTCGACGTCAGGAAATACGTCGATGGCGGTCTCCTCGGGATGTCCGGGCACTCCGATTGACTGAAAGAAATCGGCGTTCGCACCCAGTGACCCTTGGGGCGTGAAGTAGAGAGCCTTGCGATCGCCCATCCATAGATCGCCTTCGTTGGTGACGAAGAGCGCGTGCACGTCGCCGCCGTAGACGTCGTCGCCACCGGCAGAAAACGCGTGAATGTGCTCTTCATAATCGGTACAGCCGCAGACGCTGCTGGTTCGTGAAGCGGTCAGTCCGTGCAGCGCGCCGGTGCCGTGGAATCCGCCAAAGTAGGCGGTGCCGCCGAAGGTTCCATTTAGATCGACCACCGCGTGCCAAGTAGCTACTTCGCGTCGCTGTTGCGCCAGCCGCTCATCGGGATCTTTCTGCTGCAAGTCGGTGACCGCCAATCCGACCACGCTTACCACTGCGCCGTTCGCCGGATCGATCTGAAAACGATCGCCGCTATAACCAATGTTTCCGATGAACGCTTCGCCCGCCATGCCGCCGGCTACTGCGCTGAACGACACTGGCTGCGTCGAAGGATTGTCGGGCGTCCCGAACCAGTAAGGATCGATCCAGGTGGTCTTGCCCTGCGCGAGCCCGCTCGATTGATCGAAGAGGAGCGCGCTGCCAGTTCCTGCGCGATAGAAATAGACGCGCGCCGAGGTCACTCCCCAAACATTCCCACCTTGATCGGACGATGCATCGGTAAAGTCGACGCCTTGGCCGAGCACGGTGACGCCCTGAAGCGTGACCGGCGGTGGATTGACCGGCGTCGAGGCCATATCGGTAGCTGTCGCGGCGTCCTTGGCGGCGCTCATTCCCATGTCGGCAGGAGCACTCGAGTCGGGCGGGTTCGGTGAAACAGCGGAGTCAGCCGTGGTCGCTGCGTCCATCGGCGACTGCGACGAAGCGTCGGCGTCGCGCGCGCCTAGATCCGGGCGAGCGGTGTCGCCGAGCGGTCCAGTACCGCTCAGCATCGCCAAGTCGCCGCCGCCCCCCGATTGCAGGCCGGAGATTGGAACCGAGTTCCCTCCGCCGCAGCCGGCGAAGGCGATTAGAAGGGCCGCCGTTGTCGATTGTGAGCTCCACATGGAGCTTTCGAATTGCAAACGTGTTGCCAGCGCACGCGCTCGCGAATGCGCCGCGATCGCACCGGCCGCGAGGCACTCTCGCTCCCGCAGTCGGCAATTCACTGCTCATTGTGAGAAATGAAAAGGAGTCGCCACGCCCATTGTGACGGTTGGACGCTTGCTCGTCGAGTGAGCGCGCTCACCCGATCGAACCAGATGAGAGAAATATGAGTGCTCGCGATAGGCGAGCAACGCTGCTAAGCGTTGGATTCTCGATGCGCCCGTTCGAGCAGCCACTGCAGCTTGGCCGCGAGCTCTTCCACGTGTGGCGGCTCGAGCATCGACAGATGAGTGCCCGACACATGGTGCACGTCGAGGCCCTTGGTCGCCAATCGTCGCCAGCCCAGGCGCGGATCGATTTTCGGATCGACCCCGGCCATCGATGTCTGACGTGCGAGGATGGTGGTGATGCGGCCGTCGTACGGCGTGGGACGATAGGCGGTGGCGTAGCTATGAATCGCTTGGCGATTCAGCTTGTCGACATCCATGAACATCTTGGGCATCGGCGCACCTAGCTTGGCAAGCGCTCGGCGGGCAAGCGTCCAACCGGCCTGCGTGCCGTTCTCGGCGACCATCTTGCCTAGATATTCGACTCGATCTTTGGCGTAGCCGAACATGCCGGAGACGCTGCGGGGCATGTTCTTGAAGTGATAGATCTCGCGCTGAAGACGAATGCGCAATTTGTCCGACTTGTTGCCTTCGGCGCCGATCCAGCATGGCGTATCGAAGACCACCAGCAGTCCGACCTCGTGGCCCGCCTCGCGCAGTATTCGCCCCATCTCGAACGCGACCCAGCTGCCGCCAGAAAATCCGAATAGGTGATACGGACCTTCCGGCTGAAACGCTTGAATGTCACGAATGTATTGCGCCGCGATGGTGGGCAGGTCGCCTTTCGAAGAGGGATCGTCCATGCGCGCTTCCAGTCCGTAGACCGGCTGATTGGGTCCGAGCAACTCCGACACTCCACGAAATGCGAGCACGCTGATCCCGCCGCCGCCGGGGAGCCAATAGACCGGTGGTCGAGCGCCGCGCGGAGCGATGGCCACCAGCGATGAGCTGAGCGTTGTTCCCCCAGCGCGAACCAGTGCGGCGATTTCGGCGATGGTAGCCGATCGCAGAAGCACCGACATCGGCAGACGTTGGCCGAATATTTTTTCGATCTTGGAGATCAGTCGTAAAGCCAACAGAGAGTGGCCGCCCGAGTCGAAGAAGTTGTCTGACATCCCGATGCGTTTCAGGTTCAGCACTTCACGGAAGATCTCGGCGACCTTGGACTCGACGTCGTCTCGCGGCTCGGCGTTGGTGTCGGAGGCGGACCCGGTCAATGACGGGTTCGAATCTCCCGTCGGTGTGGGAAGTGCCTTGCGATCGACTTTGCTGTTAGCGGTGAGCGGCAGCGCATCGATCACCATGAAGATCGACGGCATCATATACTCGGGAAGATTGGCTCGAAGGTGCGTGCGCAACTCACTGACCAGAGTCTGTTGGGCATCGGTGGGTGCATCCGCATTTAGGGTCAGGTAGGCGACCAGCTTTGGATCTCCGCTCGAATCGCTCCAAATCACCACCACTGCCTCTCGCACGACGGGATGGTCGACCAGCTGCGCTTCGATCTCCCCGGGCTCGATGCGATGGCCACGAAACTTGATCTGAAAATCGGCGCGGCCCAAAAACTCGATCGCGCCGTCGCGCCGAAAGCGAGCCCGATCGCCGGTGCGATAGATTCTTCCGTCGGTAAATGGGTTGGTGAGGAATCGCTCGGCGGTGAGCTCCGGTCGACCGAGATAGCCACGCGCCACACCGTCACCACCCAGGTACAGCTCCCCACTTACGCTCGGCGGCACCGGCCCAAGATTGCGATCGAGGACATAAGCTTGGGTGTTGGCAATCGGACGACCGATCAGGATGGGCGCGCTCTTCTGCAGCTGCTCCACGCAGGACCAGACGGTGGTTTCGGTTGGGCCGTACATGTTCCACACCGATCGCGCGCGGTCGAGCAGCTGATCGGCCAGCTCGCGCGACGTGGCTTCACCACCGACCAGCACCTTGAGATCGGGCGCGCCCTTCCACTTCGCTTCCAGCAGCAGCCGAAATGTCGACGGCGTGGCTTGAATCACGTTGATGCGCGCAGTCTCGATGAGGGCGCACAGGGCAGTGCCATTCCCAGCGGTCTCACGGCTGACGATCTCCACGTGCGCGCCCACGCTGAGCGGCAGCCACAGTTCGAGGCCGGCGATGTCGAACGACAAGCTGGTGAGCCCGATCACTCGGTCGGAGGCGATCAGGCCCGGCCGCTTGGCCATCGAGGTGAGAAAATTCGCTACCGCGCGATGCGGAATTTCGACGCCCTTCGGTTTCCCCGTTGAGCCCGAGGTGTAAATCACGTAGGCGATTGCTTCGGCATCGAGCGTAAGATCGAGCGGCGCGTCGCTCTCGGCCTCGATCTCAGCCAGGTCGGCATCGAGCAGCAGCACCGAGGGACAGGGAACGATGTCAGACAATTGTTTTTCGCTGACCAACACTCCGATGCCCGAGTCTTCGGCCATGAGCGTCAGTCGCTCGCGCGGATAGGCTGGGTCGAGCGGCAGGTAGGCGCCGCCGGCTTTGAGAATGCCGAGTAGTCCTTCGAGCATCGAGAGCGAACGCTCGACCGCGATCCCGACGCGAACGCCCGCGGCCCCGCCCACTCCGCGTTTGCGCAAAGCGCGGGCGATGCGGTTGCTTCGTCTTTCCAGCTCGGCGTAGGTGATTCGCTTTCCCTCGAAAGATGCCGCCGGCGCGTCGGGCGTGCGAGCTGCGACAGAACGAACCAAATCGGGAATCGTCGCCTGGCGCGGATAGTCGGCGAGCGTTTTATTCCACTCGAACAGGATGCGCGCACGCTCGGATTCGGTGAGAATCGGCAGATCGGCGACCGCCGCGTCGGGCATCGCCGTCACGCGCTCGAGCAGCCCGAGATAGTGCGCACCCAGCTGGTCGATGGTGGCCTGATCGAAGATGTCGCGATTGTATTCGGTGCAGAAGGTGAGCTCCTCACCGACCTCGGCGATGAAAAATTGGAGATCGAACTTGGAGCCGCCGTTGGGGATCTCGGAGTAGACCGCTTCGACACCGGGTAGCGCCAGCTTCGAGCCGCGTTCGGGCAAGAAGCTTAGGGCCACTGAGCCCACTGGGTCGTGGCTCAAGCTGCGCGCCGGCCCGATAGCCTCGATCACTTTCTCGAACGGCACATCCTGGCGCATCAGCCCGCCCACTACCGCGGTGTTCACTTCTCGCAGGAGCTGCCGAAAGGGTGCGCGATCGGCGACGGGAACGCGTAGCACCACCAGGTTGGCGAAGTATCCGATGATGCTCTCGGCGGAAAAGCGCTGGCGACAACCGACCGGCACCAACACCGAGATGTCGCCTTGACCGGAGTAGCGAGCCAGCAACACTTTCAGTGTGGTGAGAAGCGTTGAGAACAGCGAAACGTTTTCCGCGTCCGACAGCGCGCGCAATCGATCCACCAGCGACTTGGAGATGCGCGTGCGAACGAAGCCGCCGCGGTAACTCTTCACCGCCGGCCGCGGGCGATCGGTTGGGAGCTCACAGGGCGTGGCGCCGGTCAGATGCTTCTTCCAGAACTCGAGAGCGCGCGCGAACGCCGGCGTCTCCATCCACGCATTTTGTGCGGCGACGAATTCCGCATACTGCTTTTTCACCGGTGGAAGCGGCGAAGGTTTTCCCAGGACGAACGCCGGATAGATCACTTCCAGCTCTTTCCAGATGATTCCGAGCGACATGCCGTCGGCGACGATGTGATCCATCACCACCACCAGCAGATGGTCGCGCAACGCGATCTGAATGAGGTGAATGCGCACCAGCGGACCATGCGCGAGATCGAACGGCTCGGCCGCGATCGCCCGCGCCAGTTGGTTCGCTTGCGCTTCCGCGTTTGGCGACGTGACCATGTCGATGAAGGAGACATCGGCATTTGTCTTCTCACTGATCGATTGGAAGAGACGGCCTTCGATGGCCCTGAACGTGGTGCGGCAGCTCTCGTGACGTTGGACGATCTCTCGCGCCGCTTTGAGAAACGCGCTCGAATCGAGCGGGCCCGAAAGCCGGAACTGCACCGACGTGTTGTAGGGCGACTTGTACGGCATCACTTGACGCAGGAACCAGAGGCTGGCCTGTCCGACCGAGGCCGGGGCGAACCGGTAGTCGGAGGATGCGCCGCTGGACTTCTCTAGGTCTTCGGATGCGGATTCAAATTTTAACGAGCTCATTAGATGGCCGCTCTCAGTGTGCTGCTACCGGTGGGGACGAGGGCGAAACGCACCGCCATATCGTCGCATCCAGGGAAATCGATGTCAAAGCAAGATGGGCTTCGGCAAGGAGGCTTTTCGGAAAATCGAACGCAGCCAATAACAATCTTCCGACTCCCCACCGTATGTGCCGGCGGACGACCAGTTCACGGGGAAAATCATGCGACGAACATCGATCTGGACCACCTCACTTTGTACTATTGGAATCATTGGGCTAGTCGGCATCTCCGGTTGCGGACCGGCGACCAATCCGACATTGGCCTCCGCCGGCTCAGAGGCAGCTGACGACGGAAAGGCCGATCATATCAGCCCCACCGACTCCGAAAACTGGGCGCACCTGACCATCGCTCTTCCTCAGGGCAGCTGCCAGCCGGGTGGAACCTGTTTGAAGCCGCTCGGTAGCGCGGCCAGTCCGACCATCGACGGAACTGCGGCGCAGCTCGGCCAAGCGGTTCGGCTCAAGCCGGGCGACCACACGCTGATCGTAAATGGACTCAGCGACTCGGTCACGCTAACGGCGGGTCAGGCGCGCACTTTGACGCTACCCATCGGCCATCGCAAGTGTCAGGCCTCGTCGCTGCAAAGTGTACCCAAGACCGATTTCGGCAGCACGGTCACGTTGGCTAACGCCGCCTGTCCGTCGATGGCCAGCCCGGGCGCCGGACTGTCGAATGTCGCGCTCTACTCCTACTATTACTGCGGTGCGAGCTATCTGTTCTACACCCTCACTCCGAGCTCGGTGTGCTCGACCATTCCGAACAGCGCCGTCTACAGCTATATGTTGGGCGGAGTTTGCACCAACACCAATGCCATCAGCTCACCTTCCACCTGTTCGAGCTATTTGGCGGGCGGCCTCGGCAGCGTCACGCTCTCCGACCAAGATTTGGCCTACGTTCCCGGCAGCCTGTCGATCTCAGTCAACGGAGTTTCGCAGACCTTCACGTTGGCCGAAGGCGACGAGAAGGAGTTCGATCTTTCACTGCCCGCCATTGGGACGGTGCCGGGGACGTTCAAGACCAACATCAGCTTCGCCGACTCGCGCGACAACGCCGACGCTGCGGTGGGCACGATCGTCTCGAGTTGCACTGCCGATCGCGGCTACTCGATTCCGGGCGCGTCATCGAGCAAGCTGGCGCTCAGCGCCTTCGTGG
Source organism: Myxococcales bacterium (assembly GCA_003153195.1). Taxonomy (GTDB): domain Bacteria; phylum Myxococcota_A; class Polyangia; order Palsa-1104; family Palsa-1104; genus PALSA-1153. The sequence goes on from PLXG01000035.1 coordinate 29,795, forward strand.
CATCGGGATGCACCTACACGCTCAAGGTCCCGGGCGGATCGCAGCTCCTCGATCAGACCAAGGACAACAACATCACGCTCCACCGCATTGATGTCGACGACGTATCGATTTCGCGGGAAGACGGAACTACCTATGTTGTCAAAGGCAGCTATCAGCTTCACGTCGGCGGTGTGCTGGTCGCCGGCCCCTTTCAGACCGGCACCGGCATCGACGTGCTCCCCGGCACGTACGATTGGGATTTGAGTTACACCGACGCCGACGGTACAAAGACGCAGCACCAGACGCTCACCTTCTGAAAGCGAAAGCCGCCGAGCCGCAAGTTCCGCAAGCGAAAGCCGCCGCAAGTCCGCAAGCGAAGTCCGCAAGCGAAGTCCGCAAGCGAAGTCCGCGAGCGAAGTCCGCGAGCGAAGTCCGCGAGCGAAAGCGTCGCAAGTCCGCGAGCGAGGGCAGGGAGGCCGTGCCGACCGAACCGAGCGATCTCGGGGTTTGGGGGCGGAGCCCCCATGCAACAATGAGAGCGGGCGAGCGGGTTCGAACCGCCGACAGCGTGCTTGGGAAGCACGTACTCTACCAACTGAGTTACGCCCGCAAACTTTGGAAACCATAGCGAATTGGTAGTCACAGTCAAGTCCACGTTCTATTTCATAACCTGCAGCGCTGTGTAGCATGCCCTTTCCTGTGTCGTTTTGTGGAAAAGGCTGAGCTTTTTGCCTATACGTCGACGCGCTTGTAGCCGTTGATGCGCTTGGAAGCCATCTCAAACGCAACGGCAATCCCGGCTGGCTTCGCTTCTCCGCGGTTACAAAACCCTCAACGACTTGGCTTTGGGATGGCAACTTCGCGATGTGTAGAATCTTGAGACCGCGGTAGGCTCGCATTTGAGGTTGGCCAACCGACGAAGCTCCGTCCCCGCCGTTGAATTCGTCGTCCGTTGTCGGTTACGGATGGGCCTGCTAAGTTTGAAGTCAGCAAGCGATTGAATGCACCTGGCCTTTGCACTTATAGCGTCGCTCCCCGCATACGTTTGGGCCGCGCCTTCGATGATACACGTCGTCGGCAATCCGAATGGGTGCCCGTCGCCAACGCAGGTTTCGCGGGCGCTCAACGATGCGCTGACCCTTCATCAAGCGGATACGAACCCGTCGCCAGACGGCGACCGCGTTTCGCTGACGGACGAGGGGCTGCGCTACCGAGTGGTGATTGAGAAGACTTCGCTACCGGCGGTGGCCGAAAAGAGTGAGTTCACCGACGAAACGCGACAATGTGAAGAGCGAGCTCGTGTAACCGCAGTCTTCTTGGCACTGCTTCTCGAGCCGCCATTTCCGAAGTCACCACCAGAATCATCGCCGCCTGTATCCCCGCCACTTGAGCCACCACACTTGACCGCGAGGGCGAAGCCGGTTGATTCATCCCTGAAGAAACGAAAACTTGTCGTCCAATTGGAGTTTGCGGGGGTACTCGATGGCACGCCGGACTCGCATCGAGCGATTTCCGGTGGCGCGTCTCTGCGAGCCTCGCTCGGTCTAGATCATTTTGCGATCGTCCTTGGCATTAGCGGGACCTCGCCCACGACGCTTGCGTTCTCACATTCGAGCGCACACCTCGAGCGTTTACCCATCGATGTCGACCTGCGTGGCGCGCTGCGCGTAAAAAGGTTCGAGCTGACGCTCGACCTGGGCTTCGTCACCGACGTTCTGTTCATAAGTGGTGATGATATTACGGTAAAGAACCATGGAGTGCGCGTCGATTTCGGCCTCCGCGTGGCCCTCGAGGCAAAGGTTTGGATCAAGAACCGGGTGGCGCCTTTTGTCGCACTTCAGGCGCTGATCTCGCCGATTCCAATCGAGTTTTCCGCAGATCCGTATGGGTCGGTCGGTGCCACCCCATATCTTTGGCTGGGGGGCTTGGCAGGTTTGGCGATTCGGCTGCATTGAAGGTATCCGGGCCTTCTACCCATCCCTCAATGGAGGATGCGGCCAAGTGGTAACATCTAAATATGGCGCCATGCCCTTGAGTACGCGCGAGATTCCAGGCGCTTCGGGCCGCGTGCAGCGTTTCGTCGAGTCACATGCATCGGAGTCGCCTCAAGAGCACGAACAGGCCTTCATCGAAATTTACGAACGCTGGTTCGGTGATGTCGTTCGCTGGCTGCGCGCGTTCGGTGCGCCGCAATCCGAGATGGAAGATTGGGCGCAGGAGGTCTTTCTGGTCGTCCGAGCCAAGGTTTCAACGTTCGATGGCCGGAACGTGCGTGCCTGGCTGTACAAGATTGCTCAGCAGACCGCCAGCGATCATCGGCGTCGTAGTTGGTTCCGAAACATGTTCTTGAGGCCTCGCGACGTTGAGCTGGATGAGATCAGGGATCTTCACCGCGGTCCGGCAGAATTGTTGGAAGACAAACAAGCGCGACGAATCGTGCTTCACCTGCTCGAAAAGATGAGTCCGAAGCGACGAACCGCTTTCGTGCTGTTTGAGCTAGAGGGCTATTCTGGCGAAGAGATTTCCGCGCTGGAGGGCATTCCGGTCGCCACCGTGTGGACACGGATTCATCACGCGCACAAAGAGTTCTTGCGTCGGCTTCAGGAATTGCAAACAGCGGAGAGACCTTGATGGATCGACTTGGAGATCGCTTGGAATCGGACGATCAGTTGGAGGTCGGAGCGGCAAAGCTTCTGCGCGCGGCCATTCCGCCCGCACCTTCCGATCTCTCCAAGAAGCGTGTGCTTGCCGCAGTCTCGACGCAGACGCCCAAGCGTCGCCGGCTCGGTTTGGGTCTTCGAACTGCGTTTGCCGGCGTCATATTCTTCGGCTCGCTCGCCGCCGCGTCGGCGATGTTTGGGCGAAGCTGGTTCGCCGACAAGAGCCACGCGAGACAGCACGAGTCGTTGCCCGAGTCACGAGCGACGTCCGCGGTGCGGCCATTTGCGCCGCTGTCGCCTTCACCTTTGCCGCTTGCGCCTACGCCACCATCGCCCACGCCTCCGAAAGTAATTTTGTCAGACAAATTGTCCGACCCGCAGCTGCCCCATACGCCGGTGCCTCGCCCCAGTGAGTCCCCGTCACGCACTCATGCGAACAGCACTCGATCGGGATCGCCGGCAGTCGCCTCATCTGAAGAGATGTCGGGGCTACTTGCCGGGTTCAATGCGCTGCGGCGCGAACATGATCCGACGCGCGCAGACGCTCTTCTTACGCGATACATGAAGCGTTACCCGAATGGTGCGTTGCATGAAGAAGCCCTAGCGCTGGCGATCGAAGCGACGGCCAGCTGCGATCCCCCTCGGGGGCTCCGCTTGGCCGCGCAATATTTGGATCGTTATCCGAACGGTCGTTTCGCCGAGACCGCGCGAAATGTGAAACAAGAAAAGGTACGATGATTGAAGGTTCCTCGCGGTTCTGCCCATGACCCATTGGGGGCAAAACATGGAACAACGAAGGATACTCATCGCATTTTTGTGCGCGGCCGCGGGTTGCGGCAAGTTCTCGCTCGGGCGCGCCGTGCCGTCGATGGATATGTCGATGCCCGTGCCGCCGCCGGACATGTTCGACCCAAGCGGGCTCGACGTTGAACCGAGCGCGCTTCAAACCATTACCGTCGCAGCCGGCACCACGACGCCCGCCATCGCCTACATGGCGACGCTCCTCGGCACACCGATCGAGGTTCGCTGGAGCGTCGACCGCGGCGACATCGGCTCTCTCGATCAGAGCCAAGCGAGCAAGGTGAACTTCGCTCCGCGAGGTACCACCGGTGGTCTGGTTTCAGTGATCGCCTCGATCGGCGCGACCACCCTCAAACGGCGGGTGATGGTCAAGCTCACCACCCGTTNNTTATCGCGCTCGAACAGGGACAGGTGCCCGCGAACCTGTCCGCGCTCAACACGGGAGGCGGCATCGGTGGCGTCGGTGGCGAAGGGCTCGGCCCCGCGGTTTTTGATGCATCCACGCTCGCCGCTTTGAGCAGCCCCGCGACCGATGGTAGCGTCGAAAACCTCAAATTTCTCTATCCGTATGACAGGACGGTTTGGCCCCGCGACATGCTCGCGCCCCTGCTCATGTGGAAGTGGGACACGGGCGATGCCGACGCGATCAAGATCGACCTGTCGACGACGAGCGGGTCGTTCAGCTGGTCGGGCACGTTTGCAAAGCCGACCATCCTCACTCAAACCGGCGGAAATTTCATTCGCCATCCGATCCCGCAGGATGTTTGGGATATGGCGACGAGCTCGGCGGGTGGACCCACGCCCGACGGCCAGCAGGACAAGCTCACCCTCAAGCTGACGATCGCCAAAGGAGGGGTCGCCTATGGACCGCTCAGCGAAACCTGGGGCATCGCGCCGGCGCGGCTAACCGGCACGGTCTACTATAACGCTTACGGGACTTCGTTCGTGCAGAACTGGCCCGGCAACACCGACACTGCTGGACATCTCATCGGCGCCGCTATCTTAGGAGTTCGAACCCGCGATGTCGGACCCAAGCTCATCATTGGCAAGAACACGACCAGCGATACGAGCGGATGCCGCGCTTGTCACGTGGTGGCATCGCGAGGGAAGTGGCTCATCACCCAGTCCGATTACACCGGCTCCGCGTCGCCGCCTTTTGGCCGCAGCTTCGCGTACGATCTCACGGCTGCCGACATCCAGGCATCTGAGATTCAACTCCCGCAAGACGGGCTGTTTGCTTGGGTCGCCATGTTGAGCAGCGGATCGTACGGTCTAACCAATTCGGTCGATCCCAACTCCACGGGAAATGTCTCGATCACAAATGCCTCGGCTGGATCCGCCACCAGCTCGTTTTGGAATTTTGGCACGAGCTCGCCGCAGCAAATGACCTTGAATGGTCTCCCGACTCCGATCGCCGCTGCGTACCCTTCTTTTTCGCCCGACGACCGATACGTCACGTTTACCGACGCAACCGGGCACACCGCCAGCCCGAACGGCCCACTCATGGTTGCCAGTTACGATTCGATGAGCCAGACCTTCTCGAATCTTAAAACCATCTACTCACCGCCCATGGGTCAGCAAGCGGGATTCCCGGCCTTCTTACCGGACGACAGCGGGGTCGTTTTCGAAAATCAGGTGCGCTCGAGCCAGATTGATCAGGTCATGGTGACTTGGTCGGGAGCACGAGGAGAGCTGTGGCTGAGTAGGCTGACCGCAAACGGAACAGCCGTGCGTCTCGATGCGCTGAACGGGAAAGGACCCACCGGATCTTACCTTCCGACCGGCACGAACAACCACGGTATTGTCAGTCCGCCCACGGGAACCAGCACCTACAACGAGACTGGTTGGGATGATTCGACGCTGGCATATGAGCCCACCGTACTCCCCGTGGTCACCGGCGGATACGCATGGGTGGTATTTACTAGCCGCCGTCTCTACGGCAATCAGCTGACTTCCGATCCTTGGCTCGGTCCTCAGCAGTACGATCTCACCGATCTCAAGAAGGCGATGCCCAAAAAGCTGTGGGTTGCCGCAATCGATCTCAGCTCGTCGAAGATGGACCCCAGCTTCCCTGCTTTCTATCTTCCGGGCCAGGAGATTTTGGCCGGCAACTCGCGCGGATTCTGGGTTCTCGATCCGTGCCAGAAGGACGGCAACTCTTGTGACTCAGGCGATCAGTGCTGTGGTGGCTGCTGTCAGCCGAACGGCATCGGCGGCGCACTCATCTGCCAAAGTCCGCCCCCAGATGGAAACTGCTCTGCTGTGGGGAATTGTTCCGCCGTTCAAGAAAAGTGTGCCACCTCGACTGATTGTTGCGACAGCACGAACTCGTGCGTGAATGGATTCTGCGCTCAAGTCATTGAGTAGTCGCTGTTCCGGCGCTCAGGGAAGATGACCTCATAGGCCCCGCCTTCCGACAGGAGCTCGCCCCATACTGCGCGCGACGCGTTGCTCCACGGGCAAAGGCAGGGGAAAATGGTAGACTGATGACGTAATGCGCCGAAAAGCCGTCTGGGTCGTGGCCGCAAGTTGCGCGACGGCGTATCTCCTCTCTTTTGGAACGACGCACGCTCGGCACAACGTCTCAGGACGACGCCCCGCCGTTCGAGCGCAGCGACCCCGCGCGCAGCCGTTGTTACCGGTTCGGGCTGAAGTGCCGTCGTTCTCTTACTTGGACCAAGATCGGCATCCGGTCTCCAACACGCAATTGCTCGGGCACGTCTGGATCGCGGACTTCATCTTCACGCACTGCACGACCGCGTGCCCGATCCTTTCGGCACATACGGTGCTGCTGCAACGAAAGATCCGCAATCCCGATGTTCGGTTCATCTCGTTCTCCGTTGATCCGGAACATGACACGCCAGAGGTGTTGAAGGAGTACGCGAGCCGATGGAGCGCCGACGAAGGGAGGTGGCGTCTGCTCAGCACGAGCAAGCGCACCTTGCCCGGCCTGATCGCACCGCTCGGAGTGGTTGCCGATGAAACCGGAGATCCGGATGACCCGATTATCCACACGAGCGCCTTTTTAGTGGTCGACCAAGGGGGCCTCGTGCGCGGCGCCTACGACAGCGCGGACGCAGAAGACATGAAGCGGCTGGTGGTGGACGTCGAGTCGTTGGTTCGGGACGGTGGATCGAAAGCGACTGCGAAGGCGGAAGTGCCGAAGGCCGCGATGGCGGGAGAATTGAACGGACAAAAGCTGTTCGTTGAGCTTGGGTGTCAGGGGTGTCACGCACAGGCGCAAGTGGCGATCCCGCTGGCCGGCCTATTTGGAAGCATCGTCACGTTAACTGACAAACGAAAGGTCAAGGTCGACGAAGCGTATCTGCGAGAATCGATCATCGACCCGTCCGCAAAGGTGGTCGCAGGTTATCTCGCAACCATGCCGAGTTACGCAGGCCAGCTGACGGAGGCTCAACTGAGTGCATTGGTTGGTTACTTGAAGACGCTCGATGGAGCCGAGGTCGCTACGCCCGTACACCATTTGGCGGTTGATCCTGTTTGCAAGATGGAAATATCAGCAGGCGCCGATGTCCTGCATGTCGAGTACAAAGGCAAGACGTACTATTTCTGCAGCGAAACCTGCCATCGGAAATTCAGCCAAAACCCCGCGCGATACGAACTTCGATAATTGTCGGGTGCGGTCGATCACTCTCGCGCAGTGGGAGCGCGCGATTTGGACGTCGAACTGGCAGCGACCGGACGCGGCAAGTTCATTCCGATCTCGAGTGAGCCGCGAAAAGCGCCGCTTGGGTCCGCGCCTACAGCTTGCGGAGGGTCTCGAGAACTTGCGGCGCGTCGAAGGGTTTGGTGATCACGCTCTTGAAGCCCCAGACGGATTCGGCCTCTACAGCCCGCTCCCAAAGGGACTTTGCTTCTCCGCGGACGTCACATTCACCGAGCGGTCTGCGTCGGGCCTGTGCCGACTCTGGCTGTAGTTCTCGATCAAACTCCCTATCAGAAGGCCGCTTGCACCGCGACCGCGAACAAGAAGCTACAGAGCGAGCTCAACGCGACTAAATAACGAGACGATGTTCAGGCGACCAGCTCAATCGCGCCGCCGCGCCCGATGCGCATCCGGCGTCCGCGCCACACGATGACACTGGATCCGAGCGCACGCGCAAACGACAACAGCATCAAGATCTCGGCCGACAGGACCAGCGACAGACCGAGGCTCGAACGCGGTGCGCGGTGAAAGCGTCGCAACACCACCGCCAAAATTCCGCGCGCAGCCAAGAGCGTCAATGCCAACGGCCACAGGGGCGACACGCAACAGGCGGCGATAAGGATGAGCGGAGTCGCCGCCAATAAGAACGGATAGGTGAGAAACACCAGGCCGCGTTGATGGCGCACCACCATCATCCACCGCGCGGTGCGAGCGACCACGGTCGCAAAACTGCGCCCGCGATCCATCATGCGCACCGGCGACGCGCTCACGGCAATGTCAAAACCGCGCGCGTGCAAACGCCGACCGACTTCGAAGTCCTCGCCAAGCATCCCCTCGAGCGACGCAAATCCGCCGGTGTCGACAAGTAGCTGGCGGCGATGAGCTGCGAACGCGCCTGCCAGCGCCGGCACGCCGCCGCCGAGCTTCGATAGAGCGGCGAGCACGACGAAGCTTTGCGTCGACGCGGTGAGCAAAGCGGACGTCGCAAAATCACCGAACGTCTCGACCTCGAGCTCGACTGGAACCGCGAACGCTGCCGCGACATCGGTGCGTTCGCACAGCGCTGCGAGCAGATCAGTAAGAGAGCTGTCGTCGAGTCGCACGTCGCTGTCGACCTGCACCACCACTTCTTCGCGCGCATCACGCAGACCGGCATCGAGCTGTGCCGACTTGCGGTTGCGCGCACCTTCGGGGTGAGTCACGCGCACGTCGAGCCCGAGCTCGTGCGCCACGCGGTACGCCGGATCGGTTTCCGACGGCACGAGCACGAGCACGCGCCTGACACCCGGATAGGGCGCCAGCGACGAGCGCAAGTTTTCGCGCAGTCCTTCTTCCGAGCCTTCGCACGGTCGCAAGATCAAAATCGACGGCCAACTCGACGGTGGTTTTCGTTTGGCAATACGACGCGCGAGCAGCAACGTTGCGACCAGCGCGTGCACCGTAAAGATGATCGCGAGGACCGCCCAAATCATGATCACGTTGCTCGCGTTCACGCGCTCATGGTTCTACCACTCCTGCCATGCCGCGAAAACCACGACCTACTATCGGCATCTTTTCGCAGGTAAAGTGCGCCTCATTCATGGGAGCACTTGAGTGAACGAATCGGCCAAGAGTCGCGGGGTCTATTTTCTAGCCGACGACGGAGTTCTTGAACTTTCGATCGCATTTTTGAATAGTTTTCGCGCCTACAATCCGAAGCTGTCGCTCTGCTTGATCCCCTATAGCGCTCGAATCAGTCGGCTGCGAGCGCACTTGCGACGAATCGATGGATGAAGATTCAGTGCCGAAGGGAGCCAGCCAAGATCGCGGAAAAATCGCCGGCTTCGTTCAATTGAAAGATATTTTTCGTCGAGCGTAGATCGGAGCTCGATCCCCTGTTCGTGGGCGATCCGCCTGATCTGTCGCAGGAACCGCGCGGTTCGAACCGGCTGCCGCCAAAGAACATCTTTAAAGTGTTCCGGGGCGATCCATCTCGAGCAAGATGATGGTATCGACCCCTAGACTCTTGAAGAGATCGAGCTGGAGCAGATCGTTCATGTAACGCGGAACGACGCACGAGAGCAGCATGATCTTCATCCGACTCGATATCGTGGGAGTAGCTCATGCGCAAGGCGGGGCCTACGCACCTGCCACGAAGCGACTGGTCAGATTGGCTCAGGAAAGGCCGCGCAGTAGGCGCGCTTGCGGCAACTCTTCTGCAAGTATTTGTTTTAAATCATCTTATTTAAGTGAAATTTGTTCACGGTGTCCGGGTGAGCTAAAATGGAGCCGGAGGATGGTGGATGCGATTCACGCTCGTGCTATTGGGAACGGTGATCGGAAGTTGTGGTGCGGGCGGTGCAAAAACGATCGAAGGAAGTTCCGCGCCGGAGGCACGGTCGGAGTCGGTCGAAGTTTCGCGGCATGGTGATGCGATCTCGCCGGCGTCGATTGGATCGCTGATGAGCTTTGCGTGCACCGACTCGGCGTCGCCGACCGCAGCGAAACGCGGAAATGAAAATCAGTGGGCGGCCGTGACCCTCAATCCGCCACAATATCCGTACACCATTACCGGCGCGAAATATTACATTGTCGAAGGGGGACCGTGTCACGGCACCACCACCGCGCATCAGCTGCAGTTTTACGTGAGCGATGGCGCCAATCCATCGGCGACGCCAGCGGCGGTGGCGACCATCAACGTGCCGGCGGGCGGCGGAAACGGAGTCACGCTTACGCCGGTTCAATCGTCGGTGCAGTCGCAGTCAAATATCTTGGTGCACGAGAGTCTCGAAGGCGACGTCACGCTCGAGACGCCGATCACTCTCAGTGCCGGGCAGACTTTGGTGGCGGCGGTACAGATGGCGAGTGGAATTTGCGTGGTCGGATGTGAAGGCGGAGCAGCGGCGCACAACTGGTGGAGCAACGGCAGCGCTCCCCCTTTTACCTGGGCTCCGCTATCATCGTTTGGAAATAAGACCGCCCTGGCCATCGGAGCCATCGGTCATCCTTAACGTGTTCAGAATCTAGGGAGGCGTCGTGATGTGGAATCTAAAACATTGGCTTGTCTTTGGGACCGCACTAACCGCATGCAGCAGCGGATCCACCACCTCATCCGATATGAACGTGGCGCTCGACCTATCCTTCGATAGCCTTGCCTTCGATTTGCATGCCGGGAGTGACGACATGGGGCTCGTTGCCGGGACCGAGGTCGAGCTGGCGCTGGTCATGTGCACCAATGCGAACGCCACCGCCATGGGATTCAACGGATTCAGCGCGACCCAGCTTACGCCGCCCAGTTGGCCGTTCGTCATCGATGCGGTCGAATTCAACAATTACTATACCGAGACCGGCACCAACGGAGCCACCGCCCCGCCGCACAAGATCATTGTGTTTCCAGTCACGCCGTCCTCTTCGCCGCCGGTCACTCCGTTGGTGGTGGCATATGCAACCTCAACCCAAACGGCCATTCCGTCGATGGGAAACACCACCATCTCGAACGGCTCGGCGGCGATCAAGTACATGCTTCCCGATCCGGTCGTCTTGACCACCGGGCAGGATGCATTCGTCGCCGTGCAAAATGACAATGGTAGTAATGGCGGACCGATGTCGATCGCAGCCTGTGCGGAGCCGCAGCCGGCCGGCCATTTTTGGTACGCGAATGGCGACAGCGGGCCGTGGACCTGGATGGCTAGCTCGGTCGACCAATATGCCCCTGGAATTCGCGCCTACGGTCACCCACAAAATATTGCGGCCTGCGATAGCGCTCACCCGAGCAGTTGCCCGACGACGGGCACGCCTACTTACTGCACCAACTTCCAGAGCGACCCGAACAATTGTGGTGCCTGCGGAACCGCCTGCCAAATCGGACAGAGCTGTTCGAATGGCGTCTGCGCACAGACCGACGGCGGCTGAGATCGGTGAATGCGACGCTCTAGCGAGCGGACGCGGCGAGTTTTTGCGAAGACTCGGTGTACAGCGACGCGAAGTAGTCGCGCACCATTCTGTCTGACGTAAAGCGGCGCGACATCTCGATCGATCCGCGCATCATCTTGGCCCAGCGCGGACGATCGGCGAACGCCGGCAGCACTTCGTTTTCCAATAGCTCGTAAAGCGCGCGCGCGTCAGCTTCGTCGCCCTCTTTGTTGCTGGGGTACGCGTCAGATCCAGGCGCTTCGATCTTCCAACCGTTCTGTCCGTGTTCGCAGCCTTCCGGCCACCAGCCGTCGAGGATCGAGACGTTGAGCACGCCGTTCATTGCCGCCTTCATGCCGGACGTTCCGCACGCCTCGAGCGGGCGGCGCGGCGTGTTCAGCCAGATGTCGCAGCCGCGCGTGAGCAATCTTCCCAGGTGAAGGTCGTAGTTGGGAATGAACACCACCTGGCCGGGATAGATGCGCTCGAGCTCGGCGAGCTGATGCACCAGCTCACGCCCACCGCTGTCCTTGGGATGGCTCTTGCCGGCGAACACGATCTGCGCGCCGCGATCGAGCAGCGCTTCTGCGCGCAGGCGATCGTGAAAGAACAGCGTGGCGCGTTTGTAGGCGGTGGCGCGGCGGGCGAAGCCGATCAGCAGGAGATCGGGATTCAAAATCGCGGAAGTGCGCGTCTCGATTTCGGAGAGCAGCGCGCACTTGCACGCGTCGTGCGCCGACAGCATTGCCGGATCGTCCGCGGTCACGAATGCGTTGGCGATGTTTCGGTCTTGCCACACGCGATGATCGACTCCGTTGGTGATGGCATTGATCGGTGCGCCGTCGTTCACTCCGCGCCACATGTGCCTGGCGGTCTCGCCGTGCAGCTCAGCCACTGCGTTGGCGCGCGTCGAGAGGCGTAGCGCAGCCGCCGTCATGTTGAACGGATCGCCGCCCAGTCGGACCAGCTCGCTCTCTTTGAAGTTGAGCGTTGCACCCATGCGCTGCAGATGCTCAATCTCATGCACTTCGTTGCCCGCGTCGACGGGCGTGTGGGTAGTGAACACGATGTGCGGACGCACGGTTTCCCACGCGCGCTCGAATGAAAATCCCTGCGCACGTTTTTCCGAGAGCAGCTCGAGCCCAGCGAACAGCGCGTGACCTTCGTTGAAGTGATAGACGTCGACGCCAACACCGAGTGCACGCAGCGCTCGAACGCCGCCTATGCCGAGCAGGATCTCCTGCGCGACGCGATCGTCTTTGCCGCCGCCGTAGAGGCGCTTGGTGATCCAGCGATCGCGCGCCTCGACGGGCTCGAGCAAGTAGAGCGTGGCGTTGTCGAACGCTTCGACGCGAAAAATATTGAGATGAACTTCGCGGCCGGCCACGTTTACGCTCACCACCGGCTTTTCGGGGATGAGCACCGAGCGATCGAGCGGCGTCGGATGATCTTCAGGAAAGCCCTTGGACGAAAGCGCCTGGGTCGTGTAGCCGTCGGCCCAGACCAATCCAACGCCCACCACCGGCAGATCGAGCGCTTTGCAGGAGCGCATGAAGTCCCCCGCCAATACACCTAAGCCACCTGAATAAATCGGGAAAGTTTCAGAGAGGCCGTACTCCATACAGAAGTATGCGACGCGGGGAGGATCGTAACTCATTGTAGAGTCACTATCAGAACCGTCCTGGATCGTCAAGGGAACCTCGTGGTAGGGGAAACGTGAACTGCTGACCGCACCTCATCAAGGGGATCACATGGATACAGCCAAGGCACTCGCTCACTTTAGCACTCACCGAAACGAATACCTGGACGATCTGAAGAGCCTCATTCGAATTCCCAGTGTGTCGTTCGATGGATTTCCGCCGGCCGAGGTTCGCAAGAGCGCCGAGCAGACCGCCAAGATTCTCAAGGCGCGCGGCTTTCAGAACGTGAAGCTGCTCGAGATCGAGGGCGCACATCCCTACGTGTACGGAGAAGTGCTCGCTTCACCGGGCGCGCCGACTCTTTTGCTATACGCACATCACGACGTGCAACCGGCGGGCGATGCCGAGCGTTGGCAGTCGCCGCCGTTCGAGCCGACCGAGCGCAATGGTCGACTGTATGCGCGCGGCGCCGCCGATGATAAGGCGGGAGTGATCGTGCACTCGAGCGCGGTTGACGCCTGTCTCAAAACCGGCGGACTTCCGCTCAACGTGAAGATCATCATCGAGGGTGAAGAAGAAGTCGGCTCGACGCATCTCGCGCAGTTTTTGCGGACGCACAAGACGCTGCTCGCCGCCGACGCCATCGTGCTCACCGACACCGGCAACTACGACACCGGCATTCCGTCGATCACCACCGCGCTGCGCGGGCTGGTGCATGTCGACGTGGAAGTGAAGGCGCTCAAGCAGTCGCTGCACTCGGGCATGTGGGGCGGTCCGGTTCCCGATCCGGCCATGGCGCTCTGCAAGATGATCGCGGCGCTATCGAACGCCGACGGCACCATCGCGATTCCGGGAATCTACGAAAAGGTCAAACCGCTCACCGACGCGGAAAAGAAATCGATCGCCAGCCTCAAGCAGGACAACTTCCGCGATCAAGCGGGCATGCTTCCCGGCGTCGAGCTACTCGGTGGTCGTCCACCGTGGGAGACCAACTGGCGTCAGCCCTCGCTCGCCATCAACGCGTTGGTGGCGTCGGATCGCAAGAGCGCGCGCAACATCATCAACGAGTCGGCGTGGGCGCGGGTCGGAATTCGCGTGGTGCCGGATCTCGATGCCGAGACCGTGCAGCAGGCGCTGATCACCGCGCTCAAAAAATCTGCGCCGTGGGGCGTGCAGGTGGAGATTCACGCCGAGCCGGCGTCGGGCTGGTGGTACACCGATCCGTCGCATCCCGCCTTTTTGGCGGCGGCGCGCGCGCTCAAAAAGGGCTACGGCACCGATGCGGTCATGATCGGTTGCGGGGGATCGATCCCGTTTGTCGAGCCGTTTGCGCGCGAGCTCGGCGGCGTGCCAGCGCTGCTCATCGGTGTCGAAGATCCCTACACTAACGCACACTCCGAAAACGAGAGCCTGCATCTCGGCGATTGGGAGAAGTCGGTGAAGAGCGCCATCCACATCTACGAAGAGCTGGCCGCGACACTCAAAAAGTAGCGTGCGCGGATGATTCGTCCTTAAGACTAGGCAAAATGTGCCGATCTAGTAATCATGAGCGCGATCAATAACGCGGTAAGCTCGGCGCAGTCCCCCTCTCAGAATCAAGGCAACTACGAAGTTCTCGCGGCGACCAAGCAAAAGAACATTCAGCAGTTGGAAGGGCAGGACGCCGCCGCCCTCATCACCAGCGCCGCCGCGCTGCCTCCGCGCGCCACCGGCCAGACCGGAAGCGTGGTCAACGTCGTCGCCTGATTCTCTCCCCCTTCCGCATACATTGGACTACCCAAGGCCCGTGAATGCGGGTAGTTTCCCCGCATGCCCGATTCCGCGGATGCGGTCTCCCAAAAGACGAATCTAAACGGTACTTCGAGCGGTCATCCCCGAGGCCTCTACGTCCTGTTCTTTACCGAAATGTGGGAGCGCTTCGGCTACTACCTGATGGTCGGCATCCTGCTGCTGTTTTTGCGGGACACCATCAAAAATGGCGGCAAAGGGTTCGATAACGCCATCGCCATCGACATCGTCGGCACCTACGTCGCGTTGGTTTACCTCACTCCATTTATTGGTGGGCTCATCGCCGATCGCTACATCGGCTACCGGCGCGCCATCGTGCTCGGTGGCTCGCTCATGGCCGGCGGATATTTCTTATTGGCGGTGCCGGGCGGAAACCCTCTGCTGTTTGCCGCGCTCGGGCTCATCATCATCGGCAACGGATTTTTCAAACCCAATATCTCGACGCTGCTCGGCAACATCTACAACGCCGACGAGCTCAAAGCGAAGAAGGACTCCGCCTACAACATTTTCTACATGGGCATCAACTTGGGCGCGTTCGTTTGCAATTTCGTCGCCGCCTATCTGCGCAACAACTACGGCTGGGGGTACGCCTTCGCCGCCGCCGGCGCGGGCATGGTGGTCGGTTTGGTTTGGTTCATGTCGGGCGTCAAGCACATCGCGCACGCGGACATCAAGCGGCCGCCGCAACCAGGCGACATGCCGTTTTCCCAGATCGCCAGCTCGGTCTTCTTGCCGGCGCTGGTCTTCGGCGTCATCGGCTGGATGATTCCAGGAAATCTGATTGGCTCCGACTCGAACGACGCGTTCGTGTTCGCCTGCATCCCGATCGTGTTCTTCTATTTCCGTCTGTGGGCCAAGTCGAGCGGGTCAGACAAGCGACGCCTCGGAACACTGCTCATTATGTACGGCGTGGTGATTCTGTTTTGGAACATCTATAACCAGAATGCCACAGCGCTCACCATTTGGGCCGACAACTACACCAACCGCGAGATGCCTGCCAGCGTCGAGCCGGCGCTCCGGCAGTTCAATTTGTCCGAGACCGTCAGCACCAAGCTCAAAGACGTGCCAGTGCTTGACGAGCGCTTTCGAACTTCGCTCGGTCCCGATGGAAAGGTCGTCACCGCGCCGGGCGTCGACCCCTATTTTCACAACATTCCGCGCGCCGATTGGCCGCCGCCGGACAAAGATCTCAAGCTCATTTCGACCGAGATCTATCAGTCGATCAATCCGTTTTGCATCATTCTGCTGACGCCAATTATCGTCGGTTTTTTCGGTTGGTTGCGTGTGCGTGGCAAGGAACCGTCCACGCCGGCCAAGATCGCACAGGGCATTATCATCGCTGGCATCTCATCGCTGCTGATGGTGGCGGCTTGTCTGTCGGCCGACATCTATCACCACAAGGTTTCGTCGGGATGGATCTTCTCGACCTATGCGGTATTCACGGTGAGCGAGCTGTTCGTTTCGCCCATCGGGCTTTCGCTGGTATCCAAAGTTTCACCCAGGCGACTGACCGCGCTCATGATGGGCGGTTTCTTTCTCACCACTTCGCTGGGTGGAAAAATCTCCGGAATCCTCGCCGGATTTTGGGACAAGTTCGAGTCGAAGGCGCTGTTCTTCGGCGTCAGCGCGGCCGCCGCCATCATCGCCGGCCTCGCACTCCTACCGCTCACCAAGCGCCTAGCCGTAGTCGTAGACGAAGCCACCGCCTCGTCGGAGTAAGGCACTTCGGACTAGGGGTCACTCCACTGCTAGTTAACCCTCCGATTTTTTAAACGAAATTTCGCACACCGCGAAAACCCGATTTCTGTGTCGCAAAACCGACCGTCGCGCCGACGATTTTCTTCAACCCTTACCTAAGTGTTTTCGCGATGTAGAAAATACGTCCTTTAATTTCGGGAGCTTAAAGGGGTGTGGAGTGACCCCTAGCCGAGGCGTTCGTGCTCGTAATGGGCTTCGTCTAAGCTTTTTAAGATCGAGTCGATGTGCTCGGAGCCGCGTGTTTCCAGCGTCAGATCGACCGCGGTTTCGCCAAGCGCGACGCGGGAAAACGCGCGGTTGTGAAAAACCTCGAGCACGTTGGCGTGCGTTTCGGCGATCCGTCCGGTGAGCTTGTGCAGCGCGCCCGGATGATCGTTGATGCGAACGCGCAATCGAACCAAGCGTCCGTCTTTGACTAATCCGCGCTCGATGATGCGCGAAAGCACGTTTACATCGATGTTGCCGCCGGTGACGATGACCGCCACCTTTTTATCGCGCAGGTTGGTCTTCTCTTGTAGCAGCGCCGCCACACCCACCGCGCCGGCGCCTTCGGCGACGGTCTTCTCGCGCTCGAGGAGCCACAAGATAGCCTTGGCAATTTCCTCTTCGTCTACGGTGACGATCTCGTCGACATATTTCTGCACGGTGGGAAAAGTCCGCTCGCCCGCCTTCCGTACCGCCACGCCGTCGGCGATGGTGCCGGCCGCAGGCAGGACCACCGGCTTCGACTGTTCGAGCGCGCGCAGCATCGACGGAATTCGCGCGGTCTGCACGCCGATGATGCGAATGCGCGGATTGGTCTCTTTCATCGCCACCGCGATGCCGCTCACCAGGCCGCCGCCGCCGACGGGAACGACCACCGCATCGAGATAAGGATTTTGCTCGATGAGCTCGAGTCCGATGGTGCCCTGTCCGGCCATGACCGCGTCGTCGTCGAACGCATGAATGAAGGTCAGACCTTCGGCTTTTTCGCGACGAACTGCTTCTTCGTACGCGTCGTCGTAGTTTCCGCCATGAAGGATCACTTCTGCGCCGAACTCGCGCGTACGCATGACCTTGAAGAGCGGCGCCGAGGTGGGCATCACGATGGTTGAGCGCAATCCCTGACGAGTCGCGTGATAGGCGACGCCTTGTGCGTGATTGCCGGCCGATGCGGCGATCACGCCACGTTTTCGTTCTGCGTCGGTGAGCGTCAAGATCTTGTTCAGCGCACCGCGCTCTTTGAACGATCCCGACATTTGCAAATTTTCGAGCTTGAAGAAAACTTTGTTGCCGGTGAGCAGCGAAAAAGTTTCGGAGTGGGCGCAGGGCGAGATGTAGATCGAATCTTTGATTCGCGCGCGCGCCCGCTCGATGTCTTGAATCGTAATCACCGGGAAAGTCTACTCGACTCTGACGACGGCCATCACAGGTTTTTCGTGACGTCAGCCCCGAGCGCCTTCAATACGGCAGCAGCGGTAGGGTCGGACGTCTCGATCTCCACGCCAGCGAGCTCACGGTGCACTGGATAGTGTTCGCGATACTCTCGAAATAGTTTTCCGCTGTCGGGCTGTGCGACGATTCGTCTCAGCGCTGCGTCATCTTCGGAAATGCGATAGACCTTTCCGAGAACTTCGAGCAGATCGCCGGTCATCGATTCCAAACGCTCGAGATTCGGCTTCCAAGTCGGCTTGACGCCGAGAAACTTACACGTGGCGGTGTAGATCATCTTGGTGCCGTTCAGTTTTCCATCGAGAGAATGACCAGCAATGTGCGGTGTGGCCAGCGCGCAAGCGGCGATCAGCGTGGGATCGGGCGCCGGCTCTCTCTCGAACACGTCGAGTACGGCGCGTAGCTTGCCCGATGTCAGTCGACCAACCAGTGCAGCGCAGTCGATCACTTCGCCGCGCGAGGCGTTGAACAAGAGGGCGCTCGGTCGCATTTTCGCCAGCGCCACTTCATCGATCAGATGAAACGTCCGGTCCGCTCCGTCGCGGTAGAGCGGGACATGCATCGTCACCAGATCGCATTCGGCCAAGATTCTTTCGAGCGTGACGAAATCGCCGCCCTCCACGCGCTCCCGCGGTGGATCGCAGCGCAGCGGATAGTAACTGGAACTTTTGGCCAGCGCTCGCCCGATCCGTTCCACTCGGCTGCCGACGTTTCCTACCCCCACGATTCCGATGCGCAACGACGATAGGTCGATCTCTTTTCGCGCCGCTAGCTCGAGTAGAGCGGAAGCAAACCAAAGCGCCACCGAGTCTGCATTCGAGCCAGGCGCTGATGCACAGGCGATGTTGTGCGATTTGAGCCAATCTAAATCCAGATGATCGATCCCGATGGTGGCGGTGGCGACGAAGCGGACCCGACTTCCCTCCAAAAGTGCCGGCCCGACGCGCACAGTCGAACGAGTCAGCAGAATTTCGGCGTCGCGAACCAACTTAGCGTTGATGCTGGCGGCTGGGACGGCGACCACTTCTCCGATGCCGGCGAACGCCTCGGCGACGAACGGGATGTTCTGGTCGGCCACAATCTTCATCGGGTATCTTCTACCATATGGATCATGGTAAAGACGCGCCTATGAGGCTCGCTGAAATTCGTGCCATTCATGACCTTCCCATCTCGGAGCTCCTGTTTCGAGCGCACTCGGTTCATCGCCAGCACCATTCGCCGAACGAAGTTCAGCTCTGCACTTTGCTCAGCGTGAAGACTGGTGGCTGCGCCGAAGATTGTTCCTATTGTCCGCAAAGCGCGCACTACGAGACGCCGGTGTCGGCCGAAAAATCGATCGCCGTCGATGATGTGCTGATCGCCGCGAAAAATGCCAAAGAGACGGGCGCGACTCGTTTCTGTATGGGCGCGGCTTGGCGCGAAGTAAAAGACGGTCCGGCGTTCGACAACGTGCTGGCGATGGTGCGTGGCGTACGCGCGCTCGGCATGGAAGCCTGCTGCACGCTCGGCATGGTCAACGACGATCAGGCGCGCCGACTCGCCGACGCCGGGCTGACCGCCTACAATCACAACCTCGATACCTCGCGTCAGCACTACAAGAGCATCATCTCCACTCGCACCTATGATGATCGATTGGAGACCTTGGCGCGCGTGCGTCGTGCCGGCATCACCGTCTGTTCCGGAGGCATCATCGGAATGGGCGAATCGATCGACGATCGCTG
>PLXG01000496.1 GCA_003153195.1 Myxococcales bacterium
GATGTTGCCCGCCTCGTCGATGCCTTGAAATCCGGCCACTACCGCGATCTTCTTCTCGCCGAGCGCTTCGTGAATGCGCGCTCCGTCGATCGACTTGATGCGGGCACGGGTGAACGACGAGTCGGTCACCATGCGCATCTGCGAGCCGGTGAACGACTGCGCCTCGCCGCCCGCCTTTTGAATCGCCAGCGCCACCAGTCCCACCGAAACTTGCTCGCCCGTTGACGCGATGACATCGAGCTCGCGGTCATATTCCGGCGGCGGATCCTCATTAATCTGCTTGGCCAATCCCAGCAGCCGATTGGTCTCGCCCGACATCGCCGACACGATCACCACCACGTCGTGCCCTTTTTTTTGCGTGGCGATGCAGCGCTTGGCCACTTCGCGCATGCGCTCGATCGATCCGACCGACGTGCCACCATATTTTTGCACGATCAGCATGGATTGATGAGGGTTGGCACGCAGGGCTTGGTCATATCAGGATGTGACATGTCGTTCAGGTTTCCGCCCGAGCTCATATCGGTGATCGGTCCCTCTATGCATTTTGCCGAGTTGCAATGAAGACCGCCGCAGCAATCGGCGTCGCTGCGACAGGATGAGGCGGCCGCGCCACAATCGGATTGGCAGCCGAACGCGCCGTTTGCGCCCGTGCAAAACTTATTGAGGTCGCAGGCCAGTGCGCACTCGGCGTGTGAGGTGCAGGTCTTGTTACCTTCACAGCCGGTCCACTGACAGCTCTTGCCGCTGGTAGATGGCAGACAAGATGTGCCGGTGCAGCAAGGACTGGTCAGGCTGCAGACATTTTCTCCGCAACTGGTGGCCAAGTCCTCGGTGGTCGACTCGCCGAGGTCGTGCGCGGTCGAAGAGGTGCCCGAGACAATCAGCGAGCATCCACCGAGAAGGAGGAGCAATCCGACTGCGCGCATCAGAAGCTCACTCCGATCCCGCCGGCGCTGGCGGTCACGCGCGCGACACTCGGCCTGGTGGCTGCCAAGATGATGCTGGTCAGCACCGCCGCTCCGCCGGGAAACAGCAGCACGTCGGTGCCGATGGCGAGATCGTGATCATTGTTCACCAGCGCCACCGATCCGGTTGCGATTCCGGTGAGCACCATGGCGCCGCCGATCACGCCGAGCGCAATCGCCGCCTGGGTCATCGCCCGTCGCCGGCTCTGCGATGGCGTGGCGGGCCTGACCGCTGCGACGGCCGCCGCTGGCACCGAGGATATCTTCACCGGCACCACCGCCGTCGTCGCGGGTTCGGCGGGCTTTAGCGTTCGCTTGGCGCGCGCCCGTAGGTTGGCGACGCGCAACTCGATGGTTTGCCGATCGGAGGCGGTGGGGAGCTCGACCAAGTATTGCTCGAGTGCACCGGCCGCCTCATCGAAGTGGTCGAGATGCTCATGGCAGCCGGCGATATTGTAGAGAAGCTCAGCACGCTTCGACAGCTTGTACGACTCGAGAAACTCGCGCAGCGCATCGGTGTAGCTCGCCTGCTCGTAGTAGGCCTGGCCCGCCAAGAAATGGGCCTTGGCCGGTGAGTCCTCCGCAGAAGCCCGCCCTGAAGAAATGGCGACGACCCATCCAACCAGGAGCGCGCAAATCAAACGCATCTTCATCATTATAGGCCTTTGGTCGACAAGCGGGTCAAGTTATCCTCTTTCGCATAGATGACTGATGCCGTCGTGATTCTGATCACCGCGCCTTCCGAAGAATCGGCCGAGACCCTCGCGCGCGCCTTGGTGGAAGAGCGGCTGGCGGCCTGCGTAAACTTGGTTCCGGGCGTGCGGTCGATCTACCACTGGAAGGGCGCGATCGAGGACGAGAGGGAAATTCTGTGCGTGGTCAAGACTGCGCGCGACAAGGTGGCCTCGCTTCGCGCGCGCGTGCTGGCGATGCATCCCTACCAGGTGCCCGAGATCTTGGTGCTGCCGGTGGAGGCGAGTCATCCGGCCTATCTCGAATGGCTGCTGGCGTCGGTCGGCGCCTGAGCGGGACTGAACACCGCAAACAGGGGCGCCGCGCCGCGGTCGATTCGGAGCCTGGTCGCGCGTTCGATCGGCACGCGCGCCGCACCGTCCTTCACTTCGAAGCGGCGGGGCTCGTTCCCGAATCGCACTGTCAGCGTCGTCTCCGTCGGGCAGGCCACCCATAGACTTCCGGGCTGCGCGATCGGAACCGGGGATGTGCCAAGCGCGATCAGGTGCGAATCCCGCAGCCGCCCGAGCGCACCGATGGCGGCCAAGGCTGGAGGAGCCTCGGTCTCCTCCGCCAAAAGTGCGCGCAAGGCCTCCGCGGCGCGCCGGTGTCCCGCGTCCGAAGCGCGGGCGCCCAGTCGCCCCATCACCGTCGCCAAAGTGGCGCGCACCGGCACGTAGGGATCGTGCACGGTGGGGCCGGCCAGCGAATCGATGGCGCGAACGTCGCCCAGCTCGCCGAGAGCCTCGGCGACCTCCCGGCGCGTGCGAACGTCAGACAAATGCGCGAGCAACGGATCGAGCGCCAATGGATCGTGAGATGTTCCGAGCGCGTGCGCCAGCTCGACTTCGAGCTCTCGCTCGTCGGCATCGGCGACGCGATCGATCGCGAGCGCCATCTGGGCGACGTTGCCGAGCACCAACGCGCCTCGCGCACAATAGCGCGCGTTGCTGGCGAGCTTGCTTTGGCAGGCCGAGCGCACCTCGGTCTCCAGTGAATCGTCCGACCTTTCGGTGGCCCGCGCGCGCGCCAGCACCGCCCACCTGCTCGTGACACGGTCGGGATCGTGCGTCGCCTTCTCCAAGCGCGTCCCGTCGGCGGAAGTCAGCGCGAGGCTGGACAAAAGCTGTGCCGCTTCGCGCCGCACCTCGACGTGCTCGTTCTCTAGTAGCAGCATCAGGCCCGCTACCGACCCTCGATCACCCTGCCGTCCACGATTGATCAGCGTCTGTTCGGCCGGCGACAAAAGACTCATCAACGGATCGTCTTTGTCTTCAAACTGGGTCTGCTGCGCCATCCATTGGTCGAGCTCGCCGCGCAGCTTTTCGTAGAGCGACGCATCTCGAACCAGGTTCTTCTTCTCACCGTGATCGTTTGCCAAATCGTAGAGCTCACAGCTGTCGCCGGTAAAATCGCAGATCAATTTCTGTGTGCCATCGACGACCATCTTGCGACGATCGATCTCGCCGAACACCGCACCGCGAACATAGTCGTTCGCCAGCGGCTCGGAAAGCAGCGGTCCGAGATCGTAACCTCGCATCTTTAGTGACGGCGGAACGCCCAGCAGCGCCAACACCGTTGGTGACACATCCACCAGCCCGACCGCCTGCGAAACGTGGCGCGCTGGAATGCCGCTGCCATCGAGCATGAACAATGCGAGGGGAACGCGCACCTGCTCTTCGTAGAGCGTGGTGCCATGATAGCGACCTCCGTGCTCGCCGAATTCTTCGCCGTGATCGGCGGTCAGCACCACCAGCGTATGCGGCCGCGTGCGTTTCAGGTACTCGAGTAGCCGGCTGATCTCATGGTCGGTATAGCGAATCTCGCCTTCGTATCGATCGATTGCCGACGGAGTGGTCGACTCTTGTGAGGTGCGCGTGAACCCGTCGTGCAGATCGTACGGCTCGTGCGGCTCGAAATAGTGCACCCACATGAAGGTCCGTTCCGGCTTCTCTTCTTCCAAATAGCGAATCACCTGATCGGTGCGCTTGTCCGCGTTCAGATATTCATATTTCACGTACTCGAAGCCGTAGGCCGACTTCTCCAGCGACGCCAGCCGATCGTGATCGATGTAGAATACCGCCGGCGGATAAAACGCCGCGGTCTTGTAGCGCTCGCGCTTGAGCACTTGCGCCAGACTCTCGTGCTTCTCCGCCGCCAATCCCAGTGTGGAGAGCGAATAGATGAACTTGCCGGTGAGCAAAGTCGCGATCGAAAACGAGGTGTGCGGCACCTGTGCGTAGGCGTGCTCGAAGACCGTTCCGGTGCTCACGAAACGCTCGAGCTCGGGTGTCACACTGGCGTTCAGGCGATCGGCGCGCATCGCATCGACGGTGATGAGAAGAACGTTGATGCCGCCGAGGTGTGGTCCAAAACGAACGGGGGATGTGCGCTCCTCATTCTTGGTCAGCACCTGGCTCGACGGCGCCTTCACCGAGGGTGAAATCGCGCGCAACGTGCGGCCGGCGATCGCCGCATGCTCGAGGACCACCGCCTTGAGTACACGATCGCGCGCGAGAAAATGAAGCGATGCTGCGGCACCCACGAACACCAGCGGAATCGCCAGCCAGGCGACCCGCCGTCGACGCGAAGATTCGAATGAGAAAAGGATATAGACGGCCAGCTCGAGCATTCCGAGCGCGCCCAGCTCGAGCGCTACATGAAAAGAGGGATAGAGCCGGGGAAGCACACGCTGATCGGCGAGGTAGGCCAAGACCGCAAATAGAACCAGCGCGAGCGCCAATGGTTTTTGTCGCCACCGACGGGATGAGCGAAGCGCGCCTGCCACGACCATCGTCGCGGCGATCAGAAGTGCACAAACCGCCACTTGAATGAAGCGGTGCCCGCGGATCTCTTGGGCGTGACGACCGCGGAACAGGAGATGGACGAGCACGACATATGCCGGCAAGAGCGCGGCCGCATAAAGTGGGGCGCGAAGTCGAAGAGGCGCACGTTCGATGGCGATGGCGATGGCACCCTGCAGCGCTCCGGCGAGGATGCCTATCGCGGCCAGCAGCGCAAAAACCTCGAGGCAGAATGGCGCCAGCTCGCCGAAACCGTCGAGCGACGCGCCCGCTGAGCTGAGCACATAAGCGCTCTCGATCGCGGCCAGCCCTACGGCCGCTCCGAGACCGAGCGCCACCGCACCGATGAACATTCTGCCCATGCGCGGGCGCACTCTAGCATCGGATGCAGGGTGAGGGCGAGACTACGGACGCCGAGTTACGGATGAACGAAGCTATGACCCTCGGGACGAACGGTGAGCACGGGGCAAGGGGCCTTGCGCAAGACCTTTTCGGCGACGCTTCCGAGGAGCGCATGGGCCAGCCCCGATCGGCCGTGCGTACCCATCACGATCAGATCGGCGTCGCACTCGCGGGCATACGCAACGATCTCGAGGAAGGTGACACCGATGACCAACTTGGTGGTGCACTCG
This sequence comes from Myxococcales bacterium, assembly GCA_003153195.1. Lineage (GTDB taxonomy): Bacteria > Myxococcota_A > Polyangia > Palsa-1104 > Palsa-1104 > PALSA-1153. The sequence continues at coordinate 5,134 of PLXG01000496.1, forward strand.
ACCTCGGCCGCGCGTACGCGGATCGCCGATCGCTCGAGCTCGAGCGCGATCTTCTTCTCCACATCGGAGATCAGCTCCGGTGTGAGCGGAAAGATGCCGTCCGGATAGACATAGGAAGGGAGCTGATGCACGTGTAGCAGGTGGATCTCGGCGTGAAAGCGGCGCGCAAACTCGACGGCGGTATCGAGCGCCGAGGTGGAATGCGCGGAGAAATCGATCGGAACCAAAATTCTGCGTAGGTCGATCATGTCCCTAGCGAATGCAATACCAAGGCCGGATCGCCGAGAGAGCGCCTAGCCGTTCGGCGAGAAGGCGCTCCACGCCAAGGGCGTCGCCGTTTTCTCACAGATCCAGCTCACTACCGCGTCAGTGGTCGCCGGGGCGAGGAGGATCCCGTTGCGATGGTGGCCGGTCGCCCAGTAAAGACCGGCGAGAATTCCTGCTCCCAAAATGGGGAAATGATTTTCAGTGGTCGGTCTCAGCCCGGCCCAGCTGCGGAGGATCGGCGCGATGGCCAGTGCCGGTGCGATGCGCGCAGCGCGTGCGGCGAGGAGCGAGACGGCTGCGTCGGTGGTGCTCGCGTCGAATCCGACCTCCTCCTCGGTGGATCCGGCCACCACCCGCCCGTCTGTTCGCGGCACCAAATATCCTCCGCAGGCGAACACCGTGTGTTGCAGTACATCTTGGGGCAGTTGCAGCTCGATCAGCTGCCCGCGAAGTGGACGGACCGAGCGCGAGGCGGAGGCGCCTTCCAGTCGCGAAGACCAGCAGCCGGCCGCGATCAGAACCTGACCTGCGAAAATCGTTCCGCTGTCGGTGTCGACGCCCAATACCCTTTTCCGATCGTGACGGATCCCGATCACCTCGCGCGCCATCACCGTGATGGGGGCGCGCGAGGTGGCGACTGCGAGCGCCCGCATCAGCCGTCGCGGATCGATTTGACGACCCTCTGGATAGCGCAGCGCCGACCGCGCCGGCCGCAGCGACGGTTCCAGGGCCGCGAGGCCACTGTCGTCGAGCCGCTCCACCGAAAGTCCACGCGCGCGTTGCCAAGACTCGATCCGATCGAGCTCGGCCGATTCGGATTCGTCAAAAGCGACCCGTAGCGCGCCACCGTTCCGAAAATCGATCTCGATCCCCGACGCCGACTCGATCTGGCTGGCAAACGCCGGCCAGCGCTCGCGACTGCGGAGGGCCAAATCGAGGAGGGGCCCCTCACCGACGGCCTCGATCTCCGGCGCCAAAATTCCTGCCGCCGCGCTCGAAGCCTGACCACCGAGCGGACCGCGCTCGACGAGCGTAACTGTGAGACCGCGCGCCGAGAGCGCCAGCGCCGCGCTCTGCCCGATGATTCCGCCTCCGACAATGAGGACGTCCGCGGTCACGCCTCTTTATACCGACAGGCCCCGCCGAGGGGTGAGGAAATTTCTTTTCAACCATTGCTCAAGCCATCGCTCAACGATTCGCCCCGTGGTAGATTTTTCCCGCTTTGGTGAAGCACCCACCTTTCAGGCTCGAGCGCTATCTCGATTTCGTATGGCGCCACTACCGCGCGATCTTGGCGGCGGCGCTGCTATTCACCATCTGCGTGAGCTATCTCGGCACCAAGCTCGAGCTGCGTACCAACGTGGCTGAGCTTTTGCCTTCGCGCGATCCGGCGGTGGTCGAGTTAGAGAATCTGTCGACGAAAATCGGCGGCACTTCGATCTTGCAGGTGGCAATCGAAAGTCCCAGCCGCGACGCCAACCTCAAGCTGGCCGCCGATCTGACGGAAAAGTTCCGACAGCTGCCGCCCGACGTGCTGCAGGTCGCCACCTTCGACGTGCGCAAGGAGCGACAGTTCTTCATCGACCGTCGCTGGCTGTACGCGTCGCTGCCCGATCTGCGCGCGCTCAAGGATTCGCTGAGGTCGGAGATCGATCGCGAAAAGAATCCGCTCTTCGTCGACATCTTGAACGAGTCCGAGCCGCCCGAGGCGGTCATCAAGCGGATGCGGTCGAGCGTCGAATCGATCGATCCGTTCCCCAGCGGATATTTCGAGAGTCCCGATGGAAAGCTGGTGGTGATCGTCTGTCGGCCGCCGGGAGGACTGTTCGCCGAGCGCGCCGGCGAGCGGCTGGCCAAAGCGGCCTTGGCGCTGATGAAGGATGCGCATCCCGAGCGATATCACCCGCAGATGAAGGTCGGGCTCACCGGTGACGTGATGGCCCAGCTGGAAGAGCGTCAAGCGCTTGAAAACGATTTAGTGTGGGCCACCGGGCTGTGCGTGACACTGGTCTGCTTGGCGGTTTTCTTTTTCTACGGACGAATTCGCGCCATTCCATTCGTCGGCGCGCCGGCGCTGGTGGGCGTGGCCACTGCCTTCGGCATGGCGCAGCTATTGTTCGGTTACTTGAACGCGTCGACCGCGTTCATGGGATCGATTGTGGTCGGAAACGGGATCAACTTACCCATCATCGTGCTTGCCCGATACGAAGAGGAGCGTCGCGCCGGAAAATCGCCGCGCGAAGCCGCTTCGGGCGCGCTCCATCACACCATTCGTCCCACGCTAGTGGCCGCACTGGGTGCCGCCATTTCGTACGCGTCGCTCATGGCCACTCGCTTCCGCGGTTTCTCGCAGTTTGGATCGATCGGCGGCATCGGCATGGTCGCCGCCTGGTTGGCCACGGTCACCATCCTACCGGCGCTGTGGGCGGCGTTCGATCACCGCAACCAACTGGCGCGCCGAATCGCCGGCAAGGGCGGCGGGCTCGCCTTCGCTGATCTGGTTTCACGCGCCGCCACGCGCGCGCCGCGCACCTGCTTGGCGGTGTTCGCCGTGCTGACGCTCTTTTCCATCATTCCGCTCGGTCGCTATCTGCACGATCCCTTCGAGTACGACTTCCGCAATCTGCGCAACCGCCGCAGCTTGGTGTCGGGCGCCGCGGCGCTGGCCCCTCGTGTCGACAAGATCTTCGGCAAGACGCTCACGCCGGCGGTGATCATCTCCGACACGCGTGAGCATTCCGAAGAGATTCGCAAAAAAGTCCTCGAGCGCGATCGCTCGCTGCCGGCGCGCAAAGGAAGTGCATCGGGGCCGCTCATCGGCGCGGTCACCACGCTGGAAAACTTCCTACCCGGATCGGAGACCGAGCAGCGCAAGAAGCTTGCCGCGATCGACGAGCTGCGCGAGCTCCTCGACTCGAAAGATCTCAAGCTGGCGTCCGACAAAGTACGCGCCGATCTGCAGGAGCTCAGGCCGCCGGAGAATCTCGGGCGCGTCGAGGCCGCCGATCTGCCGGAGATGATTCGCCGCCCATTCACCGAGATGGACGGTACCCTCGGACGAATCGTGCTGGTCTATCACGATGAGCATGTCTCGGTGTGGGACGGGCGAAACCTGATGCGCATCGCCGATCTCATTGGCCAGATTCCACTCGACGACGGCACGGTGGTGCGATCCTCCGGCCACGCGGTCATCTTCGGCGCCATGATTCGCTCGATCGTGCACGACGCTCCACGCGCCACCTTTGCCTCGCTGTTCGGCGTCGCGCTCTTGGTCATCGTGCTGGCCAAGAGTCGTCGCGGCGCGGCCATCGTGCTCATCGCGCTCGTCAGCGGAGTCTTGTGGATGCTCGGCTGCGCGGCCTGGCTGGGCGTGCGAACCAACTTCCTCAACTTCATCGCGCTGCCGATCACGTTCGGCATCGGC